>NZ_JBHVWY010000005.1:360152-529795 GCF_042882005.1 Kribbella sp. NPDC058245
CCTGCTTTTGTTTTTCCTGTGATAATCGCCCCCCCGCCTTTTTTTTGTTTGGTGTCGTTCGCTTTCAGTGGCCGCGCACCCACTGTTGCGGGGTTCCCCCAGGCCGTCAGAAGCAAACGCATCGGCGGCAGCCTAGACGCCCCAAAGGGCAAACCGCTATCTGGCGGCCTGTTCCGGTCAGGCCCGGTACGCCGTCCACATGTTGCTGATCCGGGTGCTCTGACCCGGGGTGAACTGGTTGTAGCAGGAGTCGTAGGAGTAGTCCATGTAGTTGTGGATCGGGTCCACGCCAGCCAGCGAGCAGGAATCCCGGCCGGTCGGGCAGCCGCTCGACGAGCTGCTCTGCGCGGGCGTGTCGCTGACCGAGTCGTTCGTGCTCGTGCAGCCACCCTGGAACGTGTGGTAGAGCCCGAACCAGTGCCCGGCCTCGTGGGTCGCGGTCTTGCCGAGGTTGTAGTTCGTCGCCGAACCACCCGGCAGTGAGGAGTACTGCACCCGGATCCCGTCGATGCTCGGGTTCGACGCGTAGTCCCACGGGAACGTCGCGATCCCCAGGTAGCTGAAGTCGAGCAGCCAGATGTTCAGCGCGTTCTTGCCACCCTTGCGGGTCTGCGCCCGGTACGTCGTGCTCTGGCCGTCGGTGTGCCACGTGTCGTTGTTGAACCGGTCGGTGCCGGCCAGCGTGAACGTGAACCCGGTGTTCGCCGCCTGACTCGACTCCCCGCCGCCGAAGTTGTCGTTCAGCTCGGCGATCTGCTGGTTGATCTGCGTCGCCGTGACATCGCCGGCACCGCTGCTGCTCCGCATCACATGGAAGTAGACGGGCACCGTCGCGGCCGCCAGCTTCCCAGCCTTCGGCGCCAACCCGCGCGCCGCCTTGGCCTTCAAGATCGCCGCCGTCTTGGCCTCGATCGACTGCTGCTCCGACGCGGAAAGGTCCCGGTGGTCCTTCCCGAACCCACCACGAGCAACCGGCCCCTCGGCCGGCGTCAAACACGGGTTAGCAGTGTGCTCGACCGGCAGCTGCGCGGTCGCCGTACCACCAAGCGGACTGAAAGCAAGCGCCCCACCGGCCAGCAACACGGCCAAGGCGCGGGGACGAGTGACGAAAGATCGCATAAAGCGTCCTCCAGAAGCGGGCCGCTGGGCGGTGCGGCCGAATCCCCCGATTTTCCGCACCACCCCGCACCGCGCATAGCGATTCCCTGACCGCTCAGTGTCACGGCACCACCACGCCGCCCACCTCCACGGCCGCGTAGGCCCCGACGCAGACTGAGGCCACCATGGAGATCAACCACGGCCTGCGACATGTACCGAAGGGCGGGTAGTAGTCGTCGCCGAGCGGCATCTGGGCGCGGTCGCACGTCGTGGCGGTCGCGGTTGGGCCGACCACTACCCGTCCGTTGGTACGCCGGATCGCCGACGCGAGGCCGTTAGGTTGGATGGGTGATGACTCGGCGGCGGTTCTCCGTGGTGGCCGCTGTTGCGGCGGTGGCGGCGGGGTGTGGGTGGCGGGAGCCGCGGCGGCGGGTGCTGGTTTATCGCGGGGTGGCTTCGGGGCCTGAGTTGTCGGAGGCGGCGGCTGCGTTGGTGCTGGCGTGGGATCGGTCGGCGAAGATCGTGTACGTCGGACCTGGCGAGAAGGTGAAGGTCACACCGGAGGTTTTGGCGGGGGCGGCGCTCTACGTGCAGCCGGGCGGCGGGCAGGACATCGCGGGTGCGTGGGACGACATCCGGGACACGGCGGACGCCGTACGGGACTGGGTGCGGGGCGGGGGCCGGTTCCTGGGGATTTGTATGGGTGCTTATCTGGCCGGATCCGAAGGGTTCGACCTGGTGCCGGCGACGACTGACGGCTACATCGACACGCCCGGCGCGACGGTGCAGGGCGAGGCGGACACGGTGATCGCGCTGACCTGGCGCGACAAACCACGTCACGTCTTCTTCCAGGACGGCACCGCCTTCATCGACCTCAAGCCGGACACGACCGTCATCGCGCGGTACGACAACGGCACGGTCGCCGCGCTCACTGCGCCGTACGGCGAGGGCCGGGTCGGCGTGGTCGGCCCGCACCCGGAGGCGGACCAGAGCTGGTACGACGACGCCGGGCTGACGAATCCCGACGGCGTGAAGTTTGATCTCGGCGTCGACCTGATCACGGCCACCCTGCATTGACATCTGCCCCGGCACTTGAGTCAATGGACCGTCGGTAGACCATTGGACTGAGGAGCCGCCGTGACCGGTCAGCTGGGTGTGCAGGAGCTTCGGGATCTGGTGGCGGGCGGCCAGGTGGATACCGTCCTGGTGGCGATCACCGACATGCAGGGGCGGTTGCAGGGGAAGCGGTGTGGCGCCCGGTACTTCGTGGAGGAGGTCCTCCCGCACGGGACCGAGGGCTGCAACTACCTGCTCGCGGTCGACGTCGACATGAACACGGTCGACGGGTACGCGATGTCGTCGTGGGAGCGCGGGTACGGCGACCTCGTGATGGCGCCGGATCTCGAGACGCTCAGGTTGGTCCCGTGGCTCGAGGGCACCGCGATGGTGCTGTGTGACGTGGAGTGGCTGGACGGTACGCCGGTCGTCGCCTCACCGCGCCAGGTCCTCCGCAAGCAGCTGGAGCGACTGGCGGCACGGGGGCTGGAGGCGTACGTCGGTACCGAGCTGGAGTTCATCGTCTTCGACGACACGTTCGAGGCGGCGTGGGACAAGCGCTACCAGGGCCTGACGCCCGGCAATCAGTACAACGTCGATTACTCGCTCCTCGGCACCAGCCGGGTCGAGCCGCTGCTGCGCGCGATCCGCAACGGGATGACCGGCGCCGGCCTGTACGTCGAGTCGGCCAAGGGCGAGTGCAATTTCGGGCAGCACGAGATCGTGTTCCGGTACGACGACGCGCTCACAACGTGTGACAACCACTCGGTCTACAAGACCGGGGCGAAGGAGATCGCCGCCCAGCACGGCAAGAGCCTGACGTTCATGGCGAAGTACGACGAGCGCGAGGGCAACTCGTGCCATATCCACGTGAGTTTCCGGTCGGCCGACGGAGACGCCGTACTCGCGGGGGATCGTGACCATGGCTTCTCGGAGCTGATGGAGCGGTTCATCGCCGGCCAGCTCGCGTGCCTTTCGGAGTTCACCTACCTGCTGGCGCCGAACATCAACTCCTACAAGCGTTTCGTCGCTGGCAGCTTCGCGCCGACCGCTGTTGCGTGGGGCGTCGACAACCGGACCTGTTCGCTCAGAGTTGTCGGCCATGGCGAGTCGCTGAGAGTGGAAAACCGCCTGGCCGGCGGTGACGTGAACCCGTACCTGGCCGTCGCCGCGATCATCGCGGCCGGTCTGCATGGGATCGAGAACGAGCTGGAGCTCGAGCCCCTGCTCGAGGGCAACGCCTATGCGTCCGACAAAGAGCACGTGCCGTCCACGCTACGAGAAGCAGCGGCGTTGTTCACCGGCTCGGTCATTGCTCGCGAGGCCTTCGGCGACGAGATGGTCGACCACTACACGAACGCAGCCCGCGTAGAGCTCGACGCGTACGACGCCGCTGTCACCGACTGGGAGCGGATCCGTGGTTTCGAACGCCTCTGACGCCCGACGGCCGCGGATCGGGATCACCACGTATCTCGAACCGACCGTCTGGGGTGTGTGGCAGCGTGAAGCTGCCCTCCTGCCCCGCGTCTACCTCGACGCGGTCGCCAAGGCCGGCGGCGTACCGATCCTGCTGCCACCCGTTGGCACCGACCCGTCCGTGCTCGACATCCTCGACGGGCTGGTGATCGCGGGCGGCTGCGACGTCGACCCCGCCGCGTACGACGCGACTCCGCATCCGGAGACCGTCGACACCCGGCCGGGCCGCGACGCGCATGAGGTGGTGCTGATTCAGGCGGCGCTCGATGCCGACCTGCCGCTGCTCGCGATCTGCCGAGGTCTGCAGGTGCTCAACGTCGCGCTCGGCGGCACGCTTCACCAGCACCTGCCCGATCTGATCACGAGCGACGAGCACCGCCCGTCACCCGCGGTCTTCGGGCGCACCGAGGTCAAGGTCGAACCGGGCAGCCTGACCGAACGCCTCCTGGGGGATCGCAGCAGCGTGCACTGCTACCACCACCAGGCGCTCGACGCCGTCGCTCCCGCGCTGACAGTGACCGCGCGCGCCGGTGACGGAACCGTCGAGGCGGCCGAGGTCGACGGGCACGCGTTCGCGCTCGGCGTGCAGTGGCACCCGGAGGAGAACCCCGAGGATCTGCGCTTGTTCACCGCGCTGATCGATGCATCCAGGAGACAGCAGTCATGACGTACGACGTGATCAACCCGGCGACCGAGAAGGTCATCCGCCCGATCGAACTCGCCACCGAGGCGCAGGCCGACGCTGCGATCGCGAGAGCCGCCAAAGCCTTCGAGACCTGGCGAAACGTCACGCCGGCCGACCGTGGTCGGCTCCTCAGAAGCTTCGCCGACGCGGTCGACGCCGACCTCGAATACCTCGCAGCGTTGGAGGTTGAGAACGCCGGTCACACCATCGGCAACGCCCGCTGGGAAGCCGGCAACGTCCGCGACGTCCTCACCTACTACTCCGCTGCCCCGGAACGCCTGCTCGGCCAGCAGATTCCCGTTGCCGGGGGCATCAATATCACCTTCCAGGAAGCGCTCGGCGTCGTCGGCGTCATCGTCCCGTGGAACTTCCCGATGCCCATTGCAGGCTGGGGTTTCGCCCCGGCCCTTGCCGCCGGCAACACAGTCGTCCTCAAGCCTGCTGAGCTCACACCACTGACCGCGATCCGCCTTGGTGAGCTAGCGCTCGAAGCCGGTCTGCCGCCAGGCGTTTTCGAGGTCATCCCCGGCGAAGGTAAGGTCGTCGGTCAACGGTTCGTCACCAACCCCGCCGTACGGAAGGTCGTCTTCACCGGCTCGACCACCGTCGGGAAGCAGATCATGGCCGGCTGCGCGGACCAGGTGAAGCGCGTGACGCTCGAGCTCGGTGGTAAGTCCGCCAACGTCGTCTTCGCTGATGCGGACCTCGAGAAGGCCGCGGCCCAGGCGCCGTACGGGGTCTTCGACAACGCCGGCCAGGATTGCTGTGCTCGCTCCCGCATCCTGGTCGAGCGCAGCGTTCACGACCGCTTCCTGGAGCTTCTCGAACCGGCCGTGAAGAACTTCAAGGTCGGGGACCCGACGGACCCTGCGACCGAGATGGGCCCGCTGATCTCCCAACGGCAGCACGACCGCGTGACGTCGTACGTCGAGAATCCCTTGTTCCAAGGGGATGCGCCGAGCGGCCCTGGGTTCTGGTTCCCGCCGACCGTACTCGATTACGTCGTACCGGATGAGATCTTCGGCCCGGTCGTCAGCGTCATCCCGTTCGAGGACGAGGCCGACGCGCTGCGGCTCGCCAACGACTCCCAGTACGGCTTGTCCGGGTCGATCTGGACCCGCGACGTCGGTCGCGCCATCAGGGTCAGCCGCGGTGTCGAGGCCGGCAACCTGTCGGTCAACTCGAACTCGTCCGTGCGGTACTCGACACCGTTCGGCGGTTACAAGCAGTCCGGGCTCGGCCGCGAGCTCGGTCCGGACGCGCTGGCCGCGTTCACCGAAACCAAGAACATCTTCATCAGCACGGAGGACTGAATGACTGACGTCAAGGCGAGCCGCCTCGAGGGGCGCGTCGCGGTGGTGACCGGCGGTGCGAGCGGGATCGGTCTGGCGACGGTACGCCGGTTCGCCGCGGAAGGCGCCAAGGTCGTGATCGGCGATGTCGACCCCGCCGCCGGGAAGGCCGCGGCGGACGAGGTCGGCGGGCTGTTCGTCGCCACCGATGTCACCGACGCGGCCGCGGTCGACAACCTGTTCCAGCAGGCGTTCGACACCTATGGCAGCGTCGACATCGCGTTCAACAACGCGGGGATCTCGCCGCCGGACGACAACTCGATCCTGGACACCGGGCTCGAGGCCTGGCGACGGGTCCAGGAGGTCAATCTGACCTCGGTGTACCTGTGCTGCAAGGCGGCGATCCCGTACATGCAGCGCCAGGGCAAGGGTTCCATCATCAACACCGCGTCCTTCGTCGCGGTGATGGGCGCGGCCACGTCGCAGATCTCGTACTCCGCTTCCAAGGGTGGTGTGCTCGCGATGAGCCGCGAGCTGGGTGTCGAATTCGCCCGGCAGGGGATCCGGGTCAACGCGCTCTGCCCGGGGCCGGTGAACACGCCGCTGCTGACCGAACTGTTCGCCAAGGACCCGGAGCGGGCCGAACGTCGGCTGGTCCACGTGCCGATGGGCCGCTTCGGCGAGCCGGAGGAGATCGCCGCCGCGGTCGCGTTCCTGGCCAGCGACGATTCGTCGTTCATCACCGCCAACACGTTCCTCGTCGACGGCGGCATCTCCGGCGCCTACGTGACCCCGCTCTAAGCTCAGCCCATGGTTACGCCTGCAGACGATGCCGTGTTCCGGCCGGTCCGGACCGGGAACCCGTTCGAGGAGACAGTCGAGCGCTTGCTGCAGGCAATCAAGCTGGGTGTGGTGAGGCCGGGTGACCGGTTGCCGGCCGAGCGGGATCTCGCGACCCGCCTGAACGTCAGCCGGGTCACCCTGCGGGAGGCGATCCACGCGCTCACCGAGGCCGGGTACGTCGAGTCCCGCCGCGGCCGGTACGGCGGGACGTTCGTCAACGAGCAGTTGCCGAAACCCCGTCGTACACCGGCCAAACGGATCGCCCGCGAGCTGGGTGAGGGACTCGACGACGCCCTCGTTCTGCGGATCGCCTTGGAGACCGGCGCGGCCGAAGTCGCCGCCAACCGCACTCTCACCGCGGCCGAGGAGGGGCATCTCCGGCAGTGCCTGGCCGACTCCAAGGCCGCGAAACTGACCGACTACCGGCGGTTCGACTCTCGCCTGCATCTCGCGATCGCCGAGGTCACCGGCTCGGCCTCGCTGACCTCGGCCACGGCCGACGTACGGATGCGGTTGAACGAGCTGCTCGACGCAATCCCTTTGCTGGAACGAAATCTCGAGCACTCCAACGAGCAGCACCAGGCGATCGTCGACGCGATTCTGGCCGGCGACGCGCCCGCCGCGCGCGCCGCCATGCGGGAACACCTGTCCGGTACGGCGGTGCTGTTGCGTGGCTTCCTCGCCTGATCCATTGACACCAATGGTCTTCCGCTAGACCATTGAGGGCGCCTCTCGTGCAGTTCCCCGCCGCGTCGCCGAGGAGGACCCTGTGAGCCAAGACAAGACCCCGATGACCGATGACGAGCAACGCCTGCATCAGCTCGGGTACGCCCAGGAGCTGTCGCGGACGATGTCCGGCTTCTCGAACTTCGCCGTGTCGTTCACGATCATCTCGATCCTGTCCGGCTGCCTGACGCTGTACGGGTTCGGGATGAACACCGGCGGTCCGGCGATGATCGTCTGGGGCTGGCCGTTCGTCGGCCTGATGACGTTGTTCGTGGGTCTGGCGATGGCGGAGGTCTGCTCGAGCTACCCGACCGCGGGCGGTCTGTACTACTGGGCCGCCAAGCTCGCCCCGTCGAACGGACCGGCCTGGGCCTGGTTCACCGGCTGGTTCAACTTCCTCGGTCAGGTCGCGGTGACAGCCGGTATCGACTTCGGCGCGGCGTTCTTCCTGAACGCCTTCCTCGACCTGCAGTTCGGCATCAGCGCATCACCCGGCCACACGATCCTGCTGTTCGGGCTCATCCTGCTGGTGCACGCGCTGCTCAACTCGCTCGGCGTGAAGCTGGTTGCCCGGCTGAACGACATCAGCGTGTGGTGGCACATCGTCGGCGTGCTGTTCATCGTCGGTGCGCTCGTGATCATCCCGGACAAGCACCAGTCGGCTGGTTTCGTCTTCGGCCACTTCGTCAACAACACCGGCTGGGGTTCCACCTTCTACGTCGGCCTGCTCGGCCTGCTGCTCGCGCAGTACACCTTCACCGGGTACGACGCCTCCGCGCACATGACCGAGGAGACCCACGACGCGGCCCGCTCCGGCCCGCGTGGCATCGTGATGTCGATCCTGGTCTCGCTCGCCGCCGGCTGGGTGCTGCTGATCGGTCTGACGTTCGCGATCCAGAGTTACGAGGGCACCCTCGACAGCGCTACCGGCGTACCGCCTGCGCAGATCTTCATCGATGCGGTCGGCGCGACGCTGGGCAAGATCCTGCTGCTCGTCGTGATCGGCGCGCAGCTGTTCTGCGGGATGTCGTCGGTGACCGCGAACTCGCGGATGATCTACGCCTTCTCCCGCGACAACGCGCTGCCCGGCTCGTCGCTCTGGCACAAGATCAACCAGAAGACCCGCACACCAACCAATGCGATCTGGCTGGCCGCCGGTGGCGCCTTCGTGCTCGGCCTGCCGTACCTGTGGAACACCACCGCGTACGCCGCTGTCACGTCGATCGCGGTGATCGGCCTCTACATCGCCTATGTGCTGCCGACCCTGCTCCGCCTGATCCAGGGCAACAACTTCCAGCCCGGACCGTGGTCCCTCGGCCGGTGGAGCCGCCCGATCGGCGTCATCGCGATCGTCTGGGTGGTCTTCATCACCATCCTGTTCATGCTGCCGCAGGTCAGCCCGGTCACCGGGAGCAACTTCAACTACACCCCGATCGCGGTGCTCGTCGTGCTCGGCTTCGCGACCACCTACTGGTTCGCCTCCGCCCGCCGCTGGTTCACCGGCCCCAAGGTCCAGGGCTCCGAGGCCGAGCTGGCCGCCATCGAGCGCGACCTCGACATCCTGTAAACCCCACACCCGCCCCCGCCCGCAGCCCCCGCCCGCCCCGGCTGCGGCCCCCGGCCACCACTAGTGGCCGGAGACAGTTACTTGGGGCCGGGGACCTGTGGTGCTGTCGATGTTCGAAGTCGTCTGCACAGATCTACCGCTCCGAAGTGGCCGCTTTGCAGACGACTTCGAGTCATTGCGATGTACCGAAGTCGTCTGCACTGACCGTGCGAGTCATCAGGGTGTACCGAAGCCGTCTGCACTAGCGTCACGAGCTCGGTAGTTGCTTCGGGCATGGAGACGGCGCGTGGGCGAGAGCGAAGTATCTGAACGCGGCGTACTGACCGCGTCTGACGAGCTGTGGGAGACCGCCGTACGGCAAGCCGCGGTGATCAGCCGCCTGGCCGCGCTCGACGCGGCCAGCGTGACCGCTGTGGACGAGGCCGCGACCGAGCTCGGGCTGTCGCGGCGCCAGGTCTACGCGCTGCTGGGCCGGTGGCGTACCGGCGGCGGGGTGGTGTCGGACCTGCTGCCGGGCCGATCCACCGGTGGCCGCGGCGGGAGCCGTCTTCCCGACGATGTCGAGGTGATCGTCCAGCAGGTGCTGCAGGCGCGGTATCTCACCTGTCAGCGCCGCTCGGTGGCGGCGATCTGCCGTGAGATCACCAGGCTGTGCAGGGTCCGCGGCCTGAAAGTACCGTCGCGCGGTACGGTGCTGCGACGAGTCGCGCAGCTGGATCCACTGAAGGCTACGCAGGCGCGGCAGGGACGTGACGCTGCCCGGACAAAGCAGTCGGCCGGCGGTGCACCGCCACCGATCACGCAGCTGCTGCAGCAAGTCCAGATGGACCACACACCGGTCGACGTGATCGTGGTCGACGAACGGCATCGGCTTCCAATCGGCCGCCCGTACGTGACGGTGGCGATCGACGTGGCGAGCCGTTGCATCGTCGGCCTGGTGGTCACGCTCGAAGCTCCTTCGGCGACGTCGGTCGGCCTGTGCTTGGCGCGGATGGTGACGAACAAGCAGGCCTGGCTGGAGCAGTTGGGCGTCGATGCGGTGTGGCCGATGGGTGGGAAGCCGTACGAGCTATACGTGGACAACGCCTCGGAGTTCAAGAGCGAGGCGCTGCGCCGGGGTTGTGAGCAGCACGGCATCGAGGTGTCGTACCGGCCGCCGGGGTTGCCGCATTTCGGCGGGATCGTGGAGCGGGTGATCGGCACGATGATGCGCCTGGTCCACGACGAGCTGCCCGGTACGACGTTCTCCAACGTCGCTGAGCGCGGCGCCTATGACTCCGATGGCCGCGCGGTCATGACGATGACCGAGCTGAACGCATGGCTGGTGCTGGCGGTTGCCAACTACCACGGCCAGATCCACGACGGCCTGAGCCGGACACCGGCCGCGGTCTGGACCGAGCTCGCGCAGCGGGACGGCACGCCGGGCATGGTGTCGAACGAGACCGCGTTCCTGATCGATTTCCTGCCGGTCATCCGGCGCACCATCACGCGCAGCGGCTTCCTGGTCGACCACGTGCAGTACTACTGCGACGCGCTCAAGCCGTGGATTGCTCAGCGCGCCCAGCTCGGGAAGTTCGTGCTGCGCCGGGATCCGCGCGACATCTCCCGGATCTGGGCACTGGATCCAGACGGTACGACGTACCTGCCGGTGCCGTACCGGATCCTGTCGCGGCCGCCGATCAGCATCTGGGAGCAGCAGGCCGCGATCAGCCGCCTGCGTGAGCAGGGCCGCGCCGACGTCGACGAGCAGGCCCTGTTCGCGACGGTGGCCCAGATGCGCGACATCACCGACACGGCCGCAGCGACGACCCGCAAGGCGCGGCGGGACCGGGAGCGGCGTACCGCCGTAACGGCTGCCATCGCCCCGGTCGTACTGCCACCGGCAGACACCCCGCCAAGCGCGGTCAAGCCGTTCGAGGTGATCGAGCAGTGGTGACCGCAATGGAGGCAGGCGGTTTCAATCTGAGTCACCTGCACGAGTCGGTGCGGCCGATCGCCGAACTTCCGGCAGGTGAGCGGCTGGAGTATGTCCGGGCCGATCGCTGGATCGGCTATCCGGCCGCCAACGAGGCACTGCAGCGGCTGGAGACGCTGCTGACGTGGCCGGCCAAGCAGCGAATGCCGAACCTGCTGCTGATCGGCCCGACGAACAACGGCAAGTCAATGATCATCGAGAAGTTCCGCCGCGACCACCCGGTCATCTCGCACACCGACCGCGAGGAGATCGCGGTACTGGCGCTGCAGATGCCGTCGAATCCTTCGGTGACCCGGTTCTACAGCACGATCTTGACCGCGCTGGGCGCACCGCTGCGCAAGACCTACCAGATCGCCCATCTGGAACAGGTCGTGCTGCAGCTGCTGCGCGGTGCCGGGGTAAGGATGCTCGTCATCGACGAGCTGCACAACGTCTTCGGCGGCACCAGTGACCGGCGACGCGAGTTCCTGAACCTGCTGCGGTTCCTCGGCAACGAGCTGCGGATCCCGCTGGTCGGTGTCGGTACCCACGAGGCGTACCTCGCGATCCGGGCCGACGACCAGCTGGAGAACCGGTTCGCACCCCTGGCATTGTCGCGGTGGGAGCCGACCGCCGAGGCGTGCTCGCTCATGGCCAGCTTCGCCGCATCGTTCCCGCTGCACCGGCCGTCGCCGATCGCCACACCGGACATGACGTCGTACCTGCTGACCCGCTGCGAAGGAACGATCGGCGAACTCGCCACGCTTCTGACCGAAGCCGCGACGGTCGCGATCGTCACCGGTGAGGAATCGATCAACCAGACAACACTGCAGCAGGCGGCCTACGCCGGACCGACTGAACGGCGCCGCCTGTTCGAGCGCGAGCTCACATGACCTACCCCTCCGCTGACACGGTGCCGGTGCGATGGCCGCTGCATCCACCGCCCGATCAGCTGGAGTCGCTGTCGTCGTGGCTGGACCGGATCGCGGTGCTGTACCGGCTGACGACCGAGCAACTGATCGGGCCACAGAACCTGCCCGTCGCTCAGCCGTACACGGCCTACCGCCTCGACGTCGACCCGCCACCAGCAGTACTGGCCGCGCTGAGCAAGCGCACCGGCGTACCGGTCGAGCGGCTGCAGGCGATGACGCTGGCCGGGTGGGTACCGTGCCTGAGCGACGAGCTCCCGCCCGTGCGAAGCAACCGCGTGCTGCAGGTGTTCTACAACTACATCCGGGACAACCCGGTGTTGTTCCCGCTCGGCGAATCCCGCATCTACGACCCCGAGGGCCGCTCCCGCCGGTGGGCTGGGCCGTGGCAACCGCCGAAGCCGCTCAACCGCACCTGCCCCGTCTGCCTGACCGAGCCCGGCCGGGGCCAACACTTGATGTGGCGGCTTCCGCTGCAGCTCGGCTGCGGCGTGCACGGCTGCTACCTCGATGACCTGTACGAGGCGACTTACCACTCCCTCCTGCACGACGGCCGGCCGATGCCACCACGACCGCTCCCCGAACCACTGGCCACGCTTGAGCGGTACACCCACAGCGCCCTCACCACAGGCTTCGTGGACCTGCCCGGCCGGGCAGTGCCTGCTGCGGTGTGGTTCCGCCTCCTACGTGCGCTGCTCGACGAGGTCAGCCTCGCGGCCTCGACTCTCCACACCCGGCCACGGGCAACCCTGACCAAGATCTGGGAAACCACCGGCCTGCCGCCGCGCGCCGGCCTGAACGTCTGGACGCCGTACGAGGTGCTGGATCCTGAGCAGCAGCACGCCATGATGACCGCGGCAGCGACAGCTCTCGACCTGGCAGCCCGCGGCGACATCGTCGCCGAAGGCCGGCTCGGCTCCGCGATCCAGCCACCAGCCCCCCGCCACGTCTACAGCGGTGACAAGCCTGCCCCGCGCCGCCGTACGGCGTGGGACGACCTTCTGGCCGAAGCCGAGAAGCTCCTGCAGCTGGCGAAGACCGATCCGGACGTCGCACGCGACGTACTGCAGATGCTCACCAGGAAGTGCCGGACCCTGGATCGATTCGAGGAGCAGCGCAGCTTCCTGTTCGGCGCCGGGGTCCCGACGCAGTTCCTACCCAGTGCGGCCGACATTGCCCGCACCGATCTGACCTGAGCGACTAAGAGCGGTCGGGACGTCCGGCCGGTAAGGGGCTTGAGCAGCATCGGAGCGGCCAGCGGCGTTAGTGAACCGTAGCGGGCGGAGTTACCGGCGCCGCTAATGGGTCCGACGCTGCTTAAGCCCCCGTTCTCGCCGCAGCCAACAAGGATGACCGGAAGACGCTGTCGGGCTGGGTGCAGGTCGGTGCAACAGAGTGGACAGCGCACTGTCGTCTACGCGGCTAACCGGGCGGGGGCCACTCCCCCCGGATGTGCGGACGCTGATACAACTCCCGTCCGTTCACTGGCAGATCGCAAAGCCGAATGAACGACGAACGAGCAAGTTTCTCTTCTCCGGGAGAAGTACTACAAGAGCATCGTCGTGGGGAGAGATTCGGCTGCCGCTGACCTTCGGCGGCAGCCGGCGCGGTTGACGTGTTCCGCCAGCCTACGGGCCGCTGTTAGCGGTAGGTGGCTGAAAGGTAGAGCGTGTAGGAGATCGTTGCCGGGATGGCGACGTTGAGTTTTCCCGCATCGCGAGTAAGTACCTGTTCGTAGGACAAGAGGTCACCTTCAGGACTGATCAGCAGCAGATGCTGTGTGGGAAGGCCCGCACGGTCACTATCGTGAGCGAATCCGTAGGCTTTCCGGCCAGCCCGATCGATGGTGGCCCCCATGAAGCGGACATCGTTCCGGGAGGCGAGCTCATCCATCAGAGCCGCGCGCTGTGCTGGCTCCAGCACTGCGGAGCCTAGGTTTTCCGCGATCCCGTTCAAGAGCATGTCTGTCGATCGGTCTGGTTGACGGGTGAATAGCTTGTTGAGGAACGCGTCCGTGCCGAGAGCGGGCCGGGTGTACCAGGCCGCCGTCTCGGCGGGGGTGGGACTGGTGGTCGTCTGGCTGCCTGGGTCGTCTCCGGCAGCGCTGTCGGTCCAGGTTTTGCGGTCAGCTTCGTTCGCGAAATGCGGGCTCTGGCCCACGGTCGTCGTGCGCGTCGTGCCAGTACCGTCTGAGCCGATTTCAATGTCGGTGGTGATTTTCTTGGAGAACCAGGCGCTGATGGCAGCGTCCTTGGCGGTTTCACTGGTGCTCAGCGAGTAGCCCTCGGTTGTGAAGATGCCGCCGTGCCGGCGTGTGGCTTGGGGAGTTGCGGGCTGTTTGCGGAGTTCGGCGGCCATCGACCGTAGGACCTCGCCGCTGCTCCGCGCGTCGGTGGTGAAGGTGAGCGTCGGGGGTGTCGCTGCTTTGGCTTGGGGGGTGGAAGCTGGGATCAGGGCAGGGATGGCGACTGCGAGCGCTGCGATCCCGACTGCCGCGATCAGCACGGGGCGTACAAGCCGGCGCGGGCGTCGCTGCCGAGGCGGGTTGAGCGGCGAGGATGCGATCGTCAACTGGCGTGCACGTTCGCGAAGGACGTCAGTGCTGGGTGTCGCCGGGGTCTCCTGGGCTGGGTCGATCGATTGAATCAGGTCAGCGACAGAGTGGTCAGTTGGCTTCATCAGTGTGCACAGCCTTTCCCAGTCCAGTACGGACCAGTGCGTCGGACGTCGGGTCATGATCCGCAACGGAGTACTGCGCAAGGAACCGGCGCCGTGCGCGATAGAGCCGCACTGCCGCAGTCGTGGCGCTACAGCCCAGAGCCCTGCCCAGATCAGCGGTGGCCAGCCCCTCCCACGCCCACAGCAGCAGGATCTCGCGGTCTCTCTGCCGCAAGCTTGCAAGGGCTCGGCGAACTTCGACGGCGTCTACGACGCCAGCGGCCAAATCCTCATGTACGGCTGGCTCTCGGGCGATCCGATGTGCGAGGACCTCGCCGCTCTTTTCCCTGCGCGAACGCTCAAGCAGCAAGTTCCGAGCGACTCCGTAGAGCCACGGCAGCTCGCGCAGCCTCGGTACGTCGCTCCAGCGCCGCCAGGCAATCAGATACACCTCGTTCGCGAGGTCTTCGGCCATATCTGCCCCGCAGCGCCTCCGCAGGTACTTGAGCACGGCCGGCCACGTCTCGGCGTAGAGACGGCAGAACGCATCCTGAGGTGCTTCCTCCGTGTTCGTCACACCCTCCTATGACTCCCCGACCCCAACTCATTACACCTACCGCGACACATTCGTCGTGACCACGCGTCACCAGCGGAGCGGCTGTCCACCAAGGAGCCGCTCAGACCTGATCCGGCTCGTGGTGCGGGGCCGCTCAGGAGGCCATATGCCGCGAACGCCAAAAGAGGGACTGGCATGTCTAGAAAGCCAGCCCCTCCCCTCATTCGTGCGGCTAGGAGAAGCGCGTCAACGGTGCGCTGTACTCGAACTCACCATTCCCGTATCGCATGGTCAGCGTTCCGCCTGACAGGAGCGGCGCGCTGTCGTGATCGACCTCAGCTTGTAGCAACCAGGTGAAGCCGCCTCGGGGTGCGGAGCCCATGACGTACGAGAAGCCGTCGATCCTGAACCCCTCGCTGCCGTCAATCGTGATTGAGGGGCGTTGCGCCGAAGGCGCTTCTCCTTCAACCACTACTGCGATGAAGAGCAGCGTCCGGCTCGGGCTGAGCCACAGGCCCGTGTGGAAGACCGGGGAACCTTCTCTGGCGGCACCTGCGTGATCTGGAGCCAGCAGTGCAGTCATGCCTGCACTCTCACCGACTGACATGAGTTCCTCCATCGACGTAACCGATCCGGCTGAGCACTTACCTTAAGGCGTAACAGGGCAGTGTGCGCCTTGGTGTTGTGTAGAGCTTTTCCTGTCCGGCTATCTGAAGCTGGTAGGTCACGTAATAGGTCGTGGACGCCGTCGTCGTGCAGTTGTTACTTCCGAAGCCGAGGTAGGGAGCAGTGTCAACACCGCCGTGCCCACCATCGACTACTCTCTCCGGTCCGCCGCTCGTCACACGCTGGAGGCGGCCGGCAAAGCTGTAGTCCTTGCCGGTGTTGCATTTGTATTTGATGAATGCTGCTACCCAACGGCCATACTGATCAGACTCCCACTGGACATAGTCGTCAATCACAGAACATCCAGGGAACGACGGCGCTGCCGCATGGGCTTGCGTTGGAAATACCGCAGAGATACCGACGGCTACTGCGGTAACAGTCATCGCGCCCACGGAGGCGCGCCATCTCTTGTTCTTCATTCCTGCCTCCTAGCTGCCCGGGATATGCAAGTGATCCCGATGATTCTGTGACGTTCATTCACGACAGGCCGGGTATTCTCGGTCTGCATCGTCGGACTCCCAGGGAAGCGGGGCGGAAAATATCGCTCCGTGGGCGACAAACTATTCTGCTTCCTCGTTAGCATCTAATGTCGATGTAGTCCGCCTTGTTGTCATTCGCGGGAGTGACTTGAGAGCTCTTGCTATGGCTAGGCTCCTCCCACAGCAGCACCAGCGACCCGGTCGTCGTGAAGTTGCTGACATGAACCTTCTTGCCGGTCGTGTTGACCCAGGACGACGTCTTGTCACGGAAGTTGTAGGTATTGAGGTCGCGGCCGCCGCACTCATTGAACTGAAGCCGCCGGCCGTTGGTTCCTTCGTTGAAGTTCGCGAACTCGTACACGCAGTTCCACTGTGTGAAGTCGCCGTAGGGGCAGCCATTCACATCTGACGTCACAGCATCAGGCGCGGCAACTTTCGAAGAAGCGGGAGAGCCTGTCCTCCCTGGGATGTTGAATGTCACGATGGCATGGCCGCCGTCGTAGGCAACTTCGTTCTGACTGATCTGCCGGCCGCCTGGGGCGGCAGCAATCTGCTGGTCGATCTGGCGCTGGAGCTCCATCGCCTGGCCTGGGGTCAGGGAGAACCGGGGGAAGAGGTCGCTTGAGGCCGACGACGGCCCCTCAGGGGCCGGGTGGGCCTGTGCCGGACTTGCGGTGATAAGCATGGCCGTGGCCAAAAACGCGGCCGCAGCCGTTTTGGCCAGCCGGTTGATGTACATGGGTCTAGCTCCGTTCGTAGGGGCGGATCTACAGCTCCCGACTGTTTCAAGCCCGACGACGACCGCGCATCCCGAAGATTGGCAAATCTCAAGGCTTCTGGACCAGGCAGGGGCTCCGAGTGCAAGGACGGACCCATACAACCCATACATGACAGCGTTGTACGGGTTGTACCTGTTCAATCCGCTGCACATACGGCAACATCGCCCTCCGTGAGCGCGTGACTACCATGCGCGTCAAAGCCTGGGGGCTCGTCGTGAATAAGACGTGGGATGAACGGCTGGACTGCTGCTGCACCTCAAATCGTCTGACCGAGCGTGAACTCGAAGTGTTGACACTCGTAGCAACCGGTCTGTCAGACGAAGAGATCGGGCACAAACTGCACGTGAGCAGACACACCGTCGGCTACCAGGTGTCGAACGCACTGAGGCGATGCGCTGCACGTAACAGGACCGAGATAGTTTCCCGCTGCTACGCGTGCGGAGTGTTCACCGCTGGCCGATGGCCTCCGAAACCGACTGGGTGGCGGTGCCTCAGCCACTGCGACTCGCTAACGCCGCTGGCCGTTCCGATGCTCCTCAAGCCCCGGTAACCACCGGTTGGAGCCCAAAATCCGGGTCTGTCTCAGGATCTCGGAACTAAGGTTCCAAGACGAACCAGTGAGACGCCCGGACCTGGCGGGAGAAACACGCGAAACGCCGTCTCAGTCTCACCGCTGTAGCGGCGTCAGTTTCGCTACATTCGGGACATGACAGCGACGGTCGTCACCGGTATCGAGTGGGGCTATGCCCGCGTCTCGACCAAGAAGCAGGACCTGCACCGCCAGATCCACGCCCTGACCACCTACGGCATCCCGGCCGACCCTGCCACCGGCGACGGGCGGCGGCTGTACGTCGACAAGCTCACCGGCAAGAACCTCAACCGGCAAGGCTGGCAGGAGCTGCGGCCGCGGCTGCGCGCCGGCGACGTCCTGGTGCTCGCCGAACTCGATCGGCTCGGCAGGTCGCAGACCGAGATGCTGCACCTGTTCACCGAGCTCACCGACGCCGGGATCCACGTGAACGTCATCGGCGGCCCGATCCCGTTCGACACCCGCAGCCCCGGCCCGGCTACCGAGATGGCCAAGGCACTGCTGCTGTTCCTCGGGCAGGTCGAGCTGATCTACAAGCAGGAGCGGGTCGCGTCGGCGCGTGAGTCTGGGAAGAACGCGCACCGGCCCCGTAAGCTCACGCCCCAGCTCGAGGAAGACCTGGCCGGCGAGTTTTCGGCCGGGACACTGGTCGACGAGCTCGCCGCGAAGTACGGCGTCTCACGCGCCACGGTGTACCGGATTGCCCGCGAGCATCAGGTTCGGAACAACGCCCGCCGTACGTTCACCCCGACCGGTCGGGGGAAGTCGATGACGCCGGCACAGATCGGGACCGCGCATCGGCTCAAGGCCGACGGGCTGTCGATCCGGCAGATCGCCGCGTCGGTCGGCGCCAGCCGTGCGACCGTGCACCGCACTCTTGCCGCGACGTCGCTCACCGAGATCACCACCGGACTCGCCGCTGCGCTGAGCACTTCAGCACCAACCAGCCCGGCCGGGCCGCAGCGGCTGGCCTGTCCAGGCTGTGGCACCGTGCCGAACGGCAAGACTGTCGCCGCGCGGCTGCGCGAAGAGCTGCAGACCGAGTGGTGGTCGACCAGCGCCAACGGTGACCGGATCCAGGTGACGCGGCACTGCGGGCGGTGTCAGCCCCACACCGTCTACGCCGTGGCCTGCCTCGCCTGCGGCGACGGGCCGCTCCTGACCGGCGAGCTCGCCGACGTTGCCCGCGACACCGACCCGCAGGAGCTGCCCGAGGTCGTGGTCAGCGAGCTCATCCGCACCGGCCGGTGCTGGACCGAAACGTCGTACGGCAACGGCTGGGTCTGCTGCCGGCCCGCCACCAAGACCGCAGCCTCGGCCGCTGCCGTCGGCGGTCTGCGATGAGGGCGCTGCGGGCAGCGGTCGAGCGCGTCGCCCGTGCGGTCGACGACGTGACCTACTACACCAAGGACGTTCCGCCGCCGGTGTACATCCGGTGCTCCGAATGCGGCCGGATCGGTGTCCAGGGCTACCGTCGCGGCGGGATCCGCGATGAACCCGCCGCTCGCAACAAGGTGAAGGCGCCGATGCCGCCGGAATACCGCTGCCGCTGGTGCCAGGAATTCAGCCCGCGAGTCCTTGGCGACGAGATCGACCTCGACGATCCGACCGTCGACGTCGTCGACATGCTCTGCCTCGCGCCCCACCGTCTACCGGTGCTGCGCTGGTTCCGCAGCTGCCACACCATCTACCCGGCACCGGCCGAAGCCCACACACTCACGACCTGCCCCTGCTGCGGCGTGTACGCCGTCGCCCAGACCACCCTCGAGGCCTACAACCGCAGCACCGAGCCGGGACAGTAAACGACACCCGCGTGCCGCCAGGCCCGTGAATACTGTCCGCTATGCCCTTCACCGACACCGATGTGACCGAATGGTCAGAGCTGACCTCGAACCTCTACGTGGCCACGGCCCGCGATCCGCACGACGAAGGCCTCGCCCAAGAAGCGATGGCCAACGTGTGGTCAGCCTTCGGGTCCGGTGACCTGCCCGACGCCGTCCTGCGGATGCTCATCGAGGCGACCGAGGTCGGCTACCTGGCCGCCCTGAACGACCTGCGCGACGGGTCTCTGGACGGCGAGGTCGGGCAGTAGCCCGACCTCGTGCCGCCCCTACTGGATGATGTCGATGCCGCTGCGATCGAGGCTGTCGAGAGAGCGAGCGATGCTGACCAGAGCGTGCGTCCGCGCCAAAGCGAGGCGCTGATCGAGAGACAGATCCTCCGTCTCCAGGTCATCGATCAGATCAGCAGCGCGTTGGACATCAGGATCGGGTTTGCGAGCCATGCCGGCAGGCTACCGGCCGGGACCGACAGGGGCCGGCGGTTACGATCCGCTCCCGTACCAGCGGTACCGGGGCGCCGGCTCGGCTGGCGCCGGAGCCACCTCGGTTCGAGCAATGCACTTGCCTTGACCGAGATGATCAGCCAAGGCGTGACCACAGGAACATTCCCCGTCCTGGTGCTCCCACGGCTCGTAGAACTCGCATCCGCACTCCATAGCAGCCGATCATGCCCGGGAGAACCGACAGTTTGGCGTACATGCGCCCGCGGGCCCCGGACGTCCGGTCATACGATGCCGGCTTCGGCCTGGCGGAGCTGGCGCGCCTGGGCGACAAGCCGGCCGTAGTCGTCGGCCTTCACCGGATCGACCGCCAGCCCGTGGGCTCTGGCGTACTGAGCAGCCGCCTGCCCGGTAACGCCTAAGGCATCACCGATCTCGCGCCAGGTCACAACTGGCTCGTTTCGCCGGGCGACGATGATCGTCTGGTCGATCATCCGCTGGAGCTCGTCCTGCAGAGATCGCGCTGACGCCAGCGCTGCGAGCCGCCGATCCGATGACGGCGGGTCCGCGCCGCTGTCCAGCTGCCGCATGATGCGACGCAGGTCGGTCCGGACCCGTCCGGCGGTGTAGCGAACGCTGGTGGTGGCCATCCTCCGATGAAAGCTCGCTTTCACCACCGACGGAACGGCCAACTACCTCGTCATTGCAGGCGAGTACGGACATCCGTGCAGACGACTTCGAACATCGACAGGTGCGGGGTCTCCGGCCACCACTGCTTGTCTCAACCCACCGTTCCCGTACCCAGCCACCAGTTGTGGCGGGAGACAGCTAATTGGGGGTTGGGACAGGTAATAGCTTGTGCCGGCCCACCAGTTGCTGTTCAAGCCCACCAGCTGTGGCGTGGGCGGGGTGTCGGATCGGGCGATGATGGTCGGTAGACCAGTGGATTTGGTGGTCTTTTTCTGAACGTTTCAGGTTTGGCTGGGGCGCCATCTGGTGCCCCGGCACGATCGTGCCGTGCTGACCGCTCTGACGCCGCAGCTTCGGGTGACAGGATGGTGTCGAGACGGTTTCCTCATGTGACACGCGCCGTGTCGGGCGGTCGTTGCCTGTTTTAATCGCAGGTAAACCTTCGAGGAGTTATGTGACTGACGACGAGCTGGTTGGGCGGAGCAGTCTGGTCGAGCGTGCGAAGAAGCAGCTCGAGACCAGCGGCAGTGTGCTGCTCTATGGCCCGACCGGCATCGGCAAGTCAGCCATGGGCCGAGCTCTGGTCGCGGACCGCACGAAAGCCGGCTGCCGCGTTCTGAGCGCCGCTCCGTCACAGAGTGAAGCCGGACTGCCCTACGTCACGCTCCTCGACCTCCTCTCGAACCAGCTCGAGCTGGCCTGGCAGGTGCTGCCGGACCACCTCCGCCAGCCGCTTGAGGTCGCTCTGCTCAAGGCGAGCGCCCCGGACACCGTCCGTGACGAGCTGGCGGTCCGCCTCGCCGTTCTGCATGTACTACGTCGCCTGGCGGCGAATGGTCCGGTCCTGCTCGTTGTCGACGACATCCAATGGGTGGACCCGTCCAGCCTCGAGGTGCTCACGTTCTGTGCCCGGCGACTCTCTGACGGCGTACACATGCTGGCCACCGAGCAGGTGGCTGACGGTGATCTCCCGGTGATGGCTGAGGCTTGCCCCGAGCCGGTGCTGCAGCTGGAAGTACCTCCGCTGACCGAGCCCGACGTACTGGGCCTGTTGCGTCAGCGGCTGTCCAGCCCGCTCCCGGTCCGGACGGCGCGGCGCATCTTCACCGCGAGCGCGGGTAACCCGTTTATGGCGCTGGAGCTCGGCCGGGCCGTGCTGCGGCACCCGCAGGGCGTCTCGCCCAATGACCCGCTGCCGGTGTCCAGTCGGCTGAAGACGCTGCTCGGCGACCGCCTGTCCGACCTGAGCCTCGGTGCACACGAGCTGCTCCTGCATGCGGCGTCGTCCCCGCGGCCTACGACCACTCAGCTCGCGCAGTCCCTCAGCCGCCCGATCGAGGCTGAGCTGGCCGAGGCGGAGGCGCTGGGCCTGATCGACATCGCGTCGGAGCGGCTGCGGTTCGCTCACCCGCTCCTGAGTGAGTACGTGTACGCCGAGGCGACGTCGGCCGCTCGTCGGCAGGCGCATGCCCAGCTCGCGGCAGTCGTCGACGAACCGGTCGAGAACGCGACCCACCGCGCGTTGGCTACCCAAGAGGCGGACGCCGACCTCGCAGCCGCCATCGAGGAGGCCGCCGCCGTGGCTGCGGGCCGCGGTGCGCCCGGAGCGGCTGCGACCCTCTGGCGGCTGGCCGCCGAGCGGACGCCGAGCAGCCTGCCGGACGAGCGGGCTCGCCGTCTGACCAGAGCCTCTGATGACGCTGCTGCCGCCGGGCATCTGGCGGAGTCGGCCGAGATGGCGCGCCTCGCCGTACAGGCTGCGACGCTGCCGGAGACCAAGGTGCCGGCGCTGCTGTTGCAGGTCGACGCTGCGTGGCCGGACCGGGAGTGCCGGGTTGGTCTGCTGGCCGATGCCTTTGACGTTGCCCGGGGCGACGACCGGCTTGAGGCGCGGGTGCGGATTGGCCTTAGCAACAGCGCGTACTTCGATCGCAGTCTCGACGAGGCACAGGAGCACGCCCGTGTGGCGGAGCAGCTGGCCCGGTCGTCCGGCGACACCGAGGCGCTGGTTGACGCGCTGAGTGCGGCCAGCTCAGTGCTGATGTCCCGTGACGCCGGCCAGAGCGCGGACTCGCTGCTGTCCCAGGCGGCGGAGCTGGCGCGCGACCTGCCGCTGACCAAGGCAGTCGTGAACGCTCGCCAGATGGCGGCGATGCGCGAGCTGTTCCGCGGCCGGACCGACGAGGCGATCACTGCGATCAGCGCTCTCGTCGAGGAGGTTCGGGACGGTGGCGCGATGCGCTGGCTGGCCTCGGTGCTGATCTCCGCGACCGCGATCTACGAGCGCAGCGGCCGTGGCGCAGATGCCTTGAGCGCCGGCCACGAGTGCTACCAGCTGATGCAGGACATCGGTGAAGAGGCCGAGGTCGGACTCGTCATCGCCAGCCGCGCCGAGTGGGCCGGCGGTACGGCGGTGATGGCCCGCCAGCTCGCGGACGCGGCGCTCGAGGGAGCCCGTCTGGTCGGCAACGACGAGTGGACCGGCCCGGCCCTCGCCGTACAGGGGATCGTCGGTGTGCTGACGGGTGACCCGCAGCGTGCTGTCGAGGCTTTCGACGCGATCGCGGAGTCCGGCGAGGCTGCGATGCCGTTCGACCCGGTGATCATCCCGTGGCACGCGGACTATGCCGAGGCGCTTGTCGCCGCCGGGCGGTTGGATGACGCAGCCGCGTTGATCGCCGACATCCGGGCGCGCGCCGAGACACTGGACCGGCCGGTCGTGACCATCGGCCTGGCCCGGTCCGAGGCCCTGCTGATCGCCAAGCAGGGCGATCCGGCCGCGGCCCTGGAGCTGCTGGAGAAGACCATCGGCGGCGCGGGTGACCGTGTCTACCCGCTCGACCTGGCTCGCTGCGAGCTGACCCGGGGCCGCGTTGCGCGGCAGGCCCGGCGACGTTCGGTGGCGCGGACGGCGTTCCTGGACGCGATCGAGCAGTTCGAGACGTACGGCGCTCCGGCCTGGCGTGAGGTGGCCGAGACCGAGCTGGCCCGCCTGGATGTCCCCAGCCGGAGCCGTCAGCCGTCCGAGCTGACCGACAACGAGCAGCAGATCGTGGCGATGGTCCGCGACGGTTCCACCAACCGCGAGATCGCCGCCGCCCTGTACCTGTCGGTCAAGGCGGTCGAGTCCCAGCTGACCCGGCTCTACCGCCGGTTCGGAGTGGCGAATCGCACCCAGCTGCTCCGCATGGTGGACCGCCCGGGCTCGTGACCCCTCCGGGCACAATGGCGGGGTGAAACTCGAACGCAAGCACGCTCTGGTCCTGCTCGGCATCGCGATCTGGAACGTCGTGACCTATCTGCGCTTCATCAAGGCGCTCGTCGACACCGAGGACCGCCCGACCGGGTACTACGTGGCGCACACGATCCTGATCATCGTGAACCTGGTGATCGCCGCCGTCCTCGGCACCTGGGGAGTCAAGGCCTACAAGGCGGCCAAGGTCTCGTCGTCGTGAAGGTCTACGTCAGCGCGGACATGGAGGGCATCACCGGTCTGGTCGATGCCGAGGACGTCCAGCCGCCTGGCCGCGACTACGAGCGCGGCCGGGTGATGATGACCGAGGACGTGAACGCGGCGATCCGCGGCGCGTACGCCGCCGGCGCCACCTCCGTCCTGGTCAACGACGCCCACGGCCCGATGCGCAACCTGCTGCCGGACCTCCTCGATCCCCGCGCGGTCCTGATCAAAGGCCGTCCGAAGCCGATGGGCATGATCGAAGGGCTGGATCCCTCGTACGACGCGGTCCTGTGTGTCGGCTTCCACGCCCGCGCCGGCATCCTCGGCGTCCTCAGCCACAGCTTCATGGGCCACGAGATCGAGGACATCTGGTTGGACGACCAGGTGACCGGCGAGATAGGCCTCTTCGAGGCGACAGCATCGGCGTACGGCGTCCCTCTGGTCCTGCTCACCGGCGATGACGCCGCCTGTGCCGAGGCCGCCGCCTGGAACAACCGCATCCATACAGTCCCCGTGAAATACGCCAAGGATCGCTTCGCCGCCCAGCTCGTCCCGGTCGCGGAGGCCCGCGCCGCCATCGAATCCGGCGTCGCTTCAGCCCTAGGCTCACTTTCGGCCGTCAGCCCGCCTCAGGCCTCGCGCACCCTGAGCGTCCGCTGGCAGTCCGCCTCGGTCACGTCGCATCTTCAAGCGATCCCCGGAGTGATCCGCGTCGACGATCGCACGGTGACGGTGACGGGAGACATGGTCCAGCTCTACCGCCTCTTCAACCTCTTCCTCCGCGTCGCGACCGCGGTCACCTCAAACCCGCCGTACTGCTAACGACCCAGTAGTAGTCGGACGGCAGGCGGGAGTTCGAGGCCGAGACTCAGCCGTTGCCAGGCCTGGGAGAACGAACTGGGGGCCCGGCTGGTCGGAAAGTTCTTGCGCAGGCTGAAAGCCACGACGATCATCAGCGCCTGGCCGATCGCGAAGAAGACGATGCCCACCACCATCTGCCCGGCCGAGGCGCCGGTGAACTGACCGTACAGAATCCACACAACGGCGATCAGCCACGCCAGAAACCCCACCGTGTACCCCACCGCGATCAGCCGCGCGTTCGCTTGTCTCGTCCAGTCCATGCCCGCCAGTATGGGCGACGCGTCACCAGTCCCACGCGCGCAAGCCTGTCGCGCTACCGCGGCACAAAGGAACTCCAGGTCTTGCCCTGATCGGTGCTCACGATGACCGACCAGGGAAAGGGTGGGTGGTCGAGGTCCGGGTTGTAGCCGGCCCACAGGACGGCGGACAGGAGGTTCTCGTCGCCCCGCAGGTCGGAAAGCGGTGCGGTAGTTGTGCTCGACCGCCAGAGCTTGTTGGCCGGAAGGGCTGTCGGCTTGTTGTCCTGAATGCGTAAGAGTTGCCGACGCTGTTCTCCTCCGTCGCCGCTGAGGAGCAACGCGGTGCCGTCGTTGAAGGCGGCCGGGCTGTCGGCGCGGAGGCCTGGTGGCGTTGGGATCGTGCGCCAGTCGGTACCGCCGTTGGTCGACATCTTCAGCACCCCGATGCGGGCGGGACCGTCCGGTGTGGGCAGCACGGAGCCGGCCAGGAGCGTCCTGCCGTTCCGGCTGACGGCGAGGAAGCCAGAGCCGATGCTCTCGTCGAGCGTTGTCTGCTGCCAGTTCTTGCCGTCGTCGGTCCACCGGACCCGGCTGCCGCCGGCGTCGTCGAGGATCCACCAACGGCCGGAGTCGTCGCGGACCGGCGAGGTCGAGTAGAGACTGCCGACAGGCTGAAGCCGACGCAGGGTGGACCTCTCGACGTTCACCACGTCGAGGGCTCCCGGTGCCAGCGAGTCCGTCAGCACCTCCTTGGTGGTGGAGAAGGTCTTGGACGGTCGCGCGTAGCGCAGGACCGTACGGACCGGCCCGTTCTCCGTGAAGCGCACCAGGAAGCTGTCGGGCCACGTGACGTCCTCTGCGGTCCCCAGTTGCGGACGACCGAGCAGGATGAGCTCGTCGCCCCGGCGCAGGACCTGGTACGGCGTCGACCGCACCGGCATAGCCACCTTGACCCCGTCCCACTTCACGACCGCGCTGTAACGGCAGGACGGCAGACAGCTGGACCAAGCGGACATCCAGCGGTTCGGGTCAATCACGGCGACAGAGCTGAGCTCGGACTCGGGATCGGCGACGAGGCTCTCTCCGACGGCATCGGAGCCGGGGGAGTAGGAAACGCCGTCACCTGGCACGTACGACGATTGCGCGGCGACCTGAGTGTTCTCGAGCCGACTGATCGGCAGCCCGATCACCAGCGCCAGTACGGCGGCCGTCGCGACCACCAGGGCCACGCGCCGCCGGCGGCGACGCCGTACCCGGTAGGTGAGGCTCAGGAAAGCGGGCGCGTGGACGGAGTCGTGCACCGCCCAAGCCAGTTCCTTCAGCTCAGACATGGTCGACCTCCTCGACGAAATCGCGCACTAGTGGGCCGAGGCGGGTGCGACCGCGGGCGAGCCGGGCCTTGACGGTTCCTTCGGGTACGCCGAGCTGCGCGGCGACCTCGCGGACCGGCAGATCGACGATGTGGTGCAACGTGATCACCTCGCGCTGCTCCCAGGGCAGCCGGCGAAGCGCGTCGACCAGCGCGACGTGGTCAGGGGAGAGGCCAGGGACCGAGTCCGCGGTCGGACCGGTACGGCGCATCAGCCGCTGGAAGGTGGCGGCGCGACGGAAGCGACTGCGGACGATGTTCAGGGCGACGGTGCGCAGCCAGCCCTCGGGGTTCTCGATCTCGCTGAACCGGCGCGGCTTCTCGAGTGCCCGGATGAACGCCTCCTGGACGGCGTCCTCGGCCTCGGCGAGGTTGCCACAGACGACGAAGAGCTGGGCCACCAGCCGGCGGTAGCAACCGTCGTACAGCTCACGCACGTCGTCCACCGCCCACCACCCCTCCCCGGTCAGCACCCAGCCTCTGCCAGCACGACTCCCGAGCGGGCGACGTTGGTTGCTGGATGTGATTCAGCTCACATCATCCGCTGGCTAGGCTCAGTGCTTGTGGCTGATGAGTGGCTCGACGTACGGCGTCATTTGGTGGGGAACCGGTATCAGTTGGCCGTCGACGCGGCTGAGGATTACCCGGCGGAGCGTCGCGTGGCGGGGACGCCGTTGCTGGCGCCGGCGTCGTGGATTCCGGCCGAGCCCGTACCGCTGATGTCAGTGGGGCTTGAGTTCGATGCCGGCGCGGTCTTGACCGGGGTGACGGGACATGAACCTTTTGCGAGGGAGTTGCTGCCGGCGGAGTTCGGGTCTTATGCGGAGGCGATCAAGGGGCTGGCGCCTCCAGCCGTCTTCGAGGATCGGCCGACGTACCGGCTGACGTTCGCGGACCTGGCCGGGCCGGATCCTGTACTGCGCTTTGGCCGCGGCACCTACTTCGACAGCATCAACACGGGTGAGGCCGCCGCCCACGAGTACGCGGCGCAGCGCGGGAGCCTAAGAAAGGCCATCGGCGACCCATGGGACGTGACGCGACGGCCGACCAACATCGCGATCAGCACGCTCACGATCCGCGCCGATCAGGAGCCGAGGTTCTTCCTGCACTGGCGTGATCCAGCCAAGGTCGGCCACGCCGGTGGCCTCTACCAAGTCGTCCCCGTTGGCATCTTCCAACCAAGCGCCGACGCCGCCGGGAACGAGCAGAACGACTTCTCCCTCTGGCGAAACGTCGTCCGCGAACTGGCCGAGGAACTACTCGGTGAGTCGGAGGACTACGGCGAGGCACCCATCCAGTACGACGATTGGCCGTTCGCCGCACGTCTCGCGGCCGGCCTAAAAACCGGGGAGGTGCGGGCGTACTGCGTGGGGTTGGGCGTTGACCCGCTGACCTTCGCGACGGACCTGCTCACAGTCCTGTCGATCGACGCACCCATCTTCGACGAGCTGTTCGGTGGCTTAGTCGAAGCCAACGACGAAGGCCGAGTCCTGGAACCCCAACCCTTCACTGCCGAGGTGGTGGACAACTTCGTCCACCACCAACCGATGCAGGCAGCTGGGGCTGCCCTCCTCCAACTCGCCTGGACCCACCAACTGGCCTAGGCGACGGGTCAGACGCGGCGGAAGATCAGGGCGCGCTTGACCTCTTGGATGGCCTTGGTGACCTCGATGCCTCGGGGGCACGCGTCGGTGCAGTTGAAGGTGGTCCGGCAGCGCCAGACGCCTTCCTTGTCGTTCAGGATCTCGAGGCGCTGCTCGGTGCCCTCGTCGCGGCTGTCGAAGATGAAGCGGTGGGCGCCGACGATGGCCTGCGGGCCGAAGTACTGGCCGTCGGACCAGAAGACCGGGCAGGACGTCGTACAGGCGGCGCAGAGGATGCACTTGGTGGTGTCGTCGAAGCGGTCGCGGTCGGCCTGGGACTGGATCCGCTCGCGGGTCGGCTCGTGGCCGCTGGTGACCAGGAACGGCATCACCGAGCGGTAGGCGTCGAAGAACGGCTCCATGTCGACGACCAGGTCCTTGAGCACCGGCAGGCCCTTGATGGGCTCGACGGTGATCTCCTTCTCCGGGTTCAGGTCCTTGATCAGCGTCTTGCAGGCCAGCCGGTTGCGGCCGTTGATCCGCATCGCGTCCGAACCGCAGACGCCGTGCGCGCAGGACCGGCGGAACGTGAGCGTGCCGTCCTGCTCCCACTTGATCTTGTGCAGTGCGTCCAGGACCCGGTCGGTCGGCTGCAGGGTGACGGAGTACGTCTTCCACTCCGCCTCGTCGACGACCTCAGGGTTGTACCGGAGGATCTTGACCTTGACGTCCATCAGTACTTCCGCTCCATCGGCTTGTAGCGGGTCTGGATCACCGGCTTGTAGTCCAACCGGATATTTACGTTGCCTTCAGCATCGATATCGCGATACGCCATCGTGTGCCGCATGAAGTTGACGTCGTCCCGCTTGTCGTAGTCCTCGCGGAAGTGACCGCCGCGGGACTCCTTACGAGCAAGGGCGGAGACGACCAGCACCTCGGCCAGGTCGATCAGGAAGCCGAGCTCGACCGCCTCGAGCAGGTCGGTGTTGAACCGCTTGCCCTTGTCCTGGACGGAAACCTGGGCGAACCGTTCCTTGAGCGACTCGATGTCGACCAGCGCCTGCTTGAGCGAACCCTCGGTCCGGTACACCTGCGCGTTCAGGTCCATGGTGGCCTGCAGGTCGGCCCGGATCGCGGCGACCCGCTCCTGGCCGGTCGCGTTCCGCATGCCCTCGATCAGGTCGACCACGAAGGTCTCCGGCTCGGCCGGCAGCTCCTCGAACTCGGCGGTCGCGGCGTACTCGGCGGCGGCGATACCGGCCCGCCGGCCGAACACGTTGATGTCGAGCAGCGAGTTCGTGCCCAGGCGGTTCGCGCCGTGGACCGAGACGCAGGCGACCTCACCCGCGGCGTACAGGCCGGGGATCACATCATCGTTGTTGGCCAGCGCCTCGCCCTTGATGTTGGTCGGGATGCCGCCCATGGCGTAGTGCGCGGTCGGGAAGACCGGGATCTGCTCGGTGTACGGCTCGACGCCCAGGTAGGTACGGGCGAACTCGGTGATGTCCGGCAGCTTGGCGTCGATGTGCGCGGGCTCGAGGTGCGTGAGGTCGAGCATCACGTACGCCTTGTCCGGCCCACAGCCACGGCCCTCGCGGACTTCGTTCGCCATCGCGCGCGCCACCATGTCGCGGGGCGCGAGGTCCTTCACGGTCGGCGCGTAGCGCTCCATGAAGCGTTCGTTGTCCGAGTTGCGCAGGATGCCGCCCTCACCACGAGCAGCCTCCGACAGCAGGACGCCGAGACCGGCCAGACCGGTCGGGTGGAACTGGAAGAACTCCATGTCCTCCAGCGGCAGGCCCTTGCGCCACACGATGCCCATGCCGTCACCGGTGAGCGTGTGCGCGTTGGACGTGGTCCGGAAGACCTTGCCGAAGCCGCCCGAGGCGAACACGATCGACTTGGCGCTGAAGATGTGCAGCTCGCCGGTGGCCAGCTCGTAGGCGACGACACCGGTCGCCCGGCCGCCGACCATCAGCAGGTCGAGAACGTAGAACTCGTTGAAGAACTCGACGTTCTGCTTGATGCACTGCTGGTACAGCGTCTGCAGGATCATGTGGCCGGTCCGGTCCGCGGCGAAACAGGACCGCCGCACGACGGCCTCACCGTGGTTGCGGGTGTGGCCACCGAAGAACCGCTGGTCGATCTTGCCCTCGGCGGTCCGGTTGAACGGCAGTCCCATCTTCTCCAGGTCGAGGACCGCGTCGACGGCCTCGCGGCACATCACCTCGGCCGCGTCCTGGTCGACCAGGAAGTCACCACCCTTGACCGTGTCGAAGGTGTGCCACTCCCAGTTGTCCTCCTCGACGTTGGCCAGCGCGGCGCACATGCCGCCCTGGGCCGCGCCGGTGTGCGACCGGGTCGGGTAGAGCTTGGTGAGCACCGCGGTCCGGGTCCGCTTGCTCGACTCGAGGGCGGCGCGCATGCCGGCCCCACCCGCGCCAACGATGACTACGTCGTACTGATGCCGCTGCATATCCTGAGGTTCCTTACTTGCAGACCGACAGCGTGGAGCTGGGGTCCAGGCAGGGATCGAAGGTGAAGATGACCAGCGTGCCGAGGACGACGATCACGATCGCCGCGGTGATCAGCAGGGCCTTCAGCCAGAACCGCGTCTGGTCCTTCTCCGCGTAGTCGTTGATGATCGTGCGCATCCCGTTGCTGCCGTGCAGCATCGCCAGCCACAGCATCAGCAGGTCCCAGACCTGCCACAGCGGGTTGGCCCACTTGCCGGCCACGAAGCCGAAGTCGAGCGCGGTGATCCCGCCGCCGAGCATCAGGTTCACGAACAGGTGACCGAGGACCAGGACCACCAGCGCGAGCCCGGACAGCCGCATGAACAGCCAGCTGTAGAGCTCGAAGTTGGTCTGGCCCGACCGGTTCCGGCCGCCGCCTTTGAGTGAGCGCGCACGAGTGCTGGAGCGGGGAGTGGCGATCTCGCTCATCTCAGCCTCCGAAGACGTGGGTCAGGTGCCGGATCACGAACGGCACGAACAGGACGACCCAGATCACGCCGACGCCGATCATCAGCTTGCGCTGGTTCCGCGGGCCCTTGGCCCAGAAGTCGACCAGGATCAGCCGGATGCCGTTGAACGCGTGGAACAGGATGGCCCCGACCAGGCCGACCTCCATCAGGCCGACGATCGGGTTCTTGTAGGTGCCGATGACCTCGTTGTAGGCCTCCGGCGACACCCGGACCAGAGCTGTGTCGAGCACATGCACGAGCAGGAAGAAGAAGATTCCCACGCCGGTGATCCGGTGCGCGACCCATGACCACATGCCCTCCCGGCCACGGTAGAGCGTGCCGGCTGGTTTGCTGGGCAAACCGATCCTCCGATCGGATCTCGGATCAGAGCCGGTGCGGCTGCCGCGATCGGCTCGGCCCGGTAGGAAAACCCGGCCGGGTTCGATGGTAGTCCCGCTGGGTTGGCGCTTTTGTCCTGACAGGTGTGACATCGCTCTCGCGCGTGTCGGAGGGTCCCCTGAAATGGCCCTGCGACCTGGGTCACGACTGGCCCTCGACGGCTGACCCTGACGTGTTCTTGACTTCAACTGGACTTGAGGGTCGAGAGTCTGGGCACCAACTGAGGGGAGATTACGGTGAGCTTCTGGATCTGTGCGACCTGTGCGGTGGAGCACTCCGAGCAGGTTGAGGTCTGCGCGATCTGCGCCGACGAGCGGCAGTGGGTACCGGCCGACGGTCAGCACTGGACCACGTTGGAAGAGCTGTCTGCGGCGGGCACGTCGGTAGCCGTCGAGGAGGTAGAGCCAGGCCTGTACGGCGTGACGTCGAAGCCGCCGGTGGGGATCGGGCAGCAGTCGATGCTGGTGACAACTGCCGAGGGCAACCTTCTGTGGGACCCGATCGGCTATGTGGATGATGACGCCGTACGGCGGATCCGGGAGCTCGGCGACGTGGTCGGGATCGTTGCCAGCCACCCCCATATGTACGGCGTCCAGGTCGAGTGGAGCCACCGGCTGGGGGATGTGCCGGTCTATGTTTCCGAACCGGACGCTCATTGGGTGGCTCGGCAGGATGCGGTCATCACGCCATGGACCGGCGTGCTGAAGCCGTTGCCGGGAGTAACCGTCATCCAGCCTGGCGGTCATTTCCCGGGGAGTGCGGTCGTGCACTGGGCAGATGGTGCCGAGGGCAAGGGAGTCGTGCTGTCCGGCGACACGATCTTCGCGAACCCGGACCGCGCCTCGGTGGCCTTCATGCGCAGCTACCCGAACCGCATTCCGCTGTCCGGGGCTGTCGTCGACCGAGTGGCGAAGGCATTGGACCCGTACGAGTTCGACCGGCTCTACAACAACTTCGGCTCGGTCATCCCGGTCGACGCCAAGGCCGTCGTACGGCGTTCTGCTGATCGCCACATGGCCTGGACCAGCGGCGCGAACGACCACCTCACCTAGGCAGCGATGCGGGACTGGGCGAGTCGGGTGTGGAGGGCGAGCATGTGGCGGATGCAGGTGTCCCAGTCGTAGAGCTCGGCCCGGCGACGGGCTGCGGCTCGGCGGCCGGGGACCTGCGCCAGCTGGAGTACGGCGTCAGCCAGGGCAGCCGGGTTGGCCTGGCCCCAGCGGCCACAGGTCTCGTCGACCAGCTCGCGGGCGCCACCCGTGTTCGCGGTGACGACCGGCGTACCGGCGGCGAGAGCCTCCAGTACGGCGAGGCCGAACGTCTCGCCCGGGCAGACCGACAGGGCGATGTCCGCCTCGGCCAGATGCGTGGCCAGCTTGTGACGACCGTCGACGTACCCGTGGAAGGTGATCGGCGCCGAGCCGGCGATCTCGAGCAGCTCGTCGAGGTGCGGGCCGGTGCCGTACACATCCATCTGCAGCTTCACACCGCGCCGGTGCAGCTCGGCAGCGGTGGCGACCGCGAGGTGCGGGCTCTTCTCGCGGGACAGCCGACCGGCGTGCACGAGCTTCAGTACGCCGTCATCTGCCGGCTGGCCGAGTGACGGGTGGAAGGTCTCCAGGTCGACGCCGAGCGGGATCCGGACGAGTGGCGTGGTCACGTCGTCGAACTCGGCTGCGGCGTACCGGGACGTCACCACGACCGCGTCGTACGTGCGGCTGAGGATCTTGTAGAGCGCGGCCACCGTGGCGACCACATGCAGCTGGCTGGCCTTCACGCCCTCGGCTCGCCGCTGGACGCTCTCGCCGGTCCAGCGGCTGGTGTAGGTGGTGACCTCGCCGAGCATCCGGCCGGGACGCAGTACGTCGTGCCCGCCCAGCTGACCGGGTCGCGCTGCACCGAGAGCCAGCATCGCGTCGAGGCGCTCGTGGCTGAACAGGACGGTGCCGATGTCGTTCTTGCGCGCCCAACGCGCCACCGGGAGCAGTGTCGACTTGTCGGAGATCTCGACGGTGGTCGGCTGGAACTTCTTCAGTACGTCGATCACGTTCCATGGCGTGGTGATCAGCCGGTAGCCGCCACTCACCTTCGGCGCCTTCACCCGGACGACCGTGCCGAACTCGGTCTCGACGATCGCGTCCCGCTCGCCTGGAGTGATGACGATCCGGTCCGCGCCGGCATCGACGTACCCCTGACCGATGTGCTCGATCGCGGTCCGCATCCCGCCCGAGGTCGGTCCGACGAAGTTCGCGAGTTGAGCGATCCGCAGGCTACTCACGCGACCCGCCGTACGGCGGCCGCATCGCGGAGGACCTGGGCGTAGTGCCGGTCGACCAGGTCGTCGACCACCGCCGGCCAAGTGCGCGACTGGACTCGCTGGAGGCCGCTGGCCGCCATCCGGCCGCGGGCCTCGGGGTGGTCGAGCAGGGTCTTGACGGCGGTGCGCAGCGAACCGGCCTCGCCTGGTTCGAAGAGAAGACCGTTGACGCCGGGGTGGATCAGGTCGAGCGGACCGCCGGCGGCCGGGCCGACGGTGGCGACGCCGGAGGCCTGCGCCTCCTGGATGGTCTGGCAGAAGGTCTCGTGTTCACCGGTGTGCACGAAGACGTCCAGCCCGGCGAAGATCGAGGCCAGGTCAGCGCCCCGGCGCATCCCGAGGAAGGTTGCCTGCGGCAACGCATGCTCCAGCGAGGCGCGGTCCGGCCCGTCGCCGACGATCACGATCCGGCAGTCCAGATCGGTCAGCTCGGCCAGCCGCCGTACCTTCTTCTCCGCGGCCAGCCGGCCGACGTACCCGACGATCGGCTTGCCGTCCGGGGAGATCTCGCGGCGCCAGCTCTCGTCGCGGTGCTGCGGGTCGAACAGGTCCAGGTTCACGCCGCGGCCCCAGTGGTAGACCCGCGGGACGCCGCCCTGCACGAGGGCCTCCACCGACGCGGTCGACGGTGCCAAGGTGCGGTCGGCGCGCGAGTGCGTCCGCCGTACCCAGCGCCAGATCCCGCGGTCCGCGGCGGCGAACCAGGGGTACTGCCGGGCGAACCCGGCGATGTCGGTCTGGAAGATCGCGACCGTCGGCAGCCCGAGCCGGCGCGCCGCGCGCAGCCCGTAGGCGCCGATGATGAACGGCGAGGCCAGGTGCACCAGATCGGGCTTGAACTCGGCCATCGCCCGCTCGATCGAGGGGTCCGGCAGCCCGACCGGGAACTCCTTGTACCCCGGTGTCCGGAAGCTCCGCGCCCGGATCACCTGCACGTCGCCGTAGCTGTCGGGGCCCGGTCCGGGCGCGATGATGAGCAGCTCGTGCCCGCGGGCCCGGAGCCGGTCGGCGACATGGCGAGCCGTGTTCGCCACGCCATTGATCTGCGGCAGGAAGGTCTCGGCAACCATCACGATTCGCACACTTCGGAGGTTCCCCACCGCGCATGAACCCTCGGCGACGTGTCCGTGACACGTTGTGGATTCCCTGTCGACGCCTTCAAGGACGCTTGATGTCTGCCCGGTGACGTGCGGGCGTCACGTCGCTGCCAGAACGCGAACGGGCGGGGACAGCAACAGGTGATAGCACGATTCGAGTTGGATTGATATCATGCACCCATGAGACAGCTGCTACTTCGTGTACCTGACGACCTGCATGCCAGGTTGACGGCTCGCGCCCAGGAACAGGGGCGGTCGGTCAATGCGCTGGCGACTGAACTCCTCGACCACGTGATCGAGGAAGACGCTGCCTCGTTACGACGACGGCTGCGAGCCAAGGCCCATCAGTTGGGGGTGCTGGCGGAACCGCACGCGCCGCGCCGGCTGCTGTCTCCGGCTGAACGGCGAGCAGCGCTCGATTCGGCGCGCGGGTTGGGACAAGTGGTCGACGAGATCATGGAAGACGGCCGCTGAATGGTCATCTATGTCGACTCGTCCGTGCTGGTACGCGCTTACCTGCCGGACGAAGACGGGCACGCGGCCGCAAACGATCTGTTGGTCGGCGAGGATGCGTTGGTGACGTCCACCTGGACGCTGGTCGGGGTCACCAGCGCTCTGACGCGTGCAGCCCGTGGTGGTCGTGCGAACCTGGATGACCTCCTGGCGGCGTTCGAGGCGGACACGGCGGTTGACGGCCCGGTCACTCTGCTCCGCCCGGACGCGGTGGCGGTCGAGGCGCGGGCGGTCGAGATCGTTCGCGAGTATGCGATCAGGTCATTGGATGCGTTGCACCTGGCGGTGGCCGAGCTGGCCGCGTTGCCGCTGGCGTCGCCGGAGTCCTGCGGATTCGCCAGCCGCGACTCGGCTCAGGCGGAAGTGGCGGCCAAGCTCGGCTTCCTGGTGCTCTGAAGGCCTCAGCTGTTCGGGGTGATGAGGCTGAGCGAGGGAAAGTAGGTGCGGTAGCGCATGGCATCCCTGGTCAGCAGGCGGTGCCCGGCGACCGCGGCGTGTGCGCCGATGTAAAAGTCCGCCAGCGGCGATCGCCGGGAGCCACCGCGCTTGCGGTAGGCGAGGTACGCCTTGCCCGCGAGGAAGCCCGCCTCGAACGGCAGCGGCTCGCGACGGATTCCGCTCTCGTCGAGTGTGTCGTCCAGCTCCTCGATCGATGCGAAGTCGACCGACACCTCGGCGTACACGATCGCGTTGATCACCAGGGGTCCGTCATCGGCCGCGTTGGCCAGCGCTTCCTCGGACCAGTCGGCCCACTGCGGATCATTCGTGGTCAGGTCGAGGATCACGCATGCGTCCACCAGCGTCGTCGGCCGTCGGACGACGCTCAGGTCAGTCCTCGCCACGAAGCAGGTCCATGATCTGGTCGGTGCTCATCCCGCTGGAGCCCCGCCCCCGCAACCGGCTCGCAACCTGCCGGCCCTGCGACCGACTGTTCCTGCCCCTGACGACATGCACGACATTGCCGCGGATCACGAACTCGACCTCGTCCCCCTCATGCAGCCCGAGGTGCTCCCGGACCTCGGTGGGGATCGTCACCTGCCCCTTGGCCCTGAGCTTCATCGATGCCTCCTCGGTAGGAATCCGACGAGTAGGAATCCTACCCTCATCCGCGCCGTAGTGCCCGATCTCACGGGGGTGGTGCATACCAGTGGAGGGGTGGTTGCGCCTACGGTGGGGAGATGAGTCATCGCAGTGAGTCCGGGTTCGAGTTCGCGCCGGTGTACGACGCGGGCACGCTGGACGGGTTCGATCCCGCGGAGAAACTGGGGGAGCCGGGGAAGTTCCCGTACACCCGGGGTGTCTACCCCACCATGTACACCCAGCGGCCGTGGACGATGCGCCAGTACGCCGGGTTCGGGACGGCCGCGGAGTCGAACCAGCGGTACCACCAGCTGATCGACGCGGGGACCATGGGACTGTCGGTGGCCTTCGACCTGCCGACGCAGATGGGGTACGACTCCGACGCCCCGATCGCGTCCGGTGAGGTCGGCAAGGTCGGGGTGGCGATCGACTCGATCGACGACATGCGGATCCTGTTCGACCGGATCCCGCTGGACCAGGTGTCCACCTCGATGACGATCAACGCGCCGGGCTCGGTGCTGTTGCTGCTGTACCAACTCGTCGCCGAGGAGCAGGGCGTCGCCGGTGAACAGCTCACGGGGACGATCCAGAACGACGTACTGAAGGAGTACATCGCGCGGGGGACCTACATCTACCCGCCGAAGGAGTCGCTGCGGCTGATCAGCGACATCTTCGCGTACTGCAAGGCGGAACTGCCGCGCTGGAACACGATCTCGATCTCCGGCTATCACATGGCTGAGGCGGGAGCGACGCCCGCGCAGGAGATCGGGTTCACGCTCGCGGACGGGATCGAGTACGTGCGGGCGGCGATCGCGTCCGGACTGGATGTCGACGAGTTCGCACCGCGGTTGTCGTTCTTCTTCGTGGCGCGGACGACGCTGCTCGAAGAGGTCGCGAAGTTCCGCGCCGCGCGTCGGATCTGGGCGCGGGTGATGCGGGACGAGTTCGGCGCGAAGAACCCGAAGTCGCAGATGCTGCGCTTCCACACGCAGACCGCGGGCGTGCAGCTGACCGCCCAGCAACCCGAGATCAACCTGGTCCGGGTCGCCGTGCAGGGGTTGGCCGCCGTACTGGGCGGGACGCAGTCGCTGCACACCAACTCGTACGACGAGGCGATCGCCCTACCGACCGAGAAGGCCGCGCGGCTGGCGCTGCGAACGCAGCAGGTGCTGGCCTACGAAACGGACATCACCGCGACGGTCGATCCCTTCGCCGGCTCGTATGTCGTCGAGGCCCTGACCGACAAGGTCGAGGCGGAAGCCGTCGAGCTGATGAACCAGGTCGAGGAGTACGGCGGTGCGGTCGCCGCGATCGAGAAGGGCTTCCAGAAGCAGGAGATCGAGCAGTCGGCGTACCAGATCTCGCTCGAGATCGACTCGGTCGAGCGCGTCGTTGTCGGCATGAACAAGTTCAAGATCACCGACGAAGAACCCTACGAGCCCCTCCGCGTAGACCCCGCCATCGAAGCCCAGCAGGTGGCCCGCCTGGCCACCCTCCGCGCCGAACGCGACCAGGCCGAGGTGGACGAAGCCCTGGCCGAGCTGAAGAAGGCCGCCGAAGGCACCGACAACTGCCTCTACCCGATGAAGCGCGCCCTCAAAGCCCGAGCCACCGTAGGCGAAGTCAGCAACACCCTCCGCGAAGTCTGGGGCGTCTACGTCCCCGCCGACACCTTCTAAGGACACCGCACACAGACACCGCTCCGCGGCGGCAGTTCTTTGCGCCTCCGGCGGGAGCTCCGCGTCGTACGGGCTCAGGTTGTCGGAGCGGACCTGTGCCACTCACCAAGTACCGCACTCGCCTGCCCAATAAGCCGAGCCAGGCGTGAAAGCCGGCGGTCGATCGCGACTTACTGAGTGTCTGGCGTCCGCCTCTGCTCGGAGGCCAACTCGCGACGGAGAGCGTCGTTAACCCACGCGCTCACGCTCGCCGCCCGCCCAGCAGCCACGGCGGCGCGGGCAGCCTCGATCAGAGCTCGGTCGACCGTCACCGACAACTTGTGCTTCGCAGCCATGCCGTCATCTTCCTCCGCTGTTGCGCGACGCGCTCGCCGCCGGGCAGGCAGCCGCGGAGCGGGGGCTAGTCGAGGAGGGCGGCTGAGGTGAGGAGGGTGGTGGCTAGGGAGATGGACTCTTCTGACGGGTCGAAGGTGGGGGTGTGGAGGTCGCCTGTGGTGTCGAGGGTGGGCGGGCGGACGCCTAGGCGGGCCATGGCGCCGGGGACGTGTTCGAGGTACCAGGCGAAGTCTTCGCCGCCGAGGGACTGATCCGTGGGGGCGATCGCGCCGGCTCCTAGCGTTTGCTGGGCGGCGGAGCGGAAGACGTCGATGGCGGTGGGGTCGTTCATGACCGGCGGGACGCCGTGGGTGACCTCGGTGTCGACCTGGACGCCGTACGGGGCGACCAACTGGTTGGCGAGTTGGGGGATGAGGTCGGCGGCTTGGCGCCAGGCGTTGACGTCGAGGCAGCGGAGGGTGCCTTCGGCTTCGCCTCGGGAGGGGATGGCGTTGGCGGCGGAGCCGGAGGTGATGCGGCCCCAGACGAGCGACATGCCGGCTCGGGGGTCGACGCGTCGCGACAGCGCGGCCGGGAGTTCGGTCACCAGGGTGGCGAGGGCGTAGACGAGGTCGCCGGTGAGGTGCGGGCGGGAGGTGTGACCGCCGGGTCCGCTCAGCCGGACGAGGATGCGGTCGGCCGCCGCGGTCAGCGCGCCGACACGCAGGCCGACCTGACCAACCTGCAGGCGCGGATCGCAGTGCACGCCATAGATCCGTCGTACGCCGTCCAGTCCGCCCGCCGCGATCACGCCGAGCGCACCACCCGGCATCACCTCTTCGGCCGGCTGGAAGATAAGGCGAACCCGGCGGTCCAATGCGCCGTCACGAGCCATCCCGGCCAGCACCAGCCCGGCACCGACCAGACCCGCGGTGTGGATGTCGTGCCCGCAGGCGTGCGCCACGCCGTCGATCGTCGACCGCCAGGGAGCCTCGACGCCGTCCGGTACGGGCAGCGCGTCGATGTCGGCGCGCAGGGCGACACACGAGTCGCCGGAGCCGATGTCGCAGATCAGGCCGGTCCCGGTCGGCAGGATGCGCGGGGAGAGCCCGGCGTCCTTCAGTACGCGCTCCAGGACCTCGGTGGTCCGGACCTCGTGCCAGCCGAGCTCGGGGTGGGCGTGCAGATCACGCCGCAGGTCGAGCGTGGTCTCGCGCACCTCCTCGACCCGCGCGAGGACGTCGGCGACCAGCAACTGATGACTCATGCCCGCGATTGTGACATGAGCCCTGAATCGTTCACCCACTGTTAGCGCGACACACGGTGAGCGCAACCACGGAGCGTGCGCAGTGTGACCGCTGCCAGGCGCTCGGTGATCGCGCCGCAGGAGTTGCGGAAATGTGACGAAAGCGCCGGTCACTTTCCGGTATCGAGGTCAACTTGGCGTTCTAACTAACACGGGCCGCCCCTATAGTCTGCGGATGGCACGCAGGGGCAGGCGTGCGGGCCAACAGTCTGGTACGACGAAGGAGACGTCCGGTGAAGAAGTTCGTGCGGGGAACCGCGATTGTGGGCGTACTGACGCTCGCCGTTGCCGCTTGTGGTAGCAAGCCGACGGAAAGCGGGACGAGCGGAGGCTCGGACAACAAGGCGTTCAAGGCCTGCATGGTCTCCGACTCGGGTGGTTTCGACGACAAGTCGTTCAACCAGACGTCGTACAAGGGTCTGCAGGACGCGGTGAAGGCCAAGGGCCTGACCGAGGTCAAGGCCGAGTCGAAGTCGGACAACGACTACCCGACCAACATGACCGCGATGGTCGCGGCCAAGTGCAACGTGATCGTGGCCGTCGGCTTCAAGCTCGAGGACGCGACCGACAAGGCCGCGAACGCGAACGCGGGCATCAAGTTCGCGATCGTCGACTCGGCGCCGGCCAAGCCGATCGCCAACGTGAAGCCGCTCAGCTTCAACACCGCGCAGGCCTCCTTCCAGGCCGGCTACCTGGCCGCGGCGATGTCCAAGTCCGGCAAGGTCGGTACCTTCGGCGGCCTCAAGATCCCGCCGGTGACGATCTTCATGGACGGGTTCGCCGAGGGCGTGGCGTACTACAACAAGCAGAAGTCGAAGAACGTCACCCTGCTCGGCTGGGACGAGACCAAGCAGGAGGGCCTGTTCACCGGTGACTTCGAGGACAAGGCCAAGGGCCAGAACAACGCCCAGAACCTGATCACGCAGGGCGCGGACATCATCTTCCCGGTGGCCGGCCCGTCGGGTCTGGGTGGTCTGCAGGCCGCCAAGGCCAGCAACGGCAAGGTCAACGCGATCTGGGTCGACACCGACGGCTGCGAGTCCGCCGCCGAGTACTGCTCGGTCCTGATCAGCAGCGTCAAGAAGGGCATGGACGTCGCCGTTCAGGACGCGGTCACCTCGGTCGTCGACAACAAGTTCGACAACAAGCAGTTCATCGGCACGCTGGAGAACGGCGGCACCGGGCTGGCTCCGTTCCACGAGTTCGACAGCAAGGTCCCGGCCGAGCTGAAGACCGAGCTGGACCAGATCAAGACCGACATCATCGGCGGCAAGATCACCATCACGTCCAAGGCGCAGCCGCAGGCGTCCTGACCACCGCGTAGTACGGTGCGAGCCAGGAAGGCAGACCACACGGTCGCCTTCCTGGCTCTCGGTCTGAAATGAGAGAGGCTGCAGGATGCATCTCGAGCTGTCCGGCCTGACGAAGAGCTTCGGCTCGCTGGTCGCCAACGATCACATCGACCTGGTCATCGAACCGGGCGAGATCCACTGCCTGCTCGGCGAGAACGGGGCCGGCAAGAGCACGTTGATGAACATGCTCTACGGGCTGCTGCAGCCCGACTCCGGCGAGATCGTGATCGACGGCGACAAGGTCAAGATCACCTCACCGAGCGACGCGATCAAGCACGGCATCGGCATGGTGCACCAGCACTTCATGCTGGTCCCGGTCTTCACCGTCGCGGAGAACATCATGCTCGGCCGGGAGAACACCCACCCGGGCGGCGTACTGGACCGCAAGAAGGCGAACCGGCTCGTCACCGAGCTCTCCGAGCGGTACGGGTTCGAGGTCGACCCCGAGGCGCTGGTCGAGGACATCCCGGTCGGAGTCCAGCAGCGGGTCGAGATCATCAAGGCGCTGACGAACGACGCCAAGGTGCTGATCCTGGACGAGCCGACCGCGGTGCTGACGCCGGCCGAGATCGACGAGCTGATCACGGTGATGCGCCAGCTCAAGGAGAACGGCACCTCGATCGTCTTCATCACCCACAAGCTCAAAGAGGTCAAGGCGATCGCGGACAAGATCACCGTGATCCGCCGCGGTAAGGTGGTCGGCCAGGCCGAGCCTTCCGCGACCGAGGAGGAGCTGGCCGAGCTGATGGTCGGCCGTGCGGTCGACCTGGTCGTCGACAAGGAACCGGCTCAGCCCCAGGACGCCGTACTGCGCGTCACCGGTCTGACCGTGATCGACGAGCGTGGCTTCACCGCCGTCGACAACATCGACCTGGAGGTCCGGGCCGGCGAGATCCTCGCGGTGGCCGGCGTCCAGGGCAACGGCCAGACCGAGCTCGCCGAGGCGCTGCTCGGCCTCACCCCGATCGCCGCCGGCAGCATCACGCTGGACGGTCAGGAGCTGACCGGGAAGTCGACCCGGCACCGACTCGACGCCGGCATCGGGTACGTCCCGGAGGACCGTGGGCACGACGGCTTCGTCGGCTCGTTCACGGTCGCCGAGAACCTGGTGCTCGACCTGTTCCGCAACGCGCCGTTCGGCAACGGGCTGGCGCTGAACACGGACGCGATCGACGAGAACGCACGCGCCCGGGTGGACGAGTTCGACATCCGCACCCAGGGCATCGGCCTGACCGTGTCGTCGCTGTCCGGCGGCAACCAGCAGAAGGTCGTGCTCGCCCGCGAGCTGTCCCGGCCGCTGAAGCTGCTGGTCGCCTCGCAGCCGACCCGCGGTGTGGACGTCGGCTCGATCGAGTTCCTGCACAGCCGGATCGTGCAAGAGCGCGACCAGGGTACGGCGGTCCTGATCGTCTCGACCGAGCTGGACGAGATCGCGGCCCTGGCCGATCGGGTCGCGGTGATGTACCGCGGCAAGGTGGTCGGCGTCGTACCGGCCGACACCCCCCGCGACGAGCTCGGCCTGATGATGGCCGGCGCCTCCAAGTCCGAGGCGCACGTCGTCGCGATCGAGAACCCGACCACGTTGGGAACCATCTAGATGAGCACTGAAACAGCACCGGCCCCAGTGCAGCGGCCGGTCAAGGTGTCGCGGTCCGGGCTGCCGTCGTGGGCGGTCCAGGGGCTGGTCTCGCTCAGCGCGATCGTGCTGGCGCTGCTGGTCGGCGCGATCCTGATCATCGTCGGCGACGACGACGTGAAGACAGCGGTCGGGTACTTCGGCGCGGCGCCGATGGACACCATCTCCGCGGCGCTCTCGGCGGTCGGCGAGGCCTACAAGGCGCTCGCGGTCGGCGCGATCGGCGGGATCGACCCGATCAGCGAGTCGCTGACCCAGGCCACCCCGCTGATCTGCGGCGGCCTCGCGGTCTCGCTCGCGTTCCGGACCGGACTGTTCAACATCGGCGCCCAGGGCCAGCTGATCATGGGCGCGGTCCTCGCCGGGTACGTCGGATTCGCGTGGCACCTGCCGCCGGTCCTGCACCTGATCGTCGCGATCGTCGCCGGTCTGATCGGTGGCGCCATCTGGGGCGGTGTGGTCGGCCTGTTGAAGGCCCGTACCGGCGCTCACGAAGTGATCGTCACGATCATGCTGAACTATGTGGCGATCTATCTGCTGCAGTGGTTGCTCACGACAACGACGTTCCAGCGGCCCGGCCGAGCTGACCCGATCTCACCGGTCGTCGACGCCAACGCGCAGTACCCGCAGTTCGGTGACACCCGGCTGCATCTCGGCTTCCTGCTGGCGCTGGTCGCCGCGGTCTTCGTCTGGTGGCTGCTCAACAAGTCGACGATCGGTTTCGAGCTCCGCGCGGTCGGTGCGAACGCGGACGCCTCGAAGACAGCCGGTATGTCGGTCGGCCGGGCCTACGTGATCGCGATGGTCGTCGCCGGTGCACTCGCCGGCCTCGCCGGGACGCAGCAGGTCCTCGGTACCGACCTGCCGCTGACCGACGGCGTGGCCGCCTCGGTCGGATTCGACGCGATCACCGTCGCGCTGCTCGGCCGCGGTACGCCGCTCGGCACCGTGCTGGCCGGTCTGCTCTTCGGTGCACTGAACGCGGGTGGTCTGCAGATGCAGCTGATCACGCAGACCCCGCTGACGCTGACAACGGTGCTGCAGGCAACGATCGTGCTGTTCGTGGCGGCTCCCGCACTGGTCCGCTCGGTCTTCCGGTTTTTGCCGAAGGATCCCGGATCCGGGACCATCCTCGCGAAGGGTTGGAACGGATGAGCTCCTCGACGGTTCAGGACGCCGTACCGGCCGCCGCTCCGGTGGCGATCGAAGCACCGGCGGACCGCGTTCGCCGGTTGCGCGTCGGCGGTCTGATGCTGGTCTTCGCGCTGATCGGCCTCGGTCTGGCGATCTTCACCAAGAGCGGCAAAGCGACGTTCCAGCTGGTCTCCGGCGATCTGACCGGCAACCTGCTCGGTCTGCCGGCCAAGCCGGTCGCGTTGCTGCTCGGTGCCCTCGGCGTCCTCGCCGCGGTCGCCTACGTACTACGCCGGGTCCCGCAGAAGTGGTCCGGCTGGCTGGCCGTCGTACTGGGCGTCAGCTTCATCGGCGCCTTCCTGTGCTGGGCCGCGGCCGGCAAGACCTTCCCGCTGGCCAACCAGTTCCAGGGCACGCTGAACTTCGCCACCCCGCTGATCCTCGGCGCGCTGGCCGGTGTGCTGTGTGAGCGGGCCGGTGTCATCAACATCGCGATCGAGGGGCAGTTCCTGGTCGGCGCGTTCACGGCGGCGGTTGTCGCCAGTACGACGGGAAGCCCGGTCGCGGCGTTGATCGCGGCAGCGGCGTCCGGCGTACTGATGGCTCTGCTGCTCGCGGTGTTCTCGATCAAGTACCTGGTGAACCAGGTGGTGCTCGGCGTCGTCCTGGTCGTGTTCGCGACCGGCGTGACGGGCTTCCTGTTCGACCAGTTCCTGCAGGAGGACGCGGCGCACCTGAACACGCCGGACGTGCTGTCGGCGGTGAAGATCCCCGGACTGGGTGACATCCCGTTCATCGGACCGATCCTGTTCAACCAGACCGTGCTGGTCTACCTGACCTACATCGCGGTCGCGATCGTCACCTTCGTGCTCTTCCAGACCCGCTGGGGCCTCCGGGTCCGCGCGGTCGGCGAGCACCCGAAGGCGGCCGACACCGTCGGTATCCGGGTCAAGCGAGTCCGGTACTCCGCAGTGCTGTGGGCCGGCGTCCTCGCCGGGCTCGGTGGCGCGTTCTTCACGGTCGGGTACGCCGGTTCCTTCGCGAAGGAGATGACCGCGGGTAACGGCTTCATCGCGCTGGCCGCGTTGATCATGGGCCGCTGGCACCCGATCGGCGCGATGGTCGCGGCCCTGTTCTTCGGCTTCGCCACCCAGCTGCAGTCCCAGCTCCAGATCATCCAGACCCCGATCCCCGGCGAGCTCCTGCTGATGGCCCCCTACCTGGCCACCATCATCGCGGTCGCCGGCCTGGTAGGCCGAGTCCGAGCCCCCAAAGCAGACGGCGAACCCTACGTCACCGAGTAACCCCACCCCGCCCCCCGCCCCCCCGCCCCTTTGCCCCGCCCCACCCCGCCCCACCCCCGATCCCATTTGGTGGGCTGGCCCATCCCGTTGTGGGTGGGCGAGCCGCATGCGGTGGGCAGACCCACACTCGCATGGGTCAGCCCATCAAATGGGGATCGGTGGGACCACCAAGCATGGTGGTCGAGGTAGAGCGGCCCTGAGCCGGTGGGCAGTCCCGGGCGTTTGGTGGGCTGGCCTATCCGGTTGTGGGTGGGCTAGTCGCATGCGGTGGGCGGACCCACATTCGCGTGGGCCCGCCAATCAAATGGGGTGGGTGGGCCCATCAAATGGGGGTTCGGTGATGGGGCGGGTGGCGGGTTGTGGGAAGGAGGGGGGTTGTGGGGGATGCTGGGGTGGTGGATGTGGATTGGAAGGTACTGCGGGAAGCCGCGGTGGAGGCGATGGGGCGGGCTTATGCGCCTTATTCCGGGTACGCCGTGGGGGCGGCGGGGCTGGTGGAGGACGGCAGGGTGGTTGCCGGGTGCAACGTGGAGAACGCCTCGTACGGGTTGTCCTTGTGCGCTGAGTGTGGACTGGTTTCGGAGCTGCACCGGACGGGAGGTGGGCGCCTGGTCGCGTTCACCTGTGTGGATCAGCACGAGGCGTTGCTGACGCCGTGCGGGCGGTGCCGGCAGTTGTTGCACGAGCACGGCGGGCCGGACCTGCAGATCGAGACGGCGACCGGGAGCCGGCCGTTGCGTGAGTTGTTGCCCGAGGCCTTCGGGCCCGAGTTTCTGGAGGAGAAGTGAGCTTCGACGCGGTCGACGTGATCCGTACCAAGCGGGATCGCGGTGAGCTGAGCGACGGGCAGATCGACTGGGTGATCGACGCCTACACGCGCGGCGATGTCGCCGACGAGCAGATGTCGTCGCTGGCGATGGCGATCCTCCTGAACGGGATGAACCGCCGCGAGATCGCCCGCTGGACCGCGGCGATGATCGCCTCCGGCGAGCGGATGGACTTCGCGAAGCTCTCCCGCCCGACCGCCGACAAGCACTCCACCGGCGGGGTCGGTGACAAGATCACGTTGCCGTTGGCGCCCCTGGTCGCGGCCTGCGGCGTCGCCGTACCGCAGCTGTCCGGTCGCGGCCTCGGTCACACCGGTGGCACGCTGGACAAGCTCGAGTCGATCCCGGGCTGGCGAGCGGCGCTGTCGAACGACGAGATGATGCGGCAGCTCGAGGACGTCGGGGCGGTCATCTGTGCGGCTGGTGACGGGCTCGCGCCGGCGGACAAGAAGCTGTACGCGCTGCGCGATGTGACCGGCACTGTCGAGGCGATTCCGCTGATCGCCAGTTCGATCATGAGCAAGAAGATCGCGGAGGGTACCGGCGCGCTGGTGCTGGACGTGAAGGTCGGTTCGGGCGCGTTCATGAAGGACCTGGCCGATGCCCGCGAGCTGGCCGAAACGATGGTTGCTCTCGGCACCGATGCTGGGGTGAAGACCGTTGCCCTGCTCACCGATATGTCGGTGCCGCTCGGGCTGACCGCCGGAAACGCTGTGGAGGTTCGCGAATCCGTTGAAGTACTGGCGGGTGGCGGACCTTCGGACGTCGTCGAGCTGACGATCGCGCTCGCGGTCGAGATGCTCGCCGCTGCTGGAGTGACGGATGTCGATCCGGCGGAGAAGCTGCGTGACGGTACGGCGATGGACGCGTGGCGCGCGATGATCTCGGCTCAGGGTGGTGACCCGGACGCCGTACTGCCGGTCGCTCCGGAGCAGCACGTCGTACCGGCCCCTGCTTCTGGGGTGCTGTCCAAGCTGGACGCGTTGGCGGTCGGCGTGGCGGCCTGGCGTCTCGGGGCCGGTCGGGCGCGTAAGGAGGACCCGGTCTCGGCGGTTGCCGGCGTGGTGATGCACGCGAAGCCGGGTGACACGGTCACGGCCGGTCAGCCGTTGCTGACGTTGCACGCTGACGACTCGAGCCGTTTTGAGCGTGCGCTGGAGTCGTTGGCCGACGCGGTCGAGGTCTCAGCGTCGTACGAGGCTGGGCCGCTCGTGATCGACCGCATCGGCTAGAAGCAAGCGGAAGCCGGCGGGCTCAGGCGCCACTGACGCCGGCCCACGCCACCAGTGGTGGCCGGAGACACCTTCCGTTGGCCGGAGACCTCATGCCACAGGTCTCCGGCCATATCTCCCTGTCTCGGGGCAGCAGTGGTGGCCGGGGCTAACGCGAGCTGGGGTTAGCTGGACTTGCTGGTTAGGCGGGCTCGTTGTTGGGCGGCCAGGGTGGTGATGAGGGCGGTGTCTGGGTGGACCGTCGTACCGAGGGGGGCTGACTGGCGCACGGTCAGGAGGGCTACCAGGGAGCCGGCTACGACGCTGGCTTCGGCTGTGGCCTCGTTCTTCTCGGTACCGGCGTCGTAGGCGGCGTGGGCGTTGCTGAGGGCGCCGGGAACGCGGAAGGGGTGGGTTCGGGACTCTTGGCGCCAGAAGCCTTCTTGCAGGGCCTTTGCCTTGGCCGGGGATTCCGCTTTGAAGAGCTGGATGATGTAGCGCTTCTTCTTGTCGGGGCTCAGCCGGGTGGCGCGGTAGCCCTCGGCGAAGCCGGCGTTGAGGAGGAGGGCTCGGTCCAGGGCGGGTTCGGGGGAGTAGCTCTCGAGGTAGGTCTCGGTGCTGAAGGGGCCCGTGGTGTTCTTCGGGTCGGCGATGAAACCGGTCGGGAGGACGATCAGGCCGGCCAGGGCGCTCTTGGCGGTTTGGTCGACAGCGGAGCTGGGAGCGGGCGCATCGGCAGGGCGCACGGCGGCGCCCGCGTCACTGCCACAGGCGGTTGCACCGAGCAGCAGGGCGGTCACGACGGCGGCCATACCAGGAGCCGATCGGTTCACAAGGCCCATCCGAGCAGGCGCAAGTGAACAAAGACCGAACTATCTCTGTGATTCGGCCAACAGTGCAGCGATCCGTCGGCGCGCCGCCTTGGGAATCATGGGTTCGCAGCCTGCTTCGACACAGCGGCGAACGACCTGCGGGTCGTCGCGCAGGAGCAGGAGGCCGCGGCGGAGCAGCGTGAACGGCGGTTTGCGGTGCTCGCGGAGGTCCCGCTGGAAGCGGCGGGCGAACGTGACCAAACGGTGATGCCGGACGCAGATGGCGGCGGCCAGCAGACCGCGATCCTTCAGGGCACTGGTGATCTGGTCGGCAAAGATGCCCTCGGCAATGATCAACGGTGAGCCCTGGGTGCTGAACTCACGGTGACCGACGGTCCCGTCGGCGGAGATCTCGTAGATCGGCAGATCCGCCTGACCGGTCTTGCAGAGCTGTTCGAGAGCGGCGACGGACCGGTCGCCGTCCCAGGAGGCGGGGTCGTCCCAGTCGACGATGCCGAGCGGCGAGCGGGGCATCGCCTCGTCGTCACCGTCACGGTAGAAGTCGTCCAGCCGCACGACCGGTAGCCCGGTCAGCTCCGCCAACCGCGACTTCCCGGCCCCCGACGGCCCGGCCAGCAACACCACACGCGAACTCACCCGCCCATTCTCCGCCACCACCCGGTAACACCGGAGCCCACCCACCGATAACCAGGTGTGCCAAAGCTGAAAGCGGCTATCGCAGCAGAGCGTCCTGTAGTGCCTGGGCCTGGCGAGTGAACCATGCGTCAGTGCGTGCGGTCAGGGCGGCTTCGCCGGTGGTCCAGCGTTGGTGGAACCAGGGGTGCCCGGTCTCGGAGCCGCGGCGGACGTAGTCCATACACCAGACGTGATTGTCGGCCGTTGCCGCGACGAGCCGCCGGCGATCAGCCTCGTCCAGTCCGTAGGTGTCCGCGAAGCGACGCAGCCGACTGAGCACACGACCCCGCCGTACGTCGTGAATGTCGTCCTCCGGCCGTAGCGGAGCCCACAACCGGATGGCCGCGGCCACGTCCCACAACGCCGACCCTGGTCCGGCCAGGTCGAAGTCGATCAGGGCGACCGCGACGCCGTCCCGGAACACGATGTTGTCCAGGTTCGGGTCGTTGTGGCTGACCGTCCCGTCCACGTACGCCGCCGGCACCGGCTCGGACCATTCGAAGTCCGCGGACGGAAACCCGGCGATCGCCGCGTGGTACTCCCGCAGCAGCACGGCCACGCTGTCCAGCGCGGAGTCCGTCATCGCCCAGGCCGGGTACGGCGGAGTGACCGTCTCGCCCGGTAGGTACGTCAGCACCTCACGCCCCTGCGCATCGACGTCCAGGAACCGCGGCGCACCCTCGAATCCCACCTCCGCGAGATACCGCAGTACGGCGTGAACAGCGGGACTGCTCGCGCGCAGCGGCCGTCGTACCGTGTCGCGAACCCGTACGACGAGCCCGCGGTTGGCCGTTCCACCGAGCAGAGGAGTTTCCACCTCGCTCATTGTGGTCAGTCCACTGCGTCGAGCAAAGCCCTGGCCAGTGGACTGTGGGTGACAATGCCGTTCACCAGGCCGCTGCGAACCGCCGCGCGCACCGCCTCGACCTTGCCCAGACCGTACGGAATCGCGATCACCTCGTCGATCGCGTTCATCTGCTCGGCGTTGATCGCGATCACCCGGTCGGTCACCTTGCTCTGGACCGGCACACCCTTCGCGTCGACGAACACCCCGGAGATGTCCGCCACCACGCCGCGCTTCTGCAGTTGCTCACACGCGTTCTCGTCCATCGCGTCGTACAGAGTGGACTGACCGGGTGCCCAGGAACCCAACCCCACAACGGCTTTGGTGACCGCGTCGAAGTGCCCGATCGCCTCGGCGACCTCGGGCTGCTGCCGCAAGGCGCGCGCCGTGGTCGCATCCGGAACCACCAGCGGGGCATAGAACAGGTACGCCGGTCCTCCGGACAACCGCGCGGTGTGCCGCACCAGCTCCACCGAGTTCGCCTCGACATCAGGACGCGTCAACGCACCAGTGAGCTGTACGACGGGGACCGCGGCGAGCGAGGTGAGCTGATCGGTCATCGCCGTGACGGCGCGCGCCCAAGCAAGCCCCAGTACGTCGTCCGCCGTGACGATCTCGGTGAGCAGCTCCGCGGCGGCCTTGCCCAGCTGGAGTCGCAACGCGGCCGGGTCGTCCTCGGGGGTGTCCACGACGATCGCGCGACGCAGGCCGAAGGTCTCCTGGAGGCGGGCGGACAGGTCGAGATCGACGTTGCCCGGGTGGCTGATCTCGATCCGCACCAGACCGCTGCTGCGGGCCTGGTCGAGCAGCCGCGCGACCTTGAACCGGCTGAGCCGGAACTCGTCGGCGATCTCCACCTTGGACCGGCCGTCGACATAGTACCGGCGCGCGATCGACGCCGTCAGCACCAGCTGGGCCGGTCCCCCCGCGATGGGCTCCATCACACCTCCCAAGACAAGTCGCTCATATGAGCAGAGCCGTGCACCAGTGTTGCACAGACTCTTGACAGGTCAACCCCCGTTCCGATTCACTCGGGGCAGTGAGCAGAGGCATGCTCAAATGAGCAGACCAGCGAAGGAGTGGCTTGTGCTGGGACAGCGCAAACGCGTCGGGGCCATCGGTGTCGCACTTCTGGTGAGTGCGGTCAGCGGTTGTGCCGGCTGGGGTGGTGGCGCCGGCGGTGGCGGCGCGGACAGCATCAACGTGCTGATGGTGAACAACCCGCAGATGGTCGACCTGCAACAGCTGACCGCGGACAACTTCACCAAAGAGACCGGCATCCACGTGAACTTCACGGTGCTGCCGGAGAACGACGTCCGGGACAAGATCAGCCAGGAGTTCTCCAGCCAGGCCGGTCAGTACGACGTCGCGACCCTGAGCAACTTCGAGATCCCGATCTACGCCAAGAGCAAGTGGATCGCCCCGCTGTCGGACCACATCGCGGCGGACCCGAAGTTCGACCAGGACGACATCCTGAAGCCGATGACGCAGTCGCTGTCCGGTGAGGACGGCAAGGTGTACGGCGAACCCTTCTACGGCGAGTCGTCGTTCCTGATGTACCGCAAGGACGTGCTGGCGGCGAAGGGCGTCACGATGCCCGCCAAGCCGACCTGGGACGAGGTTGCGGACATCGCCGCGAAGGTCGACAAGGCGCAGGCCGACATGCGCGGGATCTGTCTGCGCGGTCAGCCCGGCTGGGGCCAGATCTTCGCCCCGCTCACGACCGTCGTGAACACGTTCGGCGGCACCTGGTTCACGCAGGACTGGCAGGCGCAGGTGAACTCGCCGCAGTTCACCGCGGCGACCAAGTTCTACGTCGACCTGGTCCGCAGCCACGGCGAGGCGGGCGCACCGCAGGCCGGCTTCACCGAGTGCCTGAACAACCTGATCCAGGGCAACGTCGCGATGTGGTACGACGCGACCTCGGCCGCCGGATCACTCGAGGCACCGAACTCACCCGTCAAGGGGAAGATCGGCTACGCCCCGGCCCCGGTCAAGGAGACCGACAGTTCCGGCTGGCTGTACGCGTGGTCGTGGAGCATCCAGCAGGCCAGCAAGAAGCAGGACAACGCGTGGAAGTTCATCTCGTGGGCGTCCAGCAAGGAGTACGAGCAGCTCGTCGGCGACAAGCTCGGGTGGTCCCGGGTCCCGGCCGGCAAGCGGGCATCGACGTACGAGAACCCGGCGTACCTGAAGGACGCGGCGGCCTTCGCGGCGCCGACCAAGGCGGCCATCGAGACCGCCGACCCGAAGAACCCCGGAACGCAGCCGCGGCCGGCCCTCGGGATCCAGTTCGTCGACATCCCGGAGTTCCCGGACCTCGGCACCCAGGTCAGCCAGGACGTGAGCTCGGCGATCGCCGGGCGGATGAGTGTGGACGAAGCGCTGAAACGCGGGCAAGTGCTCGCCGACGACGTCGCCGAGCGGTATCGCTCGCGCGCGGCGAAGTGAGGGGAGTGAGCCATGAATGAGCGCAGCGAATTCATCATTGAGCACAGCCTGCTCCGTGTCTTGTCGGCGCCCGGAGCGAAGCGAGGACGTCGATGAGCATTGACACCAAAGCGAGTCCTGCGGTGAAGCCGAAGCACTCCGGTGGCGAGAAGTCGCTGATGCGCGCCACCGGCGACTGGGCCCGGCGGGCGCCGCTGATGCCGGCGCTGATCTTCATGATCGTCGTGACCCAGTTGCCGTTCGTGGTCACGCTGATCACGTCCTTCATGGACTGGAACGCGTACTACCCCGACGAGCGCGGGTTCGCCGGGATCGACAACTTCCGCCGCGTGCTCACCGACGCGAACACCCGGCACGCGATCTGGGTGACGATCCTGCTCACGGCGGGCGTCGTACTGATCAGCCTGTTGCTGGGGCTGGGGATCGCGCTGCTGCTCGACCGGAAGTTCCGCGGCCGCGGTGCGGTCCGGACGATGATGATCACGCCGTTCCTCGTCGTACCGGTGGCGGCCGCGCTGCTCTGGAAGCACGCGCTGTACAACCCGTCGTACGGGCTCTTCAACGGATTGCTGAAGGGGATCTTCGGGGACAACGCCCCACAGCCGGACTGGATCAGCAACCAGCCGTTGTGGTCGATCATCTTCGCGCTGGTCTGGCAGTGGACGCCGTTCATGATGCTGATCCTGCTGGCCGGGCTGCAGAGCCGGCCGCTGGACGTGATCGAGGCGGCCGGGATCGACGGTGCGAGCCAGTGGGACATCTTCCGCTACATGACGCTGCCGCACCTGCGGCAGTACCTGGAGCTCTCCGCGCTGCTCGGCTCGATCTACGTGGTGCAGAACTTCGACGCGGTCTTCACGATCACGTCGGGCGGCCTCGGTACGGCGAACCTCCCGTACACGATCTACCAGACCTTCTACACCGCTCACGACTACGGACGCGCCTCCGCGGCCGGCGTCATCGTGGTGATCGGCACGATCGCGATCGCGACGTTCGCCCTGCGGTCGGTGTCGACGCTGTTCCGAGAGGAGACCGGCCGATGAGCGGTGGCGTGACGATCGTTACTGGCAAGAAGAATCGGGGCGGTGGGTTCGTCCTCAGTGGGCTCGCGTGGGTCGTCGGCCTGCTGTTCGTGATGCCGGTGCTGTGGATGCTGCTGACCTCGTTCCACTCCGAGGAGGACGCGGCCAAGAATCCGCCGGACATCGCGGCCCCGTTGAGCCTCGGCGGCTACAAGGCGTTCTTCGACACCGGACCCTGGCCGTCACTGGCGAACTCGTTGACGGCGAGTGTGCTGTCCACACTGCTCGTGCTCCTGCTGGCGTTCCCGGCCGCGTACGCGCTGTCAATCCGGCCGGTTCGTAAGTGGACCGACGTCCTGTTCTTCTTCCTGTCCACGAAGATGCTGCCGGTGGTGGCCGGTCTGCTGCCGATCTACCTGTTCGCGCAGTCGGTCGGGTTCCTGGACAACATCTGGCTGCTGATCATTCTCTACACCTCGATGAACCTGCCGATCGCGGTCTGGATGCTGCGTAGCTTCCTGTCCGAGGTTCCGGTGGAGACCCTCGAGGCGGCCTCGGTCGACGGCGCGTCGTTGACCAGGACGCTACGGTCCGTGGTCGCGCCGGTCGTGACACCGGGGATCGCCTCGGCGGCGCTGATCTGCTTCATCTTCAGCTGGAACGAGCTGCTCTTCGCCCGGGTGCTGACCGGCACAGTGGCGCAGACGGCGCCGGTGTTCTTGACTGGGTTCGTGACCAGCCAAGGATTGTTCCTCGCCAAGGTGTGTGCCGCGTCGATCGTGGTCTCGCTGCCTGTGTTGATCGCCGGCTTCGCGGCCCAGGACAAGCTCGTCCAGGGTCTGTCGCTGGGGGCGGTCAAGTGACCGACCTGAACACGGCCGCGTTAGGGGCCCTTGGCAAGGAGATCGCGGTACCGGCTTATGACCGTACGGCGGTCCGCCCGGGCATCGTGCACTTCGGGGTCGGCGGATTCCACCGGGCCCACCAGGCGATGTACCTCGACGCGCTGATGAACGACGGCAAGGCGCTCGACTGGGGCATCGTCGGTGTCGGCGTACTGCCCCAGGACAAGCGCATGTACGACGTGCTATCCGCGCAGGATCACCTGTACACCCTGGTGATCAAGCACCCGGACGGGACCCTCGAGCCGCGGGTGATCGGCTCGATCGTGGACTACCTGTTCGCGCCGGACGACGCCAACGCCGTACTGGATCGTTTGGTGGATCCGTCCACGCGGATCGTCTCGCTGACGATCACCGAGGGCGGGTACCACGTGAACCAGGTGACGGGGGAGCTGGACACGTCCGACGCCGGGCTGGCCGCCGACCTCGAACCGGGTGCGACGCCGGGGAGCGCGTTCGGGTTCGTGGTCGAGGCGCTGGCCCGGCGACGGGCGGCCGGGGTCCCGCCGTTCACGGTGATGTCGTGCGACAACATCCCGGGGAACGGGCATGTGGCCAAGAAGATGCTCGCGGCCTTTGCCCGGTTGAAGGATCCTGCGCTCGCGGATCACTTGGAGAATGAGGTCCGGTTCCCGAACTGCATGGTGGACCGGATCACGCCGGTCACCACCGATGCCGACCGCTCTGCGTTGTCTGAGCGGTTCGGGATCGAGGACGGCTGGCCGGTGGTGTGTGAGCCGTTCACCCAGTGGGTGCTCGAGGACGACTTCGGCGGTGAGCGACCGGCGTACGAGGAGGTCGGCGTTCAGATCGTCGACGACGTCGAGCCGTACGAGTTGATGAAGCTACGGCTGCTGAACGCGTCGCATCAGGCGCTGTGCTACCTCGGGTATCTGTCCGGCTACCGGTATGCGCACGAGGTGTGCCAGGACAAGCTCTTCATCGACTTCCTGCTCGGCTACATGACCGAGGAAGGGACGCCGACGCTGCCGCCGGTGCCTGGGGTCGACCTCGATCGGTACCGGCATCAGCTGATCGAGCGGTTCGCGAATCCGGAGGTCAAGGACACGCTCGCGCGGCTGTGCGCGGAGAGTTCGGACCGCATCCCGAAGTGGCTGGTCCCGGTGATCCGCGAGCAGCTCGCGGCCGGCCGAGAGATCAAGCGCTCGGCGCTGGTTGTCGCGTCGTGGGCCCGGTACGCCGAGGGTGTGGATGAACAGGGCGAGCCGATCGAGGTGGTTGACCGGCTGCGCGACAAGCTCGTTGAGCGGGCGCAACACAACCGCGAGGACCCGCTGGTGTTCATCTCGGACCCCGATCTCTTCGGGGATGTCGCCTCGGACGAGCGGTTCGTGACGACGTACAAGGCGGCATTGCAGTCGCTCCACGAGATGGGCGCGCGGGCGACGCTCGAAGCGCTTTAGGGTGAGACCCGGACCGCCATCACCCACTAAGTCGTCCCGAAGGCCCTTCCGCACGCTCGGCTGAGCGTGCGAGGGCCGGCTCGGCGGAGGTTAGACGGTGGTGGAGGTCCGCCGTCGAGATCAAGGAGCCGAAATGCCCGAGCCGAGACTGGTCGCAGGGGTGGACTGTTCCACCCAGGCGACCAAGGTGGTCGTGTGCGATGCCGAGACCGGCGCAGTACTGCGTGAGGGCCGGGCGCCGCATCCGGACGGGACGCAGGTCGACCCGCAGGAGTGGTGGAAGGCGTGGGAGATCGCGTCGGCCGGCCTGCTCGACGGCGTCGAGGCGATCGCCATCGGTGGGCAGCAGCACGGCATGGTCCTGCTCGACGAGGCCGGTTCAGTCGTCCACCCAGCGGTCTTGTGGAACGACACGAGCTCCGCTGACGCCACCACCGAGCTGATCGCCGAACTCGGCGGCCCCGAAGCCTGGGCCGAAGCAGTCGGCTCGGTCCCGGTTCCGTCCTTCACGGTCACCAAGCTCCGCTGGATCCGCGATCACGAAGCGGCTGCCCGCGCTGCGGCCGTCGTACTGCCGCATGACTGGATGACCCACCAGCTCGCCGCTGACCGGACCGGCATCGAGGGGATCACCACCGACCGTGGTGACGCATCCGGGACGGGATGGTGGTCGCCGGCTACGAACAGCTACCGCGAAGACTTGGTTGAGCGCGCTTTCGGGCGTTCGCTAAAACTTCCGCGCGTCGCCGGGCCGGCCGAGATTGTCGGTCGTACGGCGTCCGGCGCGGCGCTGGCCGCGGGGACCGGGGACAACGCGGCGGCCGCGCTCGGCCTCGACCTGCAGGCCGGCGATGTCGCGATCTCGCTCGGAACCAGCGGTACGGCGTTCGCCCGTTCCGCGCACTCGACCGCAGACTCGAGTGGCTTTGTCGCCGGGTTCGCGGACGCGACCGGCGAGTACCTGCCGCTCGTCTGCACGCTGAACGCCGCCCGCGTGATGTCGGCGACCGCGCAATTGCTCGGCATGACGCTGCCCGAGTTCGACGAAGCCGTTCTCTCGTCACCCGGCAGCCAAGGGCTCGTCCTGCTGCCCTTCCTTGACGGCGAACGAACGCCTGACCTCCCGCACTCCACCGGCCTCGTCTACGGCCTCACCCGCGCCACCATGCAGCCCGCCACCATGGCTCGCGCCGCAGTCGAGGGCCTGCTCTGTGGCTTGGCCGACGCGGTCGACGCCCTCCGCGCCCAAAGCATCCCCGTCAACCGCCTGCTCCTGCTCGGCGGCGGCGCCCGCTCCCGCGCCGTACAGGCTCTCGCTCCGGCTCTGCTCGGTGCTGAGGTCGTCCTCCCCGAACCGGCTGAGTACGTGGCCCTCGGTGCCGCCCGGCAAGCCGCCTGGGCCCTCACCGGAACCCTCCCCACCTGGCATAACCCCCTCGGCAAGCCCGAGCCGGCCGTGTCGGTCGACGCCGCCCAGATCCGCGCCAACTACGCCCAGGTCCTCACCAACACCCGCCCCCTCCTGTCGTCGCCGTACAACGGGAGCTGACCCGGTCGATCGGGCATTGTGGCGGCGTGACCCAGCAACAGCAACCGCGCGTAACCGTTCGATTCGTCGTTGCCTTGGTGGGAGCGCTGGCGTTGCTGGTGCTGGGGTCGATGCAGGTTGCCGACGTGTACTGGCTGCGGCACCGCGGCGAGGTGGTCACGGCGACGGTGGTGGACGTGCAGCACAGTCGCCGTACCGACACGATGAAGGTCAACTACCTCACCCGCGACGGCCAACCGGTGACGGCGAAGACCTCGCATTACTACTCCGCCGAGGTCGGTAAGACGATTGAGGTCCGCTATGACCGCGAGAAGCCGCACCGCATGCAGGCCGCGAACTACAGCCTCGCCTACACCTTCCCCGTCCTCGTGTACGGCGGCTTCGCGGTCTTTGTGGTCCTCTTCTCCCTCGTCGACCTCCGCTACAACGTCATCAACCGCCTCCGGGGAATCGCCGTCCGCTAAGAGCTCGGGAGCCGACGCGCCAGGCCGTGCGTCGTACCAGCCGTGAAGCACAGCAGACCGGAGGGGACTCCGCGACCGCGGCCGCCGCGGCGGTGGCGGCTGGGGTACGAGGGCGTGGTGCTGGTGATCATGGCGTTCGTCTTCGTCGGCGTCGGCTGGTCCGAGGTGGACGATCTGTACGCGCTTCGGCATCGCGGCGAGGTGGTCACGGGCACGGTGGTCGACCGGTACGGGGGCAAGACCGAGCACCTGGTGGTCGAGTTCGTGACTCGCGGTGGGGCGAAGGTGCAGGCGGACACGACCCACTTCTTCGACGCCGAGGTCGGGCAGCCGATCGAAGTCATCTACGATCGCGACCACCCTCAGCTCATGCAGACCGCCGACTACGGCCTTGACTACGGACTGCCCGCAGGGTTGTACGGGGTGGTAGCGGTGGGGTTCGCGATCGCCGGGGTCGTGAAGTTGCGGTACTAGCTCCAGGTGTCGTGGCGGAGGGTGGTTCCTTCGGTCCACCAGTGTTGGGCGGCGTTGGCGGCGTCCAGGGACCAGACGTGTTGGGAGGAGCCGACGGACGCGGCCGTTGGGTCACCGGTGATGCCGGTGCCGATGGTTTCGCGGACGAGGCCGGTGCTGGGGGACCAGGAGACGTGGACCAACTCTCCGGCCGTGGTGCGGTGCCAGAGGTGTTGGGCGTCGCCGACCTGGAGGAACGCGGGGCGGCCGACCGCGCCGCCCGTGGACCATACGTCGGTTCGCCAGCCTTCGCGGGCGTTCCACCACCAGTGCCGGAGGTCGCCGTTCGAGGTGGTCGCCCAGATGTGCTGGGCGTCGCCGATCTGCGCGGTGACGGGATCCCCGGTGACGTCGCTGCCGATCGTCTCGCTCCGGAAACCCTGCGGTCCCGTCCACCAGATGTGCCGGATGCGACCGTCGGTGGTTCGTACGACGACATGCTCGGCATCCGCAACCAGAAGGGCACTGGGCCGTCCCGCGAGCCCGCTGCCCCAGGTGTTGCGCTGGACGGCCTGGCCGGGTGACCACCACCAGTGCTGAAGGTTGCCGGAGGCATCGACCGCCCAGGTGTGTTGGGCACTCCCGTTCACCAGTGCGGCCGGGTCGCCGGCCAGCCCGGTTCCCCAGGTGTCGTGGTAGCTGCCGCTCGCCGGGTCCCAGAACGAGTGCTCCAACGCACCACTCGTCGATCGCCAGAACACGTGCTGCTGCGCGCCGTACAGGAGTGAGACCGGTTGCCCGGCGACCGCCGTACCCCAGCTGTCGTTGTGCATCCCGTCCCGGCTGTCCCAGAACCAGTGCCGCAGCGTGCCGGTCGAGCTCGTCGCAAACAGATGCTGCTGGTACTGCGTCAGGAAGACCTGCCCCGCCTCGACCGCCGACCGACTTCCCACCGGTACGGCGGCTCCCGCGCCGGGCCAGGCGCGACACAACCCACCCGCGTCGTAGTCGGTCGCGATCTGGAACACCGACTTCCCGTCCGCTGAACCGAGTAGCGGGTTGCTCCAGGTCGGGCACACCCCGTTCCCCGGATCCGGAATCTGCACCGGCGCGGTCACCTCGAACCAGTCCCCGTGCCCGCTCGCCGCGTTCCCGAAGAACATCTTCCCGTCCCCGGCCGCGAAGGACCCGTCGGCGTTCCGCACCCGCATCGAGTTCAGTACGACGGTATTCCCGCTGACCGTGATCGTCGGCGTACTGGCTGGATATCGCCCGTCCGCCGTCCGGACCCGGGTGCCGGCATCGGTCGCCGTACCCCAGTTCCACCCGTCGGTCGACCAGCGGACATAGGCCTCGCAGACGTGCGATCCGCCGCAGATCTCGTAGCTCATCAGATAGCTACCGTCCGGAACCTTCCGTACGACGGCCATCCCCGGCCGGGCCGTCGTATCGGTCAACGCCACCACGTCCCGCGGTCCCGTCCAGGTCACGCCGTCGACCGAGGCATGCTCGACCAGCTTCTGGCTGTGCACGCCGTCGGTCTCGTCGGAGTAGAACATCACCAGCCGACCGTCGGTCGCCACCGTGAACTCGGGCTCCCAGGTCCCGGCCGCGCTCGGCGACTTGTCCACCTCGGCCAGGAACGTCCAGGTCCGGCCTTGGTCCGCCGACTTCCAGACGTGTTCGCTCATCTGCCGGCCGGCTCCCGCGTCGGCACCCATCGACGCCGCCCACAGCAGGGTTCCGGCCGGCATCGCGCCGACGGCCTGCGGCAGTTCGTAGAGCGTGTGGCAGCACATGCCGAACTTGTTGTCCGGATCGTTGGCCTCGCCGACCTTGGTGAAGGTCAGGCCGTTGTCGGTGCTGTGGTGGATCGCGCCGACCCAGTCCTTGCCGTTGTTCGTGACCAGGGCGGCGACCAGCATCCCGTTGCCCTGCTGCTGATGCTCGAGCCGAATCACCCTGGGATAGAAGGCATAGCCGGCCGCCATCGGCGTCCCGCCACCGATCGGCACGGCCTGTGCCGGTATCGGCAGGCAGACCGCCAGGAACATCACGACCAACCCAGCAAGCACTTTGCGCATGTGTTGACGGTGCCGCAGTGACCCGCAGGTGGAGAACCCCTTCGACTCCAGCCGAAACGTCAGATCCTGGGGCCGAGCGGATCTTCCGCGGGCGGAGCGGGTGTACGGCGGACATCGTCGGTCAGCGAGCGGTCGGGGAGCCAGATGACGAACGTGCTGCCGACACCCAGCTCGGAGTGCAGGGCGACGGTGCCGCTGTGGGACTCGGCGATCTGGCGGACGATGGCGAGACCGAGGCCCGCGCGGCGTTGGCCGGTGGAGGGAACGGTGGCGGGCGGTTGCGGACGGCCGGCCCGGTAGAAGCGGTCGAAGACGCGGTCGGCGTCGTCGGCGGCGATGCCGGGGCCTTCGTCGCGGACGGCGATCCACGCCCAGCCGTTCTGGCTGCCGACGGCCAGGATGAGTTGACTGCCGCCACGGGCGAGCCGGACGGCATTCGAGAGCAGGTTGTCGACCGCGCGGCGCAACGCGGACGCGTCGCCCGCGGCGATCGGTCCGGGAGACAGACGTCGTACGACGTGGAGTTCGCGATCCGCGGTGAGCAGGTCGTACTCCTCGGCCGCCTCACTCGCGATCGTCGCGAGGTCCACGTCGGCGTCCACGAACGCGGGTGACGAGCGGCGGGCGGACGCGAGCAGGTCCTCGACCAGCCGGGTCATCCGCTGGATCGCGCGGCTCACCATCGCCGTCGCCTGCGCGCGTTCCTCGGACGGGGTGTCGTCATGCGCCAGTACGGCGTCGACGTTCGCCTGGATGACCGCGAGTGGATTGCGTAGTTCGTGGGAAGCGTCGTCAACCAGCTGCCGTTGCGCGACGAACGCGGACTCGAGTCGCTCGAGCATGTCGTCCACGGTGTCACCAAGGTTGCGCAGCTCATCGCGTGGACCTTCGAGAGCGATTCGCCGGGAGAGGTCGGTCGCGGAGATCTCCTGTGCGGTCTCGGTGATCCGTCGTACCGGCCGTAGTGCGCGCCCGGACAACCACCAGCCGGTCCCGAGGCTCACCAGGAACAGCGCGCCCATGCCTGCCGCGGAGTAGTTCCGCAGCGTCTCGAGGGTCTGGAAGTTGACCGCCGACTGGAAGCTGGCGATATCCGCGGCCTCGAACTTCGATCCGACCTGGACCTGGATTTTGCCGCTGTGGTCCTTGTAGTACGGCTTCACGGTGATCGGGTTCAGCGGTTGCGGGTTCAGATAGGCCCGGAGCGCGAAGTAGACCCCGCCGAGGACCAACGCGGACAGGGCGATCAGCACTGCCGAGTAGGTCAGCGTCAGCCGGAAGCGGATCGTCTGGGTGAACGGCGGGAGGTTCATGTGTCCTCACCTCGGAGCCGGTAGCCGCGGCCGATCACTGTTTCCAGCACTGCTTCTTCACCGTCCTGGGTGAGCTTGCGACGCAAGGTCCCGACCGTCACCCGGACGCTCTGGGTGAATGGATCCGCATTCTCGTCCCAGACATGTTCGAGCAGTTCCTCGGCCGACACCACATGACCTGGCCGCGACATCAGATACCGCAGTACGCCGAACTCCTTGAGGGTCAGCGCGAGTTCGCGACCGTTCCGGGTGGCCAGGTGGCGGGCTGAATCGAGGACGAGGTCGCCGACGTGCAGTTGGGTACTGCCGTTCGTCACGTCGCGGCGCAGCAGCGCGCGGATCCGGGCCAGCAGCTCGACCAGCGCGAACGGCTTGGTCAGGTAGTCGTCGGCTCCTTCGTCCAGACCGCGGACCCGATCGGCCAGCGAGGCGCGCGCGGTCAGCATCAGCACCCGCAACTCCCGCCCGGACGCGACCTCGATCTCGCCGCGGCGGACCGCGCGGCACAGGTCGAGCCCGCTGGTGTCCGGCAGCGTGATGTCCAGGATCGCCAGGTCGTACGCCGTCGTCGCCAGCTTCTCCACCGCCTCGGCTCCGGTCAGTGCCGTGTCCACGGCATAGCCGGCCCGACCGAGTCCGGAGCGCAACGCGCTGACCAGGCCTTCCTCGTCCTCCACCACCAGTAGTCGCACCAGACCAAGGTAGCGGTGTTGGCCGGGTCCGCCGGTCAGCTCTTTCGCTCGGCTTTCGTTCTCCTTTCCGGTCGTTTTCGGCGGTCCTTGATGAGGTGGGGACCAATTCAACCGAAGGAGCTTCTCGATGAACATCCCAGGCAAGCGGCTCGTCCTCGGTGCGGCGGTTGCCGTGGCGGCCCTGGGGGCCGGTGGGGTCGCCTACGCGGTGGGAGGCGACGACCCGGCGCCGGAACAGGGCTATGTGACCTACGACCAGGGCGCGGCCGCCGACCAGGGAACCGCGGCGACGCCCAGCCCCAGTACGTCGGCTGCCAGTACGTCGGCCCCCAGTACGTCGGTCCCCAGTACGTCGGTCCCGAGCGCACCGGCGCCGAGTACGCCGGACCAGAGCACGGCGCCGAGTACCAAGCCGAAGCAGGGTGATGGGCGGCACCGGGGTGATTGCCCGGACAAGAATGGCAGCCAAGGCCGGCCTGCACGGCCGACGCAGCCTGCCCAGCCGACGCAGCCCCAGCAGACGGAGCCCGCGCAGCCGCAGCAGACCCAGCCCGCGCAGCCTGAGCAGAACCCGGCTGACGACGCATGACCGAGACACATGTTGCGCGTCCCGGTGTGACGGCGGCCGCCCTCGAGCACGCGTTGTTCGAGGTCAAGCGGGTCGTCGTCGGACAGGACCAGCTGGTCGAGCGGATGCTCGTCGGATTGCTTGCCCGAGGCCACTGTCTGCTGGAGGGTGTGCCCGGAGTCGCCAAGACGCTCGCGGTCCGGACGTTGGCTGAGGTGATCGGTGGCCGGTTCGCCCGGCTGCAGTTCACTCCTGACTTGGTCCCGGGCGACATCATGGGCACCCGGATCTGGCGGCCGTCCACCGAGGGGTTCGACACCGAGCTCGGACCGATCTTCGCCAACCTCGTCCTCGCCGACGAGATCAACCGGGCTCCCGCCAAGGTGCAGTCGGCGTTGCTGGAGGCGATGGCCGAGAACCAGGTCAGCATCGGCGGCACCAGCTACCGGCTGCCCGACCCGTTCCTCGTGCTCGCCACCCAGAACCCGATCGAGTCCGACGGTGTCTACGCACTCCCCGAGGCGCAGCGGGACCGGTTCCTGCTCAAGATCACCGTCGACTACCCGAGCCCGATCGAGGAGCTGACGATCCTGCAGCGGATGAGCGCCCGGCGTCCACACGCGAACGGCGTACTGACTCCGGAGCAGGTCCATCAGTTGCAGCAGGCAACGGAAGAGGTGTTCGTCCACAACGCCGTGGCCGAGTACGTCGTCCGCCTGGTGCACGCGACTCGCGCTCCGCAGCAATACGGGCTGGCGGATCTGGCCGGCGTACTGGAGTTCGGTGCTAGCCCGCGAGCAACCCTCGGTCTGGTCGCGGCCGGTCGTGCGCTGGCGCTGCTGCGCGGTCGGGACTACGTGCTGCCGGCCGATGTGTACGACGTTGCTCTCGACGTGATGTCGCATCGCTTGGTGCTCACGTTCGACGCGCTCGCGGACGGCGTCGACCCGCGGTCGATCGTCGCGCGGATCCTGCACACCATCGAGCAGCCGCACGTCGTACCGTCCGACTCCGACGTCGCGCAAGGCTCGGCCGCCTGATGAGGGGCCTCATGACCGGGCCTGACCTCCTTGCAGGTCGGGAGCGGGCGTTGCGGGCGCTCGAGCTGACTGTGAAGCGGAAGCTGGAAGGGTTTCTGCACGGTGACATCACCGGGCTGCGCAGCGGTCCCGGCAGTGAGCCGAACGAGGCGCGGCCGTACCAAGCCGGTCAGGACGACGTCCGCCGGATGGACTGGAACGTGACCGCGCGGTCGCTCGACCCGCACGTCCGGGCGCCGCTTGCCGAGCGGGAGCTGGAGACCTGGGCGCTGCTGGATGCGTCCGCCAGCATGGACTTCGGGACCGCGCTCAGCGAGAAGCGGGACCTGGCGATCGCGATCGTCGGCGCGCTCGGCCTGCTGGCCAGCGGTCCCGGGAACCGGCTCGGCGTCCGGATCGCGATCGGTGACGAGGTACGGCGAGTACCCGCTGCCGCTGGTGCGGCCCAGCTCCGGCGCTCGCTGCGCACGCTCCTTTCGTTGCCTAGGGCAACGCCAGGTGAGTACCCGCCGACCGACCTCGCCCGTGCGATCTCGCGGCTGAATCGCGAACATCCAAGGCCGGGGCTCCGGGTGGTCGTCTCCGACTTCCACGACGACCCGTTCACGCCAAGAATCGTCGCCGGCGGATCCATCGGTCGAGCCGCCGCCCGGCGTTCAGGTGAAGGTGAGGGCGCGCTTGGCTGGGCTGATGCGTTGCGTCGACTGTCTGCCCGGCACGAGGTGCTGGCGATCGAGGTCCTCGATCCGCGTGAGCTCGAACTGCCTGAGGTCGGTCTGCTCACGCTGGTCGATCCCGAGACCGGTCGCCGTCGCGAAGTGCAGACGAGCAGCAAGCGACTACGCCGCCGGTACGCCGAAGCGATGGCCGCGCACCGCGATCGGACCACCCAGGCGATCCGTGGTGCCGGCGCCGCGCACCTGGTGTTGCGGACCGACGACGACTGGGTCCGCGACGTCGCCGCCTTCGCCACCTCCCGCCGTCGGGCGAGTGTCCGTCGGCCCCCGACTTCGAGGACCGGTGTCCGATGAGATTCGAGCAACCCCTGTGGCTCTGGCTACTGGTGCTGGTCGCGGCCCTGGTCGCGGCGTACCTGATCGCCCAGCGCCGACGGAGCAAGTACGCCATCCGGTTCGCGACCCTGCCGATGCTGGAGAAGGTCGCCCCCAATCGGCCCGGCTGGCGCCGGCACGCGCCAGCCGCGGCCTTCCTCGCAGCCCTTACTGTGTTGACGATTGCGATCGCCCGCCCGGTGGCCGACATCCGCGTCCCGCGAGAGCGAGCCACGGTCGTGGTCGCGATGGACGTGTCGAACTCGATGGCTGCGACGGACGTGGCGCCGAACCGGTTCGAGGTCGCGAAGCAGGCAGCGGTCGAGTTCGTGCAGAACCTGCCGGAGAAGTTCAATGTCGGGCTGGTCGCGTTCGCCCGGACCGCGACGGTGGCAGCGGCTCCGAGCACCAACCACCAGGCCACGGTCGACGCGATCAACGGTCTGCAGTTGCGGGACAGCACCGCGATCGGGGACGCCGTACTGACCAGCCTGCAAGCGGTCCGGACGATCGACCCGGATGACCCGCCGCCGAGCCGGATCGTGCTGCTCTCCGACGGTGGCAACACCTCGGGCAGCCCGATCGACGAGGCCGCGCAGGCCGCCGTACAGGCTGGTGTTCCGGTGTCGACGATCGCCTACGGTACGCCGGAAGGCACGGTCAACCTGGATGGGCGCGAGGTCCCGGTTCCGGCGGACACGCAGGCACTGCAGACGCTCGCCGAGTCGACCAACGGCTCGTCCTACGCGGCCGAGTCCGATGAGCAACTCCGAGACGTCTACTCCGATCTGCAGTCCTCGATCGGGTGGACCACCGAACCGCGCGAGATCACCAACCTCGTCGCCGGTGTCGCCCTGGCCGCGGCGCTCCTGGCCGCACTGGCCTCTCTCCTCTGGTTCTCCCGCCTCCCGTAGTAGGAGCCCGACATGTCTCCACACCTAGGAAAGCCCTTCCGTGGCCCGGACTACGTTCCCGGACCTCCGCCGGCGGCACCGCCACCTGCTCCACCCACCTTCTCCGTCACCCCGGCCTCCGCCGCGCCACTGGCTCCCCCCTCTCTGGTGGCGGCGGCACCTCAGGCCGGGGTGACGGGTCCGCTCAATTCCTTCCCCGCCCCACCGCCCCGGTCAGGCGGCCGCCGTACCGGCCTTGTGCTTGGGACGTTGGCGCTCTCGCTCGTCACCGGTGGGTTGGCGGGTGCGGTGACGGGAGGTTGGGAACGTGGACCCGACTCGGTGGAGTTGCCGCAGGCGGCGGCTCCAGCGGGTGGGGCGCAGCAGGGGTCGATCTCGGCGGCTGCGGCGAGTGTGCTGCCGGGAGTGGTGTCGGTACGTGCCGGGCAGGCGACCGGCTCCGGATTTGCGATCGACCCGCAGGGGCACGTGGTCACCAACGCCCATGTGGTGGAAGGAGCGAGCGATGTATCACTGGTTCTGTCGAACGGCCGCCAGGTCGACGCGGACGTTCTCGGCGTCGACGCGAACAACGATCTCGCCGTGCTCCAGGTCTCGACCGCCGACGCGTCGGGACTGCGCGCGCTCACGCTCGGCCGGTCCGCACAGCTGCATGTCGGCGACCCGGTCCTGGCCGTCGGTTCACCACTAGGCCTGGAAGGAACCGTCACCGCCGGCATCGTCAGCGCCGTCGACCGCCAGGCCCGGTTCGGCGACAACAACACCCGCCAGTCCGCCATCCAGACCGACGCCGCCATCAACCCGGGCAACTCCGGCGGCCCCCTCGTCAACGCCGCCGGTCAGGTGGTCGGCGTCAACACCGCCATCGCCACCCTCGGCAGTTCCCGCTCCGGCAGCATCGGCATCGGCTTCGCCATCCCCGTCGACCGCATGACCACCATCGTCCGCGGCCTCATCGACTAACCCCATTTGGCTGGCTAGCCACTCGCGTTGGGGGTTCTGCACCCTGGTTAACGGTGTAGAACCCCCAACCTCGGTGTAGAACCCCCAACCTCGGTGCCTAGCCAGCGAAATCGGGCCGGGCTGAAACGATGTGTCAGGGACGAGAACGGTGTGTTTGCGTGCGGGCGGATGGTCGCTCGCCACTCCAACCGCTGCCGGGCATGTGCGCACGTGGTTCCCCGCCGCCGCTCTTCACGTGCACTCGTCATATGCACTCGTCGGGGGCTCGCACCCCCGGTCGTGCCCTTGAACAAGTTATGACCTGTTCCCGCCCACCACTTCGTGTTCAAGCCCCCGGTTGGTGGCTCGTACGGCGTGCTGGTCACTCGCCGCCGCGACCGCGGCGAGGCCGGTACGGCGGGGTGGTTGCTCGCCATTCCGTCTGCGGCCGGGGGCGTGGGTTTGTGGTTGCTCGCCGCTGCGGCCGATTTACAGTGGCGGGTGGCTGGCGTGGGCGCGGGCTGAGGGGGATGGTTCGGCCGGCGATCGCGTTCCCGTTGTCTGGGCTTCCGGGTTGTGGCTGAGGTCCAAGATCCGCGCCGAGCAGACGGTACTGGTCGCCATGTGGACAAACGTTCCACCCAGCGAACGGGACGGCCGGCATGGGGGCATGTTCCGCGTTACGGGTGAACTTTTCGGGTCCATGCGCCGAAAAAGTCACCGGTAACGAGCAGCCGGACCGATCCGCTGGTTGATCGCGCTAATGGGTGAGTTTTGGGGACTCGGTGACGAAAATCCACCAATTAACGCGGGCCACCGGGCGCGGCCGCAACCCAAGCGCCCCCGGGCCCCGGCCATCAGATGGTGGGGCGGGCGCGGCGGGTTGCGGAGTGGCGATCCGCGTGGGCCGCGGGACGGACGTGTCGGGCTCTAGAGTGGGTGGATGGTGTATTTCGGTGGGTTGCTGGCGCTGATCGGGCTGGGCACGTTGGTGTTCCGGGACGCCGACGTCATCGGGCTGCCGGCGCCAGTGGTGGGTGTGGCGTTGCTGGTGATCGGGGCCGGGGCGTCGGTGTTCGGCTTCCTCCGGAAGCGGAAGGTCCGGGCGCGGAAGATCGCCAAGGGCGAGCCGGTGCCGGTCGGGGACGTGATCGAGCGGGCGCGCGCGTTGCCGCGGATGCTCCGGGCGGCCCGCCAGGGCACGTACGGCGACCTACCGAAGACCCGGATGGGGTTGTGGGTGTTCGCGTTGATCTACCTGGTGTCGCCGTTCGACATCCTGCCCGACCTCCTGCCGGTCATCGGTGTCACCGACGACGCCGGCGTCCTGGTCTGGCTGCTGACCAGCGTCTCGACCGCGGCCGGCCTCTACATCAACCACGAACGCCAAGAGATCCGTCAGCGCCCACTCGACTGACCGAGCCAGTCCTCGACATCGCCCGCAGCCTCGTCAGGATGCTGATAGGCGAACAACTGCAAAGGATCAGTCGGTACGTCGGACGCTCGGTACGCCAACCGGGTTGCCGCGTTCACCAACTCCCGCGCCGCGGACAGCACGAGCTCCGCTTGGGCCAGCGCCGCCTCCGGGTCGTCCAGTTCGGCCGCCGAGCGAGCCAGGTCCGAGACCTCGCAGGCTTGGTACGCCATCGCCAACTGGGCCCTGTTCATCCGAACGCTCGGTTCATCCGAACGCTCGCACGAAGAACAGGACCGTCATCGCGATCGCGGTGACCAGGACGAGGGTGCGCAGTACGACGTGTGGCAGTCGCCGGACCGCATGGGCTCCCACGTAACCGCCGATGATCGCGCCGCACAGCATGGAGATCAGATGCCGTGGCTCGTCTAGCACATCGGCGGCGAACACGAAGATGACCGCCGCCGTCAGGAACACAGCGCCGACCTGGATGACTCGAAGCGGGGTGCCGCGAGCGGTGTCGAGTGAGGTGGTGGCGGTCCAGAACGCCAGCATCATCACGCCGACGGCACCACCGAAGTAGCCACCGTAGATCGAGAGCAGGAATTGCCCGGCCAGGATGACCGCCGGCCCTGGGGTACCGAGGTTGATCGCGCGGTTCAATCGCTTGCCGAACGCGAGGATCAGTGTCGCGAAGGCGAGCAGCCACGGGAGCGCCAGGTCGAAAGATGCCGACGGCAACCACAACAACAGGCCGGCACCAAGTGCCCCGCCGAGCACACTGGCCAACGTCAGTCGCAGTGTCGACACCTGCTCGAACACGGTCACCTGGCGCCGATAGACCCAGGCGCTGGTCGCATTGCCCGGGAGTAGCGCGACCGTCGAGGTCGCATTGGCCATTACCGGTGGCATGCCGCCCGCGACCAAGGCGGAGAGTGCGACGAAGCTCCCGCCGCCGCCCACGGCGTTCAGGGCGCCGGCGGCGATACCGGCCAGCAGGATCATCAGCACTCTTCGAGGATCAGGCCTGGATCGGGACTCCACAATGCGCGATCCCCGTAGCCAGCCTAAGGCTGAGGCGTAGGCTGAATCCATGCGGTACGACCTGGACGACCTTCGCCTGTTCACGCAGGTCGCCGCCGAAGGCTCGATCACCGGCGGCGCGCGAGCGATGCACCTCAGCCTGCCTTCGGCCAGTGCGCGGGTCAGAGCCCTGGAGGCGCAGGCAGGCGTACCGCTGCTGATCCGCGAGCGCCGAGGGGTCCGGCTGACTCCCGCCGGTGCCACTTTGGCCAGGCATGCGCGCGAGGTGCTGGCCGAGACCACTCGCCTGGAAAGTGCGGTCGCGTCGTACGCCGTCTCTGGGTCTGAGCCGGTTCGCCTCGTCGCTGGTGGGTCGGCGATGCACCAACTCGTCCCGACCGCGCTGGCCACGTTTCTCCGCGACCATCCGGAGTACGACGTCAATGTGAAGGAACGCCGTACCGTCCGGAGCGTCAAGATCCTCGCGGCCGGAGAAGCCGATCTCGGCGTGATCCTGGACGACGAACCGACCCCGCTCCGGACCGAACCGCTCGCCGACGACTCGCTCGTGGTGATCGGCCAGGCCGGCGGGGTCCTCGCCGGACGACCTTCGATCGCGTACGACGAGGTTGCCGAGCACCCGTTGGTCGCGCTCGACCGGGTCTCGCCGCTGACGCTGTGGATGGAGGAGCGCCTCGGTCCTCATGCGCCTGTACCGCGCTATCGGACCCTCGTGCCGACTCTGCACACGCTGATCACTCTCGCGACGGCTGGCGCAGGTCTCGCCATCGTTCCGCGTCGAGCCGTCGACGCGTTCACGTCGATCGACATCTGCCCGTTGCAGGACTCGTGGTCCATCCGCGCGCATCTGCTCTGCTACGCCGCCAATGCCCCGCAGCCGGCCTTCCTGCTGGCCGAACATCTTCGCGCCGCGGCCGGGCGCTAGGGCGCGGACTCAAGAGGCAGGTCCTAGCCAAGGCGCGGTGCGATGCCATCGACGAGGAGATCGAGGCCTAGCTCGAACGACTCGGCCGGACTCAGGTGGCGGGCGTCGCGCACGCTGCGTTCCAGGCTGGGGTAGTTCCCGGTGGCGAACATGCGGGTGAGGTAGGGGCCGGTCAGGTGCTGGTACTCCCGTTCGTTCAGACCGGTGGACTCCTCGGCTCGGCGCTCGGTGAGCTCCTTGCGGACCGCGCCGCTCACGTAAGCGTTGAGCGCTCCGAGGGATCCCATCAGGAGGTCGACATCCTCGAGTCCAGTCGCCCGTAAGGCCGTCAAGGAGGCCTCGGTCCGCGCGAGTGCGGCTGGCCCGAACTGCGGGCGGCGGCCGAGTAGCTCCGCGAACCACGGGTGCTTCAGGGCCGCGTCCCGGGTGCCGTGCGCGATCGATCGCAGGACCTCGGACCAGGTGGAACCGGTCGCGGGCGGAATCTCGGCGTACACGGCGTCGACCAGGAGATCGAGCAGTTCGTCCTTGGTGTCGACGTACCGGTAGAGCCGCATCGGGCCGACGTCGAGCGCGCCGGCGACGTTCCGCACCGACACCGCCTCCAGGCCGTCGGCATCGGCGAGCGTGAGCGCCGCGTTCACGATCGCCACTCGGCTCAGTCGGCCCGGTACGCGCCGCTCGGGCGGTTCGGCTCGTTCCCAGATCAGGTCCACCACGGATTGGACTCTACACCGTACTGACCGATACGGTGTATAAATTGATACACCGTATCGAAGGGAGCTTTTCATGATTGCGATCGTTGGTGGTGGGCCAGGGGGGCTCACGCTCGCCCGTGTGCTGCACATGCGTGGCATTGAGGCCGTCGTCTATGAGCGAGATGTGTCGAGGGAGGCCCGGGTGCAGGGCAGTTCGCTCGACCTGCATGAGGAAACTGGGCAAGCGGCGCTGCGGGAAGCCGGCCTCGAGCAGGAGTTTCTCCGGTTCGCACGCCGTGAGGGCCAGGACCAACGGCTCCTCGATCACACCGGCACGATGCTGCTCGAGGAGACCACCCCGGATGACGCACCGATGGCTCGGCCGGAGATCGATCGGTCAGACCTGCGTGACCTGCTGCTGGACTCGATACCCGTCGACGCCGTTCGCTGGGATCGCGTCTTCAGTCACGCGGAGCGCGTCAACGACCGGTACGTCGTTCATTTCGTCGACGGTGATTCCGTCGAGTGTGACCTGCTGGTCGGGGCGGACGGCGCAAACTCCCGGGTTCGACTGCTGCTGTCCGACATCCGGCCGTCGTATGGCGGGCACACTCTCGTTCAGAGTTCCATCGCAGATGCCGATCGTGCCCACCCAGAGCTCGCTGCGATGGTCGGTCGCGGCAACTACTGGGTCTTCGGGCCGGACCGGCACCTGGCCGCGCAGCGCAAGGGCGACGGCTCCATCGACGTCAGCATGTCGCTACCGGACCCCACCGATGTGGACGCGGTGGCCGAGCTGCCTGCCGACTGGGCGCCACAGTTCCATCGCCTACTCGCGGCCTGTGACGCGCCGTTCGTGGTGCGCCCGATCAGCATCCTGCCGATGAATTTCAGTTGGCGGCGCGAGCCCGGAGTCACGCTGCTCGGCGACGCGGCCCACCTACTGCCGCCGGTCGGCGAGGGCGCCAACCTCGCCATGCTGGACGCCGCCGACCTCGGTCGCGCGATCGCGGCGCACCCGCAGGACCTGGAGGCGGCGGTCGCGATGTACGAGCCGACCATGCTGGCACGCGCATCGAGAACGGCGAAGATGTCGGCCATCACCGCCGATCTGCTGCGCGGGCCGGATGCGGCCCAGAAGGTACTGAGGTTCTTCCAAGGCGAACCACTCGGTTAGCGTGCAGGGCATGGATGCTGAAGCCATTCCGCTGCAGGCCTTCCAGGCCCTGCTGCACAGCAGCAACATCGCCATGGTGTGCCGAGCGCTGAACATGTACCAGGTGGCGGCGTCGTACACGCAGGTGAGTGGCGGCAACCCGCTCGGCGAGCTCGCCGACGAGACGCGGCAGGTCGCGCTGCAGATCCTGGCCGGCCCGCCGGTTGAGGCCAGCGAAGACATTCGCGCCGGCTTCGACCACCTGAGCGCGCTGAACGTGTTGGCCAGTGTCGCGCAGCCTGAGGATGCGGAGGTGCTGACCCGGATCAGCGCCGAGACGACCAACGAGGAGGTGCGGGCATTGGCTCAGCTTGTTGCCCGGTCAGTCGGATAGCGTGCAGGGCATGCGTGCTCTGACAGTGGAAGCTCTGACAGTAAAAGAGGCCAGGCAGCGGGCCGCCGATCTGACCGTGGGGTCGTACCTGGTCGCGTTCGATCTGACCGATCCCGGTGACACGTTCGAGGTGACCAGCCGGATCAGGTTCACGGCGGTCGGCGAGACGAGCTGGGTGGATGTGAAGCCGGAGCGACTGCTCTCGGTCGAGCTGAACGGTCAGTCGCTCGATCCGGAATCGCTCGCCGCTGGTCGCTTCCCACTGGCTGGGCTGCAGGCTGAGAACGAGTTGGTGATCCACGCCGTCCAGAAGTACTCGGTCGATGGTGAGGGGCTGGTTCGGTCGGTCGATGCGGCTGATGGGCGCGTCTACACCTATGGCATGTCGTCGCTGGAGTCGGCACCGCGGTACTACCCGTGTTTCGACCAGCCCGATCTCAAAGCGCCGTACACGGTGACGGTGAAGTGTCCTGAGGACTGGGTGGTGCTCGGGAACGGCGCTGCCACGCAGACTGCGCCAGGGGAGTGGGCACTGGCCGAGACCAAGCCGCTGTCGACCTACTTCGTCGCGATCGCCGCCGGGCCGTTCCATTTGATCCGGAGCGAGTACGACGGGATTCCGCTCGGACTGGCGTGCCGGCAGTCGATGAAGGAGCCGTTGGAGGCGGATGCGGAGGACCTGTTCCGGAGCACGCGGGATGCGTTCGACGCGTACCACCGGATGTTCGCGCAGCGGTACATGTTCGGCGAGTACTGGCAGGTCTTCGTCCCCGACTTCAACCTCGGCGCGATGGAGAACCCGGGCTGCGTCACGGTCTCCGACGACTTCCTGTTCCGGGCCCAGGCGACCGAGGCCGAGCGCAGTACCCGGTCTCGGGTTCTGGTGCACGAGATGGCGCACATGTGGTTCGGCGACCTGGTCACCATGAAGTGGTGGAACGACATGTGGCTGAACGAGTCGTTCGCCGAGTACATGGCTCACCGCGTGGCCGAGGATGCGACGGCGTACAAGGGCAACTGGACGGACTTCGCCTTCGTGCGCAAGTGGTGGGGGATGCAGACCGACCAGAGCAGCTCGACGCATCCGGTCGCGCCGGACAGCCTGAAGGACGCGCGCCAGTCGCTCGACGACTTCGACGGCATCTCGTACGCCAAGGGTGCGGCGGTGCTCAAGCAGCTGGCGAAGTACCTCGGAGACGACGTGTTCCTCAAGGGCGTCAACGCTCACCTGGCGGCGCATGAGTACGGCAACGCTGATCTGGCCGAGTTCATCGCCAAGCTCACCGAGGCCGGGGCGGACGGACTCGCGAACTGGTCGGAGCAATGGCTGCGAACCTCCGGTCTGGACACGCTGACCGCGGAGCGCACGGCGACCGGTGTTGTCCTGCATCGGCAGAGCCCAGACGAGTCGCGCCGGCCGCACACGCTGACTGTCGGCGGATACGACGAAGCCGGTACGCCGACGATCGTCGAGCTGGTGCTGGATGGCGACACGGCGGAAGTTGCGCTGAGCAACGAGCTCGCGGTGATCGTGCCGGACGCGCAGGACGACACCTGGGTGAAGATCCGGCTCGACGCGACCACGCTGGCCAACCTGCCCGCCGTACTGCCGAAGATCGCGGACAGTACGACGCGCGCAGTGATCTGGAACGCGGTCCGGGACGCGACGATGGCCGGCGACCTCGATCCGCGCCAGGCGCTCGGGCTCTTCGTCGCCACTGTCGGTTCGGAGGACAGCGACGTCGCCGTCGAGTCGCTCGTCCGCTGGCTGCTGGATCGCGTCCTTGGCGGCTACCTCCCGTACGGCGAGAGTCGCGGTGTGGTCGCGGATGCGCTGGAGGCCAAGCTGGCGACCGCCGAGCCAGGTAGCAGCCTGCAGCTCGCCACCGCCCGCGGGTTCGTCGCGACCACGAACGACGCGGACCTGCTGAAAGGCTGGCTGGCCGGCGAGCGGACGCCCAGCGGATTGGAGGTTGGGCAGGATCTGCGCTGGGCGATCGCGCTCCAGCTGGTCCGGCTCGACGCCTTCGGCGCGGCCGAGATCGATGCTGAGCTGGCACGAGATCAATCCTCAGAAGGTGTCACGCATGCCGCGCGCTGCCGGGCGGCGCTTGCCGATGGCAAGGAAGCGGCCTGGGCGCGGATCATGACCGACCCCGAGATCGGCGTCCGGGAACTGCTCGCCACGGCAGAGGGTTTCTGGCATCCCGCGCAGGAGGCGACCACCGCGCCGTACGTGGCGAGGTTCTTCACCGACATCGCCGGGACCGGGGACTTCCGGGCCGGGATGGTGCTGATGCTGACCGCGAACCGGATCGTGCCCAAGTATGCGATCGACGCCGGTCTGATCGGGATGGCCGAAGCGCTGACCAAGGACTCGACGGTCACGTCCGGGATCCGGCGGGCGGTCGCGAACTACCTCGACGAGCTGCGGAGAGCAGTAGAGGTTCGTCGCCGATACAGCTAACCTGATCACTCAGAGTGTCGGCTAGCGCTCGAGGGGTCACCGAATGCGATGGTTCCGCCTGCTCCTTGTGGTCCTATTGCTTCCGGTGGCTCCCGCAGCGGCCCTCGACTCGGTCGCTGCGGTCCGGGCCCGGCTGGAGACGATCGCCGGCCTCCGGATCGAGAGCGGTCAGCTGCTCAACGGCAAGCCGTTCTTCGTGCTCTGGTACTCCCAGCCAACCGACCACCATGCGACCGACGGCGAGCAGTTCGAGCAGCGAATCACCTTGTGGCACAAGGGATTCGAGCGCCCGACCGTGCTGCAGACCACCGGCTACACCGGCACGGTGGGGGCCAACGCCGCCGAACCAACCCGCCTGGTCGACGGTAACCAGCTGAACGTCGAGCAGCGCTTCTTCGGCCGCTCCACCCCGGCGAGCAACGACTGGACCAAGCTCGACATCTGGCAGGCCGCCACCGACCATCACCGAATCGTCGAAGCCTTCAAACCCTTGTACGGCGGCAAGTGGCTTTCGACCGGCGCGAGTAAGGGCGGAATGACGTCGGTCTACCACCGCCGTTTCTACCCGGCCGATGTCGACGCCACGATCGCGTACGTCGCGCCGCAGGACACGGTCAACGAGCAGGACTCGTACGTCGACTTCATCCAGCACGCGGGTACTGACCCGGCCTGCAACGAAGCCTTGCGGACCCTCCAGCGCAACGCCCTCTACCGCCGCGCCACCCTGCTCCCGAAGCTGGTCGCCCTCGGCGAAACCTACGACCAGGCCTACGGCTCAGCTGATCGCGCCTTCGAGGCCGCGGTCCTCGACACCCCGTTCAAGTTCTGGCAGTACCGCACCCAGTCCAGCTGCCTGCTGGTTCCCGGTCGATCCGCGACCGACCAGCAGCTCTTCACCTTCATCGGGCAGATCGTCGACTGGTCGTCGTACTCGGACGCCGGAGTTGCGCCGTACCAGGCTTACTACTACCAAGCGGCCGCGCAGCTCAACTGGCCCGACGTCGCGTCCGGCACGACCTGACTCAAAGGTCTCCTGCACTATCCCGAGGCCGGCGCCGCCCCCGCGGCTCTACAACACCCGCCTCACCATGACGCGAACGCCATGCCCGACATCGACCACTGGGCGCGGACCACAGCGACCCGCATGCTCTACATCTACGGCGCCAACGACCCCTGGTCCGCCGAGCAGTTCGTGCCGTGTCCACACGAGTGCCACACGTACGTCGTACCGGCTGGAAACCACAACGCGACGATCGCCAACCTGCCGACAGCTCAGCGGTCGGCCGCGACCGAACTGCTGCGGAGCTGGGTCAGCGCACAGTGAGGCGCTCGGCGACGGCCTTGCGGGCTTGGTGGATGCGGGCCTTGATGGTGCCCAGCGGTACGTCGAGTTCGTCGGCGATCTCGGCGTACGAGAGCGCACCCAGGTCACGCAGGACCAGCGGCTGGACGAGCTGCGGGTGGCTGGACTCCAGGTGTTCGAGCGCCTCCAGCAGGTCGAGACGGGAGCCGGCGATGACCGAGGTAGTGCGCGGGTCGACGGCCTCCGGCATGTACTCGGAGGTCTGCTCGACGGCGCGCCGCTTGAGCGAGCGGTAGGTCTGGCGGGCCTGGTTGGTGGCCACGATCGTCACCCAGCCGGCGAAGCTGCCGGTGCCCTTGAAGGTGTGCAGCTTGTTCACCACCTGGAGCAGGGTGTCCTGGACCGCCTCCTCGGCGTCCTCGCGGTACGGGAGGAACTTCGCCACCCGGCGCTGCACCAGCGGCCGGATCGCTTGCAGCAACTCGGGCATGTTCGACTCGTCTTTCAGAGTCCGTGCCGCGAGCGCTTCCAGCTCCTCGTTCATACTCCCCCAGAGAGTGTGGTTATCGCCGGTAGGACCGGATGTGGACGACAATAGCTCGCGATGGATGTCATCGGACGGTACCGGCTGCAGGACCAGATCGGCGCGGGCGCGTTCGCGACGGTCTGGCGAGGGTATGACGACGACCTCGACGTGGACGTCGCGGTCAAGGTCCTCGCCGACAACTGGGCCTCGCGCGCCGACGTACGGGAGCGGTTCCTGTCCGAGGCGCGGCTGATGCGCCGGATCGCGAGCGACCGGGTGGTCCGCGTCTTCGACCTCGGCCGGCTGCCGGACGGGCGCCCGTACTTCGTCATGGACTACGTGGGCGGTGGCACCCTCGGCGACCTGCTGAGGCAAGGCACGCTGGATCCGGTCGACGCGCTGTGGTGGGGTGCGGACCTGGCTCGGGCGGTCGCCGCGCTGCATAACGAGGGCGTCGTACACCGCGACGTCACCCCGGCGAACCTGCTGCTCCGGGAGAACGTTGGCATCGAATCCGGCGGCGGTACGCACCGGATCGTGCTCGCCGACCTCGGGCTGGCCAAGAGGGCCGCGGAGGCCTCTGGACTCACACAGGCGGTCGGTACGCCGTCGTACATGGCTCCTGAGCAGGGGCGTGGGGACGGCGGTTTCGACGAGCGCGCGGATATCTATGCGATCGGCGCGGTGACGTATGCGCTGCTCACCGGACATCCGCCGTACGCCGTCGCCTCGATCCCTGATGTGCTCAACCGCGACCCGGATCTGCTGCCCGGGACGCTGCAGCCGCTGCTGCACGACGCGGTCGGCGGGCTGGATGACATCTTCGCGCGAGCGCTGGCCTATGACCCGACCGATCGCTGGGAGCGTGCCGAACTGCTCGCCGAGCGGCTCGAGGCCGAGGCGTACCGGCTGGAGCAAGAGGCGCCGCTGCGCGCCCAGGAGCGCACCAGCATCACCGACGACGAGGTCTCGACCACGGTCGCGACCAACCCACCTGTACGGCGTCGCCGCCGTCGCGCGTGGCTGTGGTTCGCAGCGGCGCTGCCGGTCGTGTTCGTCGCCGCCGGTGCCGGTGGCTGGTACCTGTTCGGCCAGTGAGACGAGGGTCCTCAAGCAGTCGTTTGGATGCTTAGGGTAGCGATATGGCTACTCACCGCAGTCTGCTGATCCTCGGTGTCGCCGTCCTCCCCTTGATCTTCGGCCTTCCCGCGGCAGCCCAACCCGTGGCGAGCTACGCCTGCCGGGCCGACACCAAGTTCGGCAAACACCTGCTGTCGCTCCGCCAAGGCGTCGACGCGAAAGCGCCCGGGACGGTCAAGCCGAACCACCGGTTCTCGATCACCGTCGACCTCAAGCCCGGCCAACTCCCCGGCGAGGTCAAAGGCTTCACGCTCAAAGAGGTTCGCGACCTCTCCCTCCGCGTCCCGATCCCCGCCAACACGTCGTACGTGAGCGCCGCCCTCACCGGCGGCTCCGGCCTCAACTCCACCCCATCGGTCCGCCTGGACGGCCGGGTCGCCGTTATCACCGTCGCCGGCCCCATCCCCGGCGGCGCCGCCTACCAGTTACCGACGCTGACCGTCCGCCTGAAGGCCGGCCGCCGAGGCGCCGTAATCGAAACCCGCCTCAAAGGCACCTCGTACGACGACCCCGGCCTAACCCTCACCGCCAAAATCAAGTGGAAGTTCATCACCATCAACTCCCCGGTCAGCTGCTACCCCGACCCCAACCCAGCCCTCACCCGAACCACCATCCGCTAACCGCCCGGCGACAATTTGAGTGGATAACCCCAAGGTCGGTTTTCGTACGGAGTTGTGTGGTTGCGCGCCGCTCCAACTGCGGCCGGTTTCGTCGGCTTGTGGTTGCTCGCCGCTGCGGCCGATTGACAGTGGAGGGTGGCTGGGGTGGGTGCCTGGTTGAGGGAGAGTGGTGCGGTCGGTGACCGCGTTCCCGCCGGTTGAGGTTACGTGCTGCGGTTGCGGCCGGTAGCAACGAGGCCTGAACGGTGACGCGTTGTGGTGGGTTACGGCGGGTTGGGTTGCTTGGGGTGCGGGTTGCGCCCGGCTGCCCCTGGCGCGCCGCTAATTGGTGGATTTCGTCACCGGGTCCCTAAAACTCACCACTTAACGCGAACAACCCCCGCGTTCCGGTCCGCTAGCTCGTGATGAGTGACTTTTTCGGCGTATAGGCCCGAAAAACATCCGGAGTGCGGCTTTGCGTGGAGTTACTGCCACGGAGCGGCAGTAGATCTCCGCAAAGCGGCCACCACCACCGCCAAACCCCTAACGTCCGAAACCCGGGAGGTCGTCGGGGGCGTGCACGTTCCGGGGGCCTTGAACAAGTTACTACCTGTTCACGCCCACCAGTTCCTGTTCAAACCACCATCCGCTGACCCGCCCCCGCCACATGTGGTGGCAGGGGACAGGTTGTGGAGGCTGGAGCCCTATGGTGCGGGGTCTCCGGCGGTTGTTGACTGTCTCGCGCCACCAGTGGTGGCGTGGGCGGTCAGACGCCGATGGGGTGCCAGACGGTTTTGAGTTCTAGGTACTGGGTCAGGCGGGAGAGGCCGGGGGATTCCGACCAGTCCTCGAGAGCGGGACGGCGTACTCGCTTGAGGTTTTCGGCGGCGGCGGCTTCGAGGTCGCGGGCTTCGTCGGGGCTCTCGATACCGCAGAGGTCGATGGCGTTGACGTCCATGTGCGAGGCCAGCCAGGGGCCGATCTCGGAGGCCGAGCCGGTGAGGAGGTTGACGACACCACCGGGGAGGTCGGAGGTCGCCATCACCTCGCCCAACGTCACCGCAGGCAAGGGACGCTCGTACGACGAGACGGCGACGACCGTGTTGCCGGAGACGATCGCGGGGGCGATCACCGAGGTCAGGCCGAGCAGGCTGGAGTCCTGCGGAGCCAGTACGGCGACGACACCGGTTGCCTCAGGCAACGAGAAGTCGAAGTAGGGGCCGGCCACCGGGTTGCTGGAGCCGACGATCTGGGCGAGCTTGTCGGCCCAGCCGGCGTACCAGACCCAGCGGTCGATGGAGGCGTCCACGACCGCGCGGGCCTTGGAGATCGAGAGGCCTTCGGAGGCGGCGACCTCGGAGCTGAACTGCTCGTGCCGCCCCTCCATCACCTCGGCGATCCGGTACAGCACCTGACCACGGTTGTACGCCGTCTTGCCGGACCAGCCGCCGAACGCCTTACGGGCCGCGACAACCGCGTCCCGGGCGTCCTTGCGGGAGGCCTGCGACGCGTTCGCCAGGAACTTGCCCTTGGTGTTGTTCACCGCGTACGCGCGGCCGGATTCGCTGCGCGGGAAGGCGCCGCCGATGTAGAGCTTGTACGTCTTGCGCACCTCGAGGCGAGCACCGTCTTTAGTGGGCAAGGTAAGCCTCCAGGCCGTGACGGCCGCCTTCGCGGCCGTAGCCCGACTCCTTGTAGCCGCCGAACGGCGAGGTCGGGTCGAAGCGGTTGAACGTGTTGGCCCAGACCACGCCGGCGCGCAGCTGGTTGGCCATCCAGAGGATCCGGGAACCCTTCTCGGTCCAGATCCCGGCCGAGAGCCCGAAGGGAGTGTTGTTCGCCTTCTCCACGGCTTCGGCAGGGGTGCGGAAGGTCAGCACCGACAGCACCGGCCCGAAGATCTCCTCGCGGGCGATCCGGTGTGCCTGGGAGACGCCGGTGAAGACGGTCGGCGGGAACCAGAAGCCCTGCGCCGGCAGCTCGCACTCCGGCGACCAGCGCTCGGAACCTTCGTCCTCGCCAACCTGCGACAGCTCACGAATGCGAGCCAGTTGCGCGGCCGAGTTGATCGCGCCGATGTCGGTGTTCTTGTCGAGCGGATCACCGACGCGCAGCGAGCTCATCCGGCGCTTCAGTCGCGAGAGCACCTCGTCGTACACGCTCTCCTGGACGAGCAGCCGCGAACCCGCGCAGCAGACGTGGCCCTGGTTGAAGAAGATGCCGTTGACGATGCCTTCGATGGTCTGGTCGATCGGCGCGTCCTCGAAGACGATGTTCGCCGCCTTGCCGCCGAGCTCGAGCGTGACCGCCTTGTCGGTGCCCGCGACGGACTTCGCGATCGCGCGGCCGACGGCGGTCGAGCCGGTGAAGGCGACCTTGTTCACGTCGGGGTGCTCGACCAAAGCCTGACCTGTGCGGCCCGCACCGGTGACGATGTTGACCACACCCGGCGGCAGATCCGCCTGCTGGCAGATCTCGGCAAACGCCAGCGCGGTCAGCGGCGTCGTCTCGGCCGGCTTCAGTACGACGGTGTTGCCGGCGGCCAGCGCGGGTGCGATCTTCCAGGCCAGCATGAGCAGCGGGAAGTTCCACGGGATGACCTGACCCGCGACACCCCACGGCTGCGGGTCGTCACCGGCACCGGCGTACTCGAGCTTGTCGGCCCAGCCGGCGTAGTAGAAGAAGTGCGCGGCCACCAACGGGATGTCGACGTCACGCGACTCGCGGATCGGCTTCCCGTTGTCGAGCGACTCCAGTACGGCGAGCTCACGCGCCCGCTCCTGGATCAACCGCGCGATCCGGTACAGGTACTTCGCGCGGTCCCGGCCGGCCATCGGGCCCCAGACCTTCTCGAACGCCTTGCGGGCGGCGCGAACCGCCTTGTCGACATCGGCCGGCCCGGCCTCACTGATCTCGGCCAGCACCTCTTCCGAGGCGGGGCTGATGGTCTTGAAGGGCTTGCCGTCCGTCGCCTCGACGAAGGCGCCGTTGACGAACAGCCCGTACGACGACTTGATGTCGACGATGGCCCGCGATTCCGGGGCCGGTGCGTACTCGAATCTGCTCATGCCTCAGTCCAGCGTGAAGTAGTCGGGGCCGGGGTAATGACCGGTGGCCAGCTTGGTGCGTTGCATCAGCAGGTCGTTCAGCAGGCTGGAGGCGCCGAAGCGGAACAGCTCCGGGTCCAGCCAGTCGGGTCCGGCGGTCTCGTTGACCGTGACCAGGTATTTGATCGCGTCCTTCGCGGTCCGGATGCCACCGGCCGGTTTGACGCCGATGTGCAGACCGGTGGACTCGTGGTAGTCGCGGACGGCCTCCAGCATCACCAGGGTCACCGGCAGCGTCGCCGCCGGTGAGACCTTGCCGGTGGAGGTCTTGATGAAGTCGGCGCCGGCCAGCATGGCCAGCCAGGACGCACGCCGGACGTTGTCGTACGTGACCAGCTCGCCGGTCTCCAGGATCACCTTGAGATGTGCGTCACCCGCGGCCTCGCGGATCGCGGAGATCTCGTCGAAGACCAGGCCGTACCGCCCGGACAGGAAGGCACCGCGGTCGATCACCATGTCGACCTCGTCGGCCCCGGCCGCGACCGCGTCCTTGGTGTCCTGGACCTTGATCGCCAGGCTCGAACGTCCACTGGGGAAGGCGGTCGCCACACTCGCCACGTTGATGCCGGTCCCGCGCAGCTCGAACTTCGCCGTCGCCACCAGGTCCGGGTACACACAGACCGCGGCCACCTGGGGCGCGGTCTGGTCGGCCGGGTCCGGCCGCTTGGCCTTGGCGCACAGGGCGCGCACCTTGCCCGGGGTGTCCGAGCCTTCCAGAGTGGTCAGGTCGATCATCTGGATCGCCAGGTCCAGTGCGTAGGCCTTGGCCGTGGTCTTGATCGAGCGCGTGCTCAGCGTGGCGGCCCGGGCCTCGGCACCGACCTGGTCGACGCCCGGCAGACCGAGCAGGAACCGGCGCAGCCGGTCCTCGGACGAGGTCACGTCGGCCAGACTGTCGACGCCGCTGTCGGTAGTGGTCACCCTCGGCAGCATAGTGCTGATCCGGACAACCGGTTACGTTGTGCGGGTGAAGTCGAACGACACCGAGACCGAGCAGTACTTGTCCACCTCCAACCGGATCTCCGGGTGGATCGTGATCGCCATCGGAGCGGTCGGACTGCTGGACATCGTGCTGGAGTGGCGCACCGCCTCCGGGATCATGGTCGGCAGTGTGATCGCCATCCTGATGGTGCTCGCGTACTGCGGCCTGATCCGTCCGTCGGTCACGCTCAGCCCGGAGACCATCGTGCTGCGTAACCATCTGCGCGATCGCGTCATCCCGTGGAACCAGGTCAGCGGTGCCGATGTCGCCGACATCCTCCGGGTCCACACCGACGCCGGCCGTTTCCGCGCACCGGGGGTGCAGCTCGTGATGCGTGACCTGCGCAAGCAGCGCGTCGGCGGTCGCAAGCTTCGGCCGGACAGCTCGTTGTCCCGCGCCGACCTGGTCGTCGGCCGGATCGAGGCGCACATGGACCAGTACGGCGCAGTCGACGGTGGTGCGGTCAAGACGAACTGGGCCCGTCCCGAGTTGGCGGCGATCGCCGTACTGGCTGTCATCGCGATCGTCGCCGCACTGTTCCGTTGATCTCCCGTCGCGCGCTCCTGCGCACCGGCGTGGTCGCAGGAGTCGCCGGTACGGCGGGAGTTGTCGGACTCGAGACCGGGGTGATCCCCGGACGCGGCCGCGTGCACGAGGCTCTCGGATTGACGGGTCCGGATGGCGTGGTGCCCGACGTACCGGCTGGACCTGTGGTGTCGGGCACGTTCAGCTCGCTCGGTCGCCGTACGGCGGTCGGGTACTCGATCATCTACCCGGATGGTCATCAGCCGTCCGACCCGTTGCCCGTCGTACTGGTGTTGCATGGACGTGGTGGTGATCACACGTCGGCTGTTCGTGATCTCGGGATCGACCGGTACCTGACTGCCGCCGTACAGGCTGGGTCGCCGCCGTTTGCGCTGGCGACCGTGGACGGTGGGCCGGACAGCTACTGGCATCGCCGGGTGACCGACGAGGATCCGGGGTTCATGCTCGACCAGGAATTCCTTCCCCTGCTGGCGAATCGCGGTCTCGACACTGCCCGGTACGGCGTCCTCGGCTGGTCGATGGGTGGGTACGGCGCCCTGTTGTTCGCGGCGCTGCATGCCTGGCAGCGCCGGGTCCGGCCGGGCACCCGCGCGGTCGCGGTCGGCGCGCTCAGCCCGGCGATATGGCGGGACTACAAGGACGTCGCCCCGGGCGCTTTCGACAGCCGGGAAGACTTCGAGGCCGGCCAGCTCTTCGGACGCCCGGTCGGGCTCCAAGATGTTGCCGTGCGCATCGATTGCGGACGGGACGATCCGTTCGCCGCGGCGGCCGCCGACCTGCGGACCGAGCTGCACGCGGCGGGTGGGCAACAGGCCGGCGGACATACCCAGGGATACTGGCGGCGGATGCTACCGGCGCAGTTGGCCTTTCTCGGTGGACGCCTCCGGAACTGATGCGAACCCGGGGGAACTGGGACCCAACGAAAGACGTCGGAGTTCGTGTCCCGGCCGGTGGATGAACCCCCGGTCAGCCCAGGATGGGCACAGACAGTCCCCTGAACTTCGAGAGTGGAGCACATGGTCAACCTCTCCCGTACCACCCGCCGTGGTCTGGCCGGCGTCGCTGCGCTGACCGGCCTGGCGATTGTTGCCCCGGTCAACGTGCAGGCCGCACCGGCCGACGTCCGGCCGGCCCCTGTCGTCGGCGAGTCCGCCGGGTCGGCGGCCGACGTCCAGGCGCCCACGGCGAAGGCCGGCTACACCGGTTCGTCGGCGTTGCAGATCGTTCGCTACAACAAGCTCTACAAGACCGGCCCGATCCCGGCCTCGCGGTGCAAGGAGGTCAACGTCTCCATGCGCACGGTGGCCGGTGTGACGCAGTACAGCAACCAGGTCTACAAGTGCCTGTACGCCGCCTGGAAGCCGATCCTGAAGGCGGCCGGCGCGAAGTCCACGGCGGCGCCCAAGCTGCACATCACCACGGCCAAGACCGCCAACACCCTGTGTGGTGTCGTCACGCTGACGCGGGCGTTCTACTGCGAGAACAACATCTACTTCCCGGCGAACGTCGTCGTCAGCCTGTGGAAGCAGAACTCGACGTACGCGCGGGTCTACGCGACGAACACGATGGCGCACGAGTACGGCCATCACATCCAGGAGCAGACCGGCATCATGGACGCGTCCTGGTGGCGCCAGCGGGCGATGAAGACCAACGCCGCCAAGCTGGAGGAGAACCGTCGCCGGGAGCTGCAGGCGTCCTGCCTGGGGTCGGCCTACATCGGCGCGAACCGGCGCTTCTACCCGATGACCGGCGCGCTCTACACCGAGTGGCGCTGGCTGGTGCAGCACTCGGGTGACCAGAAGGGCTACCCGCGCGACCACGGCTCGATGGCCAACCACGGCTGGTGGTCGGAGCACGGTTTCTACGCGACCAGCTCGACCACGACCGCGGCTCGCTGCAACACCTACGAGTCGGCGCCGGCGCGGGTCTCCTGATTTCCTACGTAACTCAGCCGCCTGGTACGCGTTGCCGTACCAGGCGGCTGTTGCGTTTTGGCGACAACCACACGATCTGCGATCGTGTGGTTACTTGTTTCGAATCCGCACGCCCTACAGTTCTGTAGTCGAACGGTCGAACGGCAGGAGTCAAGGACAGTGAACTACGACGAGTTCAACACCGAGTACGCGAAGGTGCTGGACAAGATCCAGAGCGGTAGAAGCAGCTGGTCGGAGCTGTCCGGGCATGTCACCCGGCTCCGCCAGGCGACCGCCGGGATCAGCACGCCGGCGGAGCGGACCCAGGTCGCCAGTGATCTGGCCGCGTTGAGCCAGATGGTCGACATGTCCCGGCGTACCAACGACAAGGAGGACGTCTGGACGGTCACGTCCGACGCGATCCGCCGGGCCAGCAGCCAGGAGGGTTCGGTCGCCGACCGGATCAGCCGGATCGACGCGGCCATCAACGACATCACCAGCCTGGCGAGTCGGAACCCCGACGAGCGGGACGCGCTGATGCAGTCGACCAGCACCCTGCGCATCCTGCACTCGTCGCTGCAGGCCTCCCTGCGCACCGAGCAGGCCGAAGCCGCTGCGGCGCACTGAGAGTTCCTGCTGCTACAGCCCCAGGGCTGTGGACAGTGCTTGTTTGATTCCCTCGAGGTCCTTGGCCGCGGCGACTCGCGCCGCGGCGACATCCCCGTTCTGCACCGGGATGACGACCTCGAGGTAGCACTTGAGCTTCGGCTCGGTGCCGGACGGACGCACGACCACGCGGGCGCCTTCGGACAACGTGTACCGAAGGCCGTCCGTCGGCGGCAGCGCCTCCGAACCAGCAGCCAGATCATCCGTCTGTACGACGCTGTGCGTGCCCAGCGTGGTCGGGGGAGTGGCCCGCAGGTTCGCCATCGCGGTCTGGATGAGGCTCAGGTCCTCGACCCGCATCGACAGCTGGTCGGTGGCGTGCAGGCCGTACTTGTTGGCGAGATCGTCGAGCAGGTCGAGCAGCGTTCGCCCCTCGGCCTTCGCCCGAGCGGCCATCTCCAGCACCCGGACCAGCGTCGAGACGCCGTCCTTGTCCTTCACGGCCGTCGGATCGACGCAGTACCCGAGCGCCTCCTCGTAGCCGAAGACCAACTCCGGTACCCGGCCGATCCACTTGAAGCCGGTCAGCGTCTCGACGTACCGGACGCCGTAGGCCGTCGCGATCTTGCCGAGCAACGACGACGAAACGATTGAGCAGGCAGCGACCCCGGTCGGGCTGCTGGCGAGCAGGAACTCGCCGAGCAGCGCGCCGAGCTCGTCCCCGCGCAGCATCCGCCAACCATCAGGACCCGGTACGGCGACCGCACAGCGGTCCGCGTCGGGGTCGTTCGCGACGGCGATGTCGGCGTTGATCTCGCGCGCGAGCTCCAGGGCCGCGTCGATCGCGCCGGGCTCCTCCGGGTTCGGGAAGTTCACCGTGGGGAAGTCCGGGTCCGGATCGGCCTGCGAGGCGACCACGGCCGGTACGGCGAAGCCGGCGCGGGCGACCGCGTCCTCGGCCAGGATCCGGCCGACGCCGTGCAGCGGCGTGTAAGCGACGTTGAGGTCCCTCGGGGCGTCCTCCGGGACCAGCTCGGCGATGCGGTCCAGGTAGGCGTTCAGGAGGTCGTCGCCGGTGGTCTGCCAGTCGTCGCCGCGCGGCACGGACTCCAGCGGGCCGACCGCGGCGATGGCGGCCGCGATCTCCGCGTCCGCGGGCGGCACGATCTGTGAGCCGTCCCCGAGGTACACCTTGTAGCCGTTGTCCTGCGGCGGGTTGTGCGAGGCCGTCACCACGACACCCGCGACCGCCTTGAGGTGGCGGATCCCGAACGCGATCACCGGGGTCGGCGTGTGCCGATCCAGCAGTACGGCGTCCAGCCCGGCCCCGCGGATCACGGCGGCCGTGTCCTGCGCGAACACGTCGGACTTGTGCCGGGCGTCGTACCCGATCAGGACCGGGCCGTCGGTCAGCCCGTTCGCCTTCAGGTACGCCGCCAGCCCGGCCGCCGCGCGGATCACCACGACCCGGTTCATCCGGTTCGGCCCGGCACCCACGGCTCCCCGCAGACCCGCCGTACCGAACTCCAGCGTCCCGGCGAACCGGTCCGCCAGCTCGACGGTGTCACCCGCCGCCAGCAACCCCTCCAGCTCAGCCCGCGTATCCGGGTCCGGGTCCTCACTCAACCAAGCCTCAGCGGCCGCCCGCAGCTCATCAGTCACCCCCGCAGATTAACGTCCGAAGGACGCGCTGGCGTCGTCGGCGATTCTTCGGACGCTCATCAATCCCCACCGCTAGCGTCCGAACAGCTGCAGTGCGTGGTCGGCGTGTTTTCGGACGTTGCGAAATCAGTGGCCGGAGGATTGGCAGGGGCGGTCGCGGAGTTCGGCGACGTAGTCGTCGGGGGCGCCGGCGGCTTCGGCGGCCTCGGCGAGGATGCCGAGGTAGCGGGCCGAGGGGAGACCGCCCTCGTAGGCGTTCAGGACGTACATCCAGGCCAGCTGCTCGCCGTCCAGGGTCTGCACCCGGACCTGGATCTTGCGGTAGACGCCCTGGTCGATCCACTCCCACTCGTCCAGGCGCTCGATGTCCTTGGGGTGGACGTCGTAGAGCGCCACGAAGACCTGGTTGGCGGGGTCGGACGGGTCCTCGACGACGGTCGCCATCGAGCCCTCCCAGCCGAGCTCCTCGCCACCGAAGGTGAGGCGCCAGCCGGCGATCCAGCCGGTCCCGCGCAGCGGCGAGTACGGGCACCGCTCGGCCATCAGGTTCGGGTCCAAATTCGACGCAAACGCGGCGTACAGGGTCACGAGAAATCAGGATACGGAACAATGGCGTCTCGTGGCGCGAGTTGTGATCATCGGTGGCGGTCCAGGTGGGTACGAAGCGGCGAGTGCGGCCGCCCAATTGGGAGCGGAGGTGACGGTCGTCGATTCCGACGGAATCGGCGGTTCCGCGGTCCTGACCGACTGTGTTCCGAGCAAGACGCTGATCGCCACCGCCGAGGTGATGACCGAGGTGGAGGAGGCCGGCGAGCTCGGCGTCCGGGTCGATGACGGCGACGACGACCCGGCGAACCTCGTGCGGGTCGACCTCGGCGTGGTCAACCGGCGTGTCAAGGCGCTGGCGACGGCTCAGTCGGAGGGCATCGAGCGCCGGCTCGACTCCGACAAGATCCGGATCGTGAAGGGCCGCGGCCGGCTCGACGGGCCGGAGACGGTGGTCGTCGGCGACGAGCGGCTGGCCGCCGACGTGGTCCTGATCGCCACTGGTGCAAGGCCTCGCGTGCTCAAGGGCTCCGAGCCGGACGGCGAGCGGATCCTGACCTGGGAGCAGGTCTACGAGCTCAACGAACTGCCCGAGCGGCTGATCGTCGTCGGGTCCGGTGTCACCGGTGCGGAGTTCGCCAGCGCGTACGACGCTCTGGGGAGCGACGTGGTCCTGGTCTCGTCCCGTGATCGCGTCCTCCCCGGTGAGGACGCGGATGCGGCCGCCGTACTGGAGGACGTCTTCAAGCGGCGTGGTCTGACCGTGCTGAGCAAGTCCCGGGCCGAGTCGGTCAAGCGGGTCGGTGACGGTGTCGTCGTCACCCTGACCGACGGCCGGACGGTCGAGGGTTCGCACGCCCTGCTGGCGGTCGGTTCGCTGCCGAATACCGACGAAATGGGCTTGATCGAGTCGGGCGTGTCGCTGACCGACGGCGGCTTCGTCCAGGTCGACAGGGTCTCCCGGACCACGGCCCGCGGCGTCTACGCGGCCGGCGACTGCACCGGCGTACTGATGCTGGCCTCGGTGGCCGCCATGCAGGGCCGGATCGCGATGGCTCACGCCCTCGGCGACGCCGTCGCCCCGCTGGACCAGTCCACCGTCTCGGCCAACGTCTTCACCGCCCCGGAGATCGCCACGGTCGGCCTCACCCAGGCGACCGTCGACGCCGGCGGCAGTACGGCGATGGTCGTCAAGGTGCCGCTGTCCGACAATGCCCGCGCCAAGATGCAGGGCGTTCGCGACGGTTTCGTGAAGCTCTTCTGCCTGCCGAACACCGGCATCATCGTCGGCGGCGTGGTGGTCGCACCGCGCGCCTCCGAGCTCATCCACCCCATCGCCCTGGCCGTTGCCGCCCGCCTCACGGTCGACCAGGTCGCCGCCTCCTTCACCGTCTACCCCTCCGTCACCGGCTCGATCGCCGAGGCGGCTCGTCGCCTGCACCTGCGGAGCTGATCGTGCCCGCGACCGTGCCCTTCGGGGCACGGTCGATCGGGGTGACAGTTCCTAGCATTGAGCTGTGGCTGGGGAGCGCGCTGTCGCGGAGGAGGAGCGGGCGCGGACGGCTGCGCCGCGTCCGGCCGACGACGCGTCGGACCACCCGCAGGCGGCGCTGGCCAAGGCCGGGAATGCGGCCGGCGGCAAGGTCGGGCCGTGGTTGCGCGAGCACGCACAGGCCGCGATCGAGGCCCTGGCCGCGACACCGCCCGACTACCCGACCGCGCTGACGACCCTGAACGGGTTCTCGACCGACGACATCGTGAAGATCCTTCAGGGGACGAGCGCGAAGAAGCGCAAGGAGCTTGGGCAGCTCCTGGACGGCGGCGGCGCACCGGCGGTCGACGTACCGCGACTCTCGCTCGCGCTGAAGATGGCCAGTGTGCCGGGGGCCGCCGCGGCGCGCGCCGAGCGCCTGCACGACATGATTCGTGGCGGCGACCTGCAATCGGCGTACGAGCTCTTGAACGGGTTGGCCGTGGCCGATCAGGAGAGGGCACTGGCCATGCTCGACAAGGCGCACTGGCAGGAGTTGGCGAACGGACTCGGTACGGCGGTCGGCGTCGATGCACCGTGGTTGGGCACGGTGCTGGCCGGGGTCAGCGGTACTCCGGTCACCTCGGCGATGACGGCGTTCAGCTGGCTGAACGGGCAGGAGGCGGCGACGGGTGCGGCCTGGGCGGCTGAGCAGCCTGACGACCGCCTGACCTTCATGCTGCGCAAGAAGACGCTCGACGCCGCAGGCGGGGCCGGCGTCGACCGACTCCGCGCCATGCTGACCGCGGGCCAGCTGAAGCGCATCGGCGGCGACCTGGAGCCTGGCCAGATCGCGAAGGTCGAACGCGCCTTCACCGGGGTGCCGATCGATCAGAAGAACGCTCTCCGCGGCTTCCTCGGCATTCCGGCCCCGATCATCCCCGCAGCGGCGGCTGGGCCGGCCGCGGCGAAGGACACGGCCGTCGCGGCGACCGGGGCGACGAGCACCATCGACCAGAGCAGCAGGAATCTGACGGGGATGTCGTACGCCGACCTGCTGGCCTCGATGCAGAGCGTCCGCGTCTTCGGGGTGACGGTGTTGGCGGTTCACCAGCGGATGGCCGACGCGTTGATCCGCGCGGACGCGAGCGCCCGGGAGAAGATCGCCGCGACCGAGGGCCGGCCGATGGAGGCCTCCGACTGGGGAATCACCCATATCGGTGGTCTGCAGGCCGGTGCGCACGGTCTGCACACCTACGGCCTGGCCATCGACGTGAACTCCGCGACGATGCCGTACCTGATGAACGAGAGAGGCGAGAAGGCCCTGGACCGGAAGCTGGCCCCGATCTACCACCGAATCTCCTGGCTGATGCTCGGCCGGGCCTCGATCGTTCCAGGCGGCCCACCGTCGTACGACGGCCAGAAGGAAGAGGCGCTGGCGATGCACGACTACTTCGCGCTGGCCAAGGACCCCGCAGCGCTGCAGGCGCGGCTCCGGGACAGCGCCCCGGTCGCCATCGGTGGTGTCTTCGGTACCCCACCGCCGCCGGTCGCGGAACGAGAAGGCCGGCTGCGGCAGCTGATCGCCGAGGACCACGCCCAGTTGACCGCGCCGGAGGAAGCCAACCCGGACTGGAAACCCAACCCCAAGTCGAAGACGCCGGTCGACAAGCAGAAACCGAACATGATGGACGCGCCCTTCGGTCCCAACGAGAAACACGGTGATCCGGCCGATCGGACCTTCACGATCCGCAAGGAGATCGTGGAGGCGATCCGCGCCTCCGATCCGGCGATGAAGTGGGGCGGGACGGATCTCGGCGGGGACAACGGCGACCTCATGCACTTCGAGCTCAACAGCGGCCTGGTCACTGACGAGAAGACCGGGGTGTCCTCCTGGAAGAAGCACGGGTAAACCTTCGTTCACTGTGCTGACTCTGCGTGATCGGGGACTTCGGCGGCGTTCCGGGAGAAATCGGCGCCGGTGCGCCGCGGCGTTATTTGTATTGGACACGAATAGTTACCACTGCTCGAAAACTGCGCGAATTGGCTGCGCCCAATCGCTTTTGCGCGGGGTCCGGGCGGGCTTACATTCCCGGTGAATGATCGGGGGATCGCTCGCGTGTCCGGAGGGGAATGCATGAGACGACGTGTGTCGCGTGGTGCTGCCGCGACGGCGGTGGCGGCTCTGGTGCTGGCGTCGGTGTCGGCGCCGGTACGGGCTGCCACCCAGGCTGATACGCCGGTTGGTCCGTTGCAGGTGAAGACGGCGGCCGACGCGTTACTGGCGAAGCTGGATCCGAAGCTCGAGGCCAAGGTCAAGAAGGGTGAGACCGCGTCGGTGCCGGTGTTCGCGACCGTGCAAGGCGATCCTGCGGCGGCCGAAGCCGTGCTGGACAACGTGCGCGTGGCCGGGTCCGGTGACAACGGGATGGTGCTCGGGTCGATCCCGCTCCAGGCCCTGCCCAAGCTGGCCGCCGCGAAGGGTGTGGTGTCGGTGCGGCCGGTGGAGCTCGGCAAGACCGGGCAGCCGCTGAACGACCCCGACCCGGACCTGCACAAGGCTCCGACGCAGGCCGAGAAGCAGGCCGCTCGGGCCAAGCTGACGACCAGCGAGGTGCCGTACGACCAGGCGCCCGCGCCGCGCGGCTCGAACTTCGAGAAGCTGCGCAGGCAGAACCTGCTGGACGCCAAGACCCACGACTTCACCGGAGCCTGGAATGCCGGCATCACCGGTAAGGGCATCACCGTCGGCGTGCTCGACGGTGGCACCGACTTCGGGCATCCGGACCTGCTGAACACCTGGCAGACCTGGACCGGCCAGACCGGGACCAAGGCCGGGTGGAACGGCTGGCCGAAGGCCTTCGACCCGTACGGCACGCTGCAGTGGCTGTCCGCGCCGACGCAGGTCGACGACGGCCTGTCCTGGTACACCAAGACCACCGCGTCCACGTGCGCCAAGACCGGTACGACGTGCTCGGTGAACTTCGCGACCAAGACCGGCCCTTCGCGCAACTTCAGCGCCCCGACCGGCACCAACGAGCACGCCTACGACTTCCCGGCGTCCTGGAGCAAGTCCGGCACGGTCAAGGTCGGCAGTCACCCGGACGACTACCTGCTTCAGCTGTACGGCGAGCGCCCGGCCTACCTCGTGACCGACCCGCACACCGCCGGTGTCTACGACACCGTGTACGTCGACCTCGACGACGACCACTCGTTCGCCGACGAGAAGCCGGTCACCAAGGCTTCGCCGGCGTCGTACCGGGATATGAACGGTGATGGCTACACCGACCTGTCGGGTGGCCTGCTGTACTTCATCTCCGACGGCAAGACCGAGGTCCCCGGTGGTCAGGACGCGTTCGGCGTCCACGACACGTCGTACGGGGCTGGTGATCTTCTCGCTTGGACGGGTGACTTCGACCCGCAGATCGAGGGGCACGGCACGCTGACCGCCTCGAACATCGTCGGTCAGGCCGTCATCAACGGGAAGGCGCCGACCTTCAAGGACATCCCCGGTGGCAAGTACGCCGGTGCCGTCCTCGGTGGTGCGCCGCACGCCAAGCTCGCGCCGTTCGGTGACATCTACATGGGCTTCGACTTCTCCACCCAGTTCGGGTATCTGCTGTCCACCCGCAAGGGCGTCGACGTCACGTCGAACTCCTACGGGCAGTCCACCGTCGACAACGACGGCTGGGACGCGGCCAGCCAGGAAGCCGACGTCATCCACAACGGCCAGAAGACGACGCCGCTGTTCTCGACCGGTAACGGTGCGCCAGGATTCGGTACGACGGGCTCGTCGCCGACGGCCGGTATCGCGGTCGGTGCGTCCACGCAGTTCGGGGCGACCGGCTGGGACTCGATCGTGCGCACCAAGCAGATCATGGACAACGACGTCGTCGAGTGGTCGAACCGCGGCTTCCAGTCGAACGGCGCCAACGGCGTCGATGTAGTTGCCGACGGCGCCTATGCACCGGGTGACGCAACGCTGAACACGATCCTCGACGGACGGGACGCCTGGACCACGTGGGGTGGCACGAGCCGCTCGACTCCGGTGGCGGCGGGCGCGACCGCGCTGATCTACCAGGCCTACGAGAAGGCGCACGGCACCAACCTGCCCGCCGGCTTCTACAAGACCGCCAAGGACATCCTGAAGACGTCAGCCAAGGACCTCGGGTACGACGCCAACGTGCAGGGCTCGGGGTCGATCGACGCCGGTAAGGCAGTGGCGAGTGCATTCGGCCGCCGGGCCGTGGTGTCGCCGTCCGATTGGCGAGTTGGTGACTACCGCGGGACGGAGTATCCGGCGTTCGCGAACGTGATCGCACCGGGTGGGACGGACTCGCAGAAGTTCACCGTCAAGGGTCCGGGCGTCTGGCAGGTCAGTGACCGGCAGCTCGTCCGCACGGCGAACGACACGTTCTCCTTTACCAGCAAGGATCTGAAGCAGGAGAGTACGGGGAACTTCAACGCTCCGGACTACCTGCTCGATCTCACGTCGCGCGTGAAGAAACACAAGGACGCGGACCTGATGCTGATCAAGGTCGAGTATCCGCGCGACGAGTTCGACGGTGACAAGAACCTGACCGAGGACCAGGCGTGGCGGTTGCTCACGTACAACTGGACCGATGTCAACCACGACGGCAAGCTGTGGACCGACAAGGACCACAACGGCGTTGTCAACCACACCGACAAGACGACCAGCTCGAACATCGACGGCTTCCTGGACCTCGACTTCGCGAAGTCCGAGATGGAGCAGGGCGAGTACGGCCGCTTCATGTACCACCGGGCCGGCTCGAACGCACTGCAGTCCCTGGTGCGCGACCCGGCGTCGCGGATGGCGGACGGCCTGTTCCTGGGCCTGCAGCACTCCGCGAAGAACGCGTCGATCCCGGTGACCCACTTCACGATCTCGATCGACTGGTACAAGAACAGCGACTGGAAGTGGATCAGCACGCCGCGGTACACGACCGGTTCGTTCACGGCGTCGATCAAGGTACCCGCGAAGACGCCGTACGGGATGTACTCGGGCGCCGTCGTACTGAACCGTGGTTCGGACTCGATGGTCGTGCCGGTCTCCGTCGCTGTCGCGGCGAAGGCGGCGCAGGACGCCAGCGGAAAGTTGACTGGGGCAACCACCTTCGGTGGTGAGGACGTGGCTCGGGCGCAACAGAACTACACCTACAACAACGGGTCCGTGTTCGGTGCGAACGACTGGACCTGGCGAGCCGAATCCGGTGACTGGCGATTCTTCTATCTGGACGTGCCCAAGACACCGGCCGAGGGCACCAAGTTCCTGGTCAACACGTCGTGGAAAGACGCCGGCCCGGCGACCGACCTCGACACGTTGATCATGGGCAGATCGCAGAACCACTTCCAGGTGGAGCCCGACTCGGTGTTCGGCGCGCCGTACACGCTGAACACGGTCGGGAAGAGCCCGAACACCAACGTGCGTACTGGTGTCTGGCGCTTCAACACGGCCACCGGCGGACCGGCCGACGTGGTCACCGCACCGGCCCAGGAAGGCCTGCAAGCGTTCGCGCTGCACCAGGTCGGCTGGCAGGGCGACAAGTTCAACGCCCCGTTCAAGGTCGACGTCGGTAGCGCATCGGTCGCCCCGGCATCCGTCGTACAGACTGCGACTTCGGACAGCGGCGCGTTCGACGTGAAGTTCGAGTCGAGCGTCGCGCTGGACGGCCTGAAGGCCTCGGCCTTCGGTCTCAGCCAGCCCAGTACGACGACCGAAACCGCTCACCAGGACAACGCGGACGACCCGGCCTCATCGAGCTTCAAGCGGAACATCACCCTGAACCACGCCTCCCGCTTGAGCGTCAGCACCGCGATGGCCGGTAACGACCTCGACCTCTACGTCCTCCGTGACGCCAACAACGACGGCGTCTTCTCGCCGTCCGAGATCGTCGCCTCCTCCGCCGGCGGTACGGCGAACGAGGCGGTCGACCTGGTCAGCCCGCCCGACGGCAACTACCAGATCTGGGTCCACGGCTTCGCCGTCGCCGGTACGCCGTCCTTCACCTTCAACGTCAACGCCATCCAAGGCAACGACCTGACCGTCTCGGGCCTCCCGACCGGCCCGGTCGCCGCCAACACCCCCGTAACCCTGCACGTCAACTACACCAAAGCCATGACCGCAGGCCAGACCTACAACGGCGAATTGTTGCTAGGCCCGACCACAGCTCCCTCAGCCTTGTCAGTCCCCATCAAGATCACCAGATAACGCCGTACCGACGAACGGGTAGTAGTCACCTTTCAGCGGTCTCCCCGCCCCGGCTCACGCCGGGGCGGAAGGCCACGGGCGACCACTACCCGTTCTTACGTACAGCCATTGAGGTGGGTGCGGACGCTCAGTAAGGTCGCGGCATGGAACGACCACGGATGCAGGTCGGTGCGGTCACGATCTCGGCAGCACGAGGACGCGCGCGGGAGCTGGCCGGGTTCTACGAGCGTCTGCTGGGCTGGCCGATCGCCCACGAAGGACCGCGCGGTGGCTGGGCTCAGCTCCACCCACCCGAGGGCGAGACCGGTCCGACGATCAACATCGAGTCCGACCGCGAGTACGAACGCCCAGTCTGGCCGAGCCAGCCCGGTACGCAGCACGCGACGATCCACCTCGACATAGGTGTGGACGACCTCGACACTGCCGTCGCCTGGGCAGTCCAGGCAGGCGCTACGCTCGCCCCGGATCAACCGCAGGACAACGTCCGCGTCATGCTCGACCCCGACGGTCACCCCTTCTGCTTGTGCTGACCCCGCTCGACCGTCCGGGCCCACTTTCCCCACCGGCAATGTGAACGGATATCCGTCGAGGTTGCCCCTTCTCCCCTGAAATTTTGGGCAGAGAACCGACAACCTCAGGGGGAGATCCCCTCACATGGTCCCGGGGGAGGAGGGCGACCGCCGGGGGAAACAGAGGACCCCGGCAACCGTGGTGGTTGCCGGGGCCCGGAAGTGCGCTGGGGTTAGAAGTCGCCGCCGCCGAAGTCGCCGCCGCCGCCGAAGTCGCCGAAGTCCCAGCCACCGGAGTCGCCGCCTTCGCCGCCGCCGAGGCCTTCCATCTCGCCGCCGCCCATGTCGCCGCCGCCGTAGTCGCCGCCCATGTCGCCGCCGGCGAAGTCGCCGTAGCCGCCGCCGGCGAACATGCCGCCGAGCATGGTGCCGAGGAACATGCCGGTCATCACGCCGCCGAGGGCGCCGAACATGCCTTGCGCGTAGGGCGAGTAGGCCGGGCCGGCCTCCCAGTACGGGACGCGCTGCGGGCCGACCATGACCTTGCGGACGTCGGGCTCGGCGCCGGCGCGGACGCGCTCGGCGTCGGCGGCGCAGGCGGGAACCTCACGGGGTGCGCCGCCGGGCGGCGACCACATCACGTCGACGACCGAGGGGCCGTGCTGGGGATTGAAGAAGCAGGACGGGCGACGCTGCGGCAGGGGCTCGCCGTTCACCCGGGCGCGGACGCAGGCCGAGGCGTAGCGGCCGTCCTCGAGGATCTCGATGACGTGCTTGATCTGCTCGGCCTCGGTGACCTGCGCGACGGCCTGCTTGGCCGACTCGTAGGAGTCGAGCGCGCGCTGGTAGTCCTGCCGCGCGCCGTCGCCGAGGTCCTTGCCGACCATCTCCAGATCGAGGTCCTGCAGTTCCTCGCCGAACCGGGTGATGTCCTCGTCGGCCGTGCGCTTGACCGACTCGAGCTCACCGGCGGTGATCTCGTGCTGCTTGCGGGTCTGCAACTGGGTCCGACGGTACGAGCGATATGCCAGCACCGCGATCACCACGACGGCGATGATCAGGATGTACGTCATGTCGGGCCTCTTCAAAAATGGGGGCTTTACGGTGAGCCTACCGAACATCGCAAACCCGGCACGCCACGCAGGGTGACCCAATCCCGCGAATGTCGTCACGCAGCGCGCATAATCGATTACCGCCGCCCAGCGACCGCATTGCCCTGCGTTGGAAGGCTGTTCGATGGGCAAGACCCTCCGGCTCCTCACACTCTCGGTGACCGGCCTCTCGCTGGTCGCTCCGCACCTGCTGCCGACTGATCAGTACGCCGACGATCCGCCCGCGGCGACGTACCAGGAGATCGCGATCACCGGGCCGTCGGTGGCCGCCGAGACCACGCCGTTCGCGATGGTCGGCGTCACCTGGCCGAACGGCGTACGGAACGTCCACGCCAAGGTCCGGATCAAGCAAGGCGACAAATGGACCGACTGGCAGCCCCTGCAGGTTGAGGACGGTCACGGTCCTGACACCCCGGAAGGAAACCCCGGCACCGAACCGCTGTGGGTCGGCGACGCGAGCGGTATCCAGGCCAGCGCGACCGACGCCGCCGGTACGACGATCAAGGGTGCCAAGGTCACGCTGATCCAGCCCGGCGTGCTCCCCGGCGACAGCGGCGAATCGCCAGCCGTCCAAGACATCGGGCCGGCCGCGAGCAGAACGCCGTACCCGATGCCGAACGTCTGGAGCCGCAAGCGCTGGGGTGCCGACGAGCGGCTGCGCGCTGTCAACAAGGGCTGCACGCGGCCGAAGTACACGAAGACCGTGCTGGCCGCGTTCGTCCACCACACTGCCGATCGCAACGACTACACCCGCGCGCAGGTCCCGGCGATGCTGCGCGCGACGTACGCGTACCACGTAAAGGGCCGCGGCTGGTGCGACATCGGCTACAACTTCCTCGTCGACCGCTTCGGTCGCGCCTTCGAGGGCCGGTACGGCGGCGCCCAGCTGCCCGTCCTCGGCGCGCACACGGAATCCTTCAACAGCAACTCGTTCGGCGTCTCGCTGATCGGCAACTTCGACAAGGCCGCGCCACCCGCTTCGATGCTGGAGGCAACGGCTCGGGTGATCGCGTGGAAGCTCGACGCCAACTACCGTTCGCCGACCTCGAGCATCGTGCTCGCCCGGCACCGGGTGAACACCATCTCCGGTCACCGCGATACCAAAGCGACCGACTGTCCAGGCAAACAGCTGTACGCCAAACTTCCTTGGCTGAAGCAACGAGTACTGAAACTGATGGGTGGCACGGTTTCGACGCCGATCTACCGGTTCGCGAAGACGATCGGATTCCGGAGCCTTGGGCAACCATTCTGGGGTGAGCACCGGACCCGGACCGGCTGGGCGACGCAGTTCGCCACCCGCGACATCTACTACTCCGTCTCCACCGGCGCGCACTCGACCGCGGGCGTTTTCCGGCAGCGCTACCGCCGCATCGGTCCCGACACCGGTCTCGGCCTGCCGACAACCGAGGTCCGCAACGGCCGGGTCGGCGGGACGCGCGTGCAGTCGTTCCGCGACGGCGGCTTCTACTGGACCAAGCCGTACGGCGTCCGCCCGGTGACCGGTCTGATCTACCGCAAGTACGTGGCGATCGGTGCGGAGCGTTCCCGGCTCGGCCTGCCGATGACCGACATCTACAAGGTGAAGGGCGGCCTGCGGCAGAAGTACCAGCGCGGCTGGCTGACCTACCACGCCCACACTCGTACGGTTCTCGTCCAATACCGGAGTGTCACATGAAGAAGCGTCTGATTGTCGCAGTCGTCATCGCATCCGCCGTGATCAGCGCGACCGCTGAGGCCCGGGAATTCGAGCCGACCGCCGGCACGAACACCTCGATCAGCGGCCGCGGCTTCGGCCACGGTCGCGGCATGTCCCAGTACGGCGCTCAGGGCGCCGCGCTGGCCGGGAAGTCGGCGAAACAGATCCTCGACTTCTACTACCCGGGCACGACCGTCGGGAAGGCGACCGGCCGGATCCGGGTCCGGATCAGCGCAGACACGACGGACGGCATCCGGGTTGCCGCGGTCAACAATCTACGGGTTCGTGATCTGGCCAAGGAAAAGCTCTATACGTTGCCCAAGGCATCGACCAGGAACCAGTGGTCGATCGATCCGAACGGCGAGCACGGGACGAAGGTCAGTTCTTACAACACCAAGACCCGCAAGTGGACGCTCTGGAAGACGTTCACCTCGATGTCGCAGTTCGAGGGTCCGGTCCTGACGAGTCTCATCTTGCCGTCCGGTGCGGTACGGCGGTATCGCGGCGGACTGCGGGCGATCGATGTCCCGGGCAAGCATCTCGACACGGTGAACGTGGTCTCACTCGAGTACTACCTTCGTGGCGTCGTACCGCGAGAAGCCTTGTCCAGTTGGCGTCCTGCCGCATTGCAGGCGCAGGCGGTTGCCGCACGCACCTATTCGGTCTTCCATCGGAGTCGTAGTGCCAAGCGTGCCTACGATCTCTGCGACACGATCGCCTGCCAGGTCTACGGCGGATACGAGGACGAGAAGAGCGCGACGAACGCGGCGATCACCGCGACCGCTGATCAGGTGCGGCTCTACAAGGGCAAGCCGATCATCGCCGAGTTCTCTTCGTCGAACGGCGGGGCGACCGCGGCCGGTCAGGTCCCGTACCAGGTGATGAAGGTGGACAGCTGGGATGCGTATCCCGGAAACGGGAATCCGAACGTCACGTGGACGGTGACGCGGAAGACGGCCGACATCCAGGCCGCGTTCGACGTCGGGACGATCCGCTCGCTCCGGGTGGTCACTCGAACCGGTTTCGGACCGAGCGGTGGACGCGCGGCGCGGGTCGAGGCGGTCGGGTCGAAGGGACGCCGTGAGCTCAGCGCTGATCAGCTCCGCGGGCGGCTGCATCTGAAGTCGGCGTGGATCGCGTTCCCGGTCACGCCACTTGATATGTCAACTGCGTCGGACCAAGCGGTCAGTCGCTGAGCCATTGACGAGATCTCCCTGCGACGGTTAGAACATGACATCGATGTCATCCGCCACCGCCCACAGAGGAGCCGGTCGATGCGCAGGAAATTGGGTATATCAACTCGGATCGTGGCCGGCCTGGTGGCGGTCGCGGTCGTCGGGTCGCTGTCGACGTCAGGCGCTAGCGCCGTGACCAGTCCGGCGGCTCGCGCCAAGGCGTCGTACGACGCGATCAACACGTACTTCGATGCAGGGCAGGGGCTGCTGCGTGAGGAGTACCCGAACCAGCAGACCAACCCGTACTCGTACGTCTGGCCGTACTCGCAGGCCGCGATCGCGGCCGAGGACATCGCCGGGATTCCAGGGTCCGGCCACAAGGCGTCGGCTGAGGCGGAACGACGGCTCGACGCCTACGCGTCGTACTGGAATGCCACGACGACGCCGAAGGGGTACGACTCCTACGTGCGCCCGCCGCTGGGAGGTGGCGGCGACAAGTTCTACGACGACAACGAATGGATCGGGCTGAACCTGATCCAGAACTACCAACGCACCGGCGACCGTACGTCGCTCGCCCGGGCCAAGGACATCTTCGCGCTGGTCGTGCACGGGTGGGACACCGATCCCGCGCATCCGTGTGCCGGTGGCGTCTACTGGACGCAGGCGCCGTGGAGTCAGGACCGGAACACGGTCTCGAACGGACCGGGCGCCGAGCTCGGTGCGCACCTGTACCTGCTGACGCGGGACCGGTCGTACCTCACCTGGGCCAAGCGGATGTACCAGTGGGCGCAGGACTGCATGCTCGCGCCGAACGGTCTCTACTGGGACCACATCGACCTGGCCGGCAACATCGAGAAGACGCAGTGGAGCTACAACCAGGGCGTGATGCTCGGGGCCGGCGTGTTGTTGTACAAGGCAACCGGTGATCACCGCTACCTGCGTGACGCCAAGTCCGTCGCGAACGCCTCGCTCGCCTTCTACAACACCCGCGAGATCCTGGCGAAGAACGGTGCCGCCTTCAACTCCATCTGGTTCAAGAACCTGCTGATCCTGGACTCGGTAGCCCCGGACTCCCGCTACCGCAAAGCCATGCAGGCCTACGCCGACGACAACTGGAACACCACCCGCGACCCCGCCACCAACCTCTACAAGTTCCGCGAGGGCACCGTCGAACTCCTCCAGCAGTCCGGCATCACCCAGGTCCACGCCCTCCTCGCCTGGCCCCGCTCGAAGTACCACCTCCTAGCCTGACCAAAGGTTGGAGGGGCAAACGCAACGCGCCGCCCGTCGTGATGACGGGCGGCGCGGTGGTGTTCGGGTCAGGCTGCTGCGGTGGCGGAGTTGATCTTGACGGGGGTGATGGGGGCGCCGTCGGTGGGGCCGTTCTGGGGCTTGACGCCGGCTTCGGCGACCTTGTCGACGAGTTTGAGGCTGGGCTCGTCGAGGGTGCCGAAGGCGGTGTACTGCGGGCCGAGGCCGGAGGCGTCGCCGTAGACGATGAAGAACTGGCTGCCGTTGGTGTTCGGGCCGGAGTTGGCCATGGCGAGGATGCCGCGGCCGTACTTCAGGGTCGGGTAGACCTCGTCGGCGAAGCTGTAGCCGGGGCCACCGCTGCCGCTGCCGCTCGGGTCGCCGCACTGGAGGACCTGCAGGCCCTCACCGACGGTCAGCCGGTGGCACGAGGTGTTGTCGAAGTACTTCTGGCCGACGAGGCTCAGGAAGTTCTTCACCGTGCAGGGGGCCAGCGCGCTGTCCAGGGTGACCTGGAGGTCACCGACCGAGGTGTTCAGGCTGACCTTCGACGTACCGGACGCCTTGGTCTTGCCGTCGGCCGGCGGGTTGACCTTCTTGCTGGCCGGCTCCGCGCCCTTCTTGTAGCTGCAGCTGACCTCGGCGGGCAGCGCGGTCGCCCGCTTCGGCGTGGCGGCGAGGGCGGTCGGGATGCTCTTCGGCTTGTTGTCCGGACCGGCCGGCGCATCCGTCGACGGCGTGTCGCCGGCGACCGGGGTGTCGCTGTCCTTCGGACCGAAGATCACGAAGACTCCGACCAGGACGGCGACGACCGCGACCACCGCGGTGACCGTGATGGCCAGATTCCGCCGCTGCCGCGCGCGCTCAGCCTGCCGCTCGGCCTGCCGTTTGGCCTTCCGCGCCGCGAGCTGCTGCTCGTGGGTCCTCTTGGACATGCAAACCCTCCCTCACCGTGATGTCTGCAGGGAACTTACAGCTTCAACCTGAGAACTGTCTGTTAAATCACCTGAACTGTGATCAGCCAGCACAATCACCCGATCCGCCACGCCGAGCGTCAGCGCCACGGCCGGAGCCGGGTTCAGCACCACGCCGTAGGCGGGGGACCGATGGAACTCGGCATGCGTCCGGTACCCGATCGCCGTCTCACCGCGCAGCCGGGCCGCCTCCGCCACCGTCGCGAAGTTCGCCGCCTCATCGGGCAGCAGATAGTCCGCCGCCGGGTTGAGGTAGATCTCAGCCCCATCCGGGCTGAGCAGCTCCGCGAACACCCCGGCGACATGCCGATTCTCGGTCAACTGGGTGAGCAGCAGACTGATCAGCTTCTCGCTCACCACGAAGTCGTCGGCCCGCGTGACCTGCGCGATCTCCCGGTTCGCGTCGTCGTTGATCTCGCTGACGATTGAGAACGGATCGCCGAGCCGCTGCCCGAGATCCCGCAGGTGCAGCAACGTCAGCAGCGTCCGCGCGTCGGCCTCCTGCTCACCCCGCGTATCGGCCGAAACCACGATCACGTGCTGATAGCTGCCCACGTCGAGCGCTTCGAGCTCAGCCCGGTTCGTCGGGTCACAGTACGTCGTACCGGCCGTGAGCTGGCTGTATTCGCCCAGCCGGACCTCGTCAAGTCCGGCGACCTGCAGGTGCGATCCCGGTACGGCGAACTCGTCGAGCAGCGCGACGATCTGCGGTGCGCGCTTGTTCCAGCCGATCATCAGGGTCCGCGCGGGAGCCGCCGTACGCCGTACCTCCGGAGCGATCGCCGCCGCGACGATCGGGGTCGGAGTGGGCGCCCGGTGGATCAAGCTGTCGTCGTCCGCGAGCACGATCAGTTCGTCGGTCGCGTCGATGATCCGGTCGGCGGCCAGGTTGAGGTCGACCCGACCGGACGCGGTCCGCAGACCGACCAGGACGCCGCGGTCGAAGCTCCGCGCGATCTCACCAAACGGTTGGTCGGCAGTCGACGGGTCGGCCCGCAGGTAGAACTCGGTCCCGGCGAAGGCGAGCAGGTCGGTGCAGACCGCCGACAGCCCGGACTGCCGATGCGCCTGGACGATCAGCCGGACCGCGAGGTCGTCCGCTCCCACCAACTGGGTCCGCGGACCACCGGCCAACTGCGCGGCGGCGAGGTTGTCGGAATCGTTGACCGCGGCCACAACCTGCGGACCGCCGCTGGCGCGGGACCGGTCGCCGAGGGCGAGCAGGATCTTGATCACCTGGATGTCCGCGTCCTCGACCGGCGGCGGCAGCACCATCACCGACCGCGCCTCGGCCAGGTTCACCAGGTCGAGATCGGCCGGGCGTAACGGGTTCCCGGTCCGGCACACCACCACTGTCCGGCCCAGGTCGCCGACCCGCGCCCGCAGCGCGTCCTCCATCTCGACCTTGTCCTTGTCGGCCAGGATCGCGATACACGAACGCCGCTTGCTGTGGTTGGCCTGGACCAGCTCGGTCACCACCGTGAACACCTGCTCGGACCACCCCAGTACGACGGTGTGCCCGCGCTCGACAACCTTCGACCGGCCCTTGCGCAGGTCGGCGATCTTGCCTTCCAGTCCCGCGGTGAGCACGCCGATGAAGGCACTCACCACGAAGATCCCGCCGACTGTGATCGCCAGCATCAGGAACATGAACCCCGGACTTCCGGAGTCCCCGCTCACCGTCCCGGCGTCGATCGCCCGCATCAACGTCATCCAGAAGACCTCGGGCCAGCCCCCGTGCTGCTGCACGTCATCCGGCACGAGCCAGATCACCAGCACCGAAACGATCAGCACCAGCAACGTCGACGCCAGTCCCAGCCACCCGACCAAGGCCGGCGTACCTCGAGACATCGTGCTGTCGAACCAATACCGAGCCCGCGCTCGCCACATAACCCGCTCCTCACCCTCACCTGAACCCGGTGACTATAAGCGAGCCAAAGGACACCGCTACGCGGCGGCAGTTCCTTTGCCGCGTCCGGACGCGAACGGCGGTTGCGGGGGAGACGGCCGGTGCCCGACCGGGGTGCCGAGCGCGGTGAGGAGTAGCGGTGTAAGGGAAGCGTCCGCGGCAACTGGTAACACAGGGTGATGATGTGGCAACATGACTGCGGGGGAAGGGGCTAGTAGTGGGGGAGATTGTCGACCAGCATCGTGAGGTCAGACGATGCGCACAGGAGATCATCGCTGCGCACGTGGTAGCGCGCGATCTGAAGCTCCGCGATCGACTCATCGACGAGTACCTCGACGATCACGGCGACGACATGGTCAACACGGTCTGCGGTTTCATCAACCATCACCTCAGCCATGTGGTGAATCGCGAATTGGCGGAGGCGTGCTACTTCGCGATGTCGTCCACACTCGGCGATCTGATCGACATGGTGTCCGAGCTGTCCGGCTGCCCTGTCGCGGAGATCATCAGCGAGCTCGTCGAAGTGGTTTATGTGCCCGAAGACGGCACGGAGCAAGACGCACGGCAGGCGAATCTTGGGCTGGCGGCTGCACAGACCTGTCTGATTGCCCACGTGGTGGTTCGTGCCGGCGGTCAGCCGTGGGGAATCCAGAAGAACCTTGACCTCGATGACATGTGTGCGGTGGTGCACCAGTTCGGCGCCCTTCTGTATGTCGTAGCCAATCGCCCGGGCGTACCCGCTGCCGCCCTGGTCAAGGGCCTCCTGGCGCACGTCGAACGAATACTGGTCGCCCATGCGTCGGCCAACCTCCTGCCTGTCTCCGAGTACGTCGCGAAGACCTGGCAAGCGCTTGCTCTGAGTGATGTCCGGTAAGCAGGCTCGCTCGATCCCTGGGCGATGCGCCGGCCACGCGCTACCCTTGCTGCCAGGATCTTATGTAAGATCTTGGTGATGATGGAGGGGGTGGCGATGAGCGCAACGCGTGACCGCATCTACCAAACGTCCGATCTGGCGGGCAGTGCCCGGCGGGAGTTCATCGATGCAGCCCGCAATGGTCAGGCGCAACTACGCACGCCTGAGGGCGAATCGCTGGTGATGCTGCGCGCGGCGAACTTGACGCACCTGGCCGCGATGCGCGACTACGCCGTTGCGTACTTGATGCTCGACAACGCCTTGGCGCGTCCGCGTGCTGATCGTCGCGCTGCCGACTTCGGAGAGTGGGCCTTCGTCGCGGTGTTCGACGAAGACGATCTCATCACCTTCCGCTATGAGATGAATGCGGCGCTCATCAGGGCGGCCGCGGGCGACGACATGAGCCTGATGGATGCGGAACTGGAAGGTTGGAAACGGAGCGCCAGAACCCTTAACGACGCTGTAGCACAAGAGATTCTCAGCGCAGACTCCATCGACCCTGATGACTGGGTCGAGGTCGGCCGTCCAGGCGAGGAGTAACTCGCGGTGAATCAATCGACCGGCCCTCAGCCGGGGCGATACCGGCCGTATGTCGCGGCCAGAGCTCCGGAAGGGCGGCCTGACCAGGCGCCGCAGTGGCGTTTGCTGGTGCACCGGAAACATCAGCAGATGTGGCGAGATCTGGCGGATCGGTGCGGACTGCAAAATGCGCAGCAGGCATGGGACCACCTCACACAGCAACCGGACAGGCCCCCGAAACTAGGCACGGTCACGGCTATGAAGGGCAAGCACTTCGCAGCCAAGCCGGATGGGACGTCCGGTGTCTATCACTACGAGATCACTGGTGCCGGCCGGATCGACTACCGGTTCAATCGGACCTATCGCGTATCACCCGGCAGCGATGCCCATGCGGTGGTGTTCATCATCAGTATCGATCTCGGCAGCCATTGATCTCCAAGGTCTGCTCGTGCGTTGGTGGTTGGTGGGTTCGGGCGTAGACCAGGATGCTGCGGCGATTCGTTCGGACTGGGGAGGGTTCATGCGGGTGCTCTTCCAGTCCAAGGACCCGGGTTCCTCGACCTGGAAGGATCTTGGGTACGTCGTGCCCGGCTCGACCGGTGCCGCGACTTACACCATCGCCACCAACCGCAGCCGGGCGTATCGCGCGTACGTCGCGTCGTCGGCCACGGTTTGGTACGCCTACTCGGCGAACATCACCCGCTAGCCCGGGCGAACAGGCGGCCGGCCAGGTCACCACCGGTGATCCGGCCGTCCGCACCGCGGGTGAAGTAGCCGCGCTGACCCGCCAAGGCGCCACCCGTGACGATGAACTCGTCGTCCGCCAGGAGCTCGAGCGACGCGGCCGCGAGGTCCGGCGGCATCTCGGCATCAGAGCCGGCCCGGAGTTCCGGCTTGATTTCGACGGCGATGGTGATTCCGGTGCCATTGGCAACGAAGTCCACGTTCATCGCATCGTTCTGATAGCGACCCGCCAGCTCCCGGGCGCGCGCATCGTCGTACGGGAGTGGCGAAGGCTCGCTCTCGACCAGACCGAGGTAGTGCTCAAGCGCCCACCGGAGCACGGCCTGGTTGAGTTGATAGCCCTCAGGTCCGGAGTTCGTCAACGAGACAACGGCAAAACCAGCAGCCGGTACGACGAGGAGGTCGGCGTACTGTCCGTTTCCCGAACCGCCGTGGCCGATCGTCAGTACCCCGTGGATGGTTTTCCGGAACCAGCCGACCCCCAGTCCGTCACCGAGCGAGCTGGCCCGCAGTGCGATGGTCTCGTCGCGCATGCTGTGCAGTACCGCGGCTGACATCAGTCCGTCACCACTGCCCAGGTGGAACCTTGCCCACCGCAACAGATCGCCAACGGTCGACACCACGCCACCACCCGGATTGTTGCCGTGGTCCCCGGCCGCCCAGGCTTTCCATGGTGTGGCCGGCTGGAGAACGCCGTGCTCGTCCGGGTTGTAGCCGACGGCAAACTTCCGCATCATCACGTCGTCCAGATCGAAGACCGTGTTCGTCAGACCGAGCGGCTCGAACAGCAGTTGGGCCATCGCCTTCTCGTACGGCAGGCCGGTCACGGTCTCGATGATCCGGCCGGCCAGGTTGAACCCGGCCTGGCTGTACGACGACCTTGCGCCCGGCTCGGCGATGAGCGGCAGCTCGGCCAGCCTCTCGACGAACTGAGCCAGCGTCAGGTCGAAGCTACCGGCCACGCCCCAGTCGAGTCCGGCCGTGTGGTTCAGCAGCTGCAGGACCGTGATCCGCTCAGCCACGTCCTCGTCGACCAGGCGCAGCTCCGGGACATAACGCCGTACCGGGGCGTCGAGCTCGACCTTGCCCTCGGCAACGAGCCGCATCAGCGCGGTCGCGGTGAAGGTCTTCGAGACCGACGCGATGTGGAAGAGCGTGTCCCGGTCGATCGCCTCGGAACCGCCGATCCGCGGCACTCCGTGGCCGGAGAACACCTCCTGACCATCGATCAGTACGCCGATCGCCGCGCCTGGCACGCCCAGCTCGGCAGCCTTGGCGGCCACGAATTCCTGAAGCTCCATCGTCCTCACCCTTCTCGACTTGAACACCGTTCAAGGAACTGTAGCCCGAACCTGAACAGTGTTCAAGTAGGAAAAGTGGGTAGGCGCGGTGACCCTCTGCTGTGCATACTGGGTATCTAGATACTCGGTATCCACACCAAGGGAGCTCAGCATGAAGGTTCGAACGATCGGGGCGGCACTGGGCGTGGCGGCGCTGGCCGTGGTTCCGATGGCGGCGCACGCGGCGCCGGTGCAGGCGCGGACGACGCAGCCCTACCAGCACCTCGTCACGGTCGACAGCAAGGCCTGGTCGACCGGTGGCACCTACGTGGCCACCGGCGGCGACATCAAGCTGAACCTGACCACCCTGGAGAAGAACACCAAGGTCTTCGTCGAGCGGTGTGAAGGAGCCGACCTGGGCGACCTCCAGACCTTCACCAAGAAGGCCCCGAGCCACACCCTGGCCACCGGCGTCGAGAAGGGCGAGTGCTTCATCGTCCTGCTCTCACCGGTGACCGGCAAGGGTGGCTATGTCGTCAAGGGCACGCTCAGCTACTAATCCTTGATCTCGCAGAGGACGGCGCCGGCCGACACGGTGGCGCCGACCTCGGCGGTCAGGCCGGTCACGGTGCCGGCCTTGTGCGCGTTCAGCGGCTGCTCCATCTTCATCGCCTCGAGGACGACGATCAGATCGCCCGCGGCGACCGTCGCGCCTTCCTCGACGGCCAGCTTCACGATCGTGCCCTGCATCGGCGATGTCAGCGAGTCACCCGAGGCGGCGGCCGACTTGCCCGAACCGCCGGCCCGACGGGCCGGCTTCTTCTTCGCGCCAGCGCCGGCGCCCGCGGCAGCACCGCCGGCAGAAACCCCGAACCCGGCGGGCAGGGCGACCTCGAGCCGCTTGCCGCCGACCTCGACGGTGACCTTCTCGCGCTCCGCGTCCTCAGGCGCGTCGGCGGTCGGGCCGTCGTACGGCGTGAGCTGGTTGTCGTACTCGGTCTCGATCCAGCGGGTGTGCACCTTGAAGCCGTCGTCGCCCACGTACGCCGGGTCCGAGACGACCGCGGTGTGGAACGGGACCACGGTCGGCATGCCCTCGACGACGAACTCGCGCAGCGCCCGGCGGGACCGCTCGAGCGCCTGGGTGCGGTCGCGGCCGGTGACGATCAGCTTGGCGACCAGCGAGTCGAAGGCGCCGGGGACGGTCTCGCCCTCGTCGTACCCGCCGTCGATCCGGACGCCTGGGCCGCTCGGGGGCTTCCACTTGGTCAGCGTGCCGGGTGCGGGCAGGAAGCCGCGGCCGCCGTCCTCGGCGTTGATCCGGAACTCGATCGAGTGACCGCTCACCGCGGGGTCGTCGTACCCGAGCTCCTCGCCGTTGGCGATCCGGAACATCTCCCGGACCAGGTCGAGGCCGGTGACCTCTTCACTCACCGGGTGCTCGACCTGCAGGCGGGTGTTCACCTCGAGGAACGAGATCAGCCCGTCCTGGCCGACCAGGAACTCGCAGGTCCCGGCGCCGACGTACCCGGCCTCGCGCAGGATCGCCTTGGAGGACTTGTACAAAGTCTCGAGCTGGTCCGAGGTGAGGAACGGCGCGGGCGCCTCCTCGACCAGCTTCTGGTAGCGGCGCTGTAGCGAGCAGTCCCGGGTGGAGACGACCACGACGTTGCCGTGGGCATCGGCCAGGCACTGGGTCTCGACGTGCCGCGGCTTGTCGAGGTACCGCTCGACGAAGCACTCGCCGCGGCCGAACGCGCTGACCGCCTCGCGGGTCGCGGACTCGAACAGCTCCGGGATCTCTTCCAGGGTGCGGGCGACCTTCATGCCGCGGCCGCCACCGCCGTACGCCGCCTTGATCGCGATCGGCAGGCCGTATTCCTGGGCGAACGCGACCACCTCGTCGGCGCCGGCCACCGGGTTCGGCGTACCGGGGACCTGCGGCGCGCCGACCTTCTCGGCGATGTGCCGCGCCTTGACCTTGTCACCGAGCGAGTCGATCGCGGACGGCGGCGGGCCGATCCAGATCAGCCCGGCGTCGATGACGGCCTGGGCGAACTCGGCGTTCTCGGCCAGGAAGCCGTAGCCCGGGTGCACCGCGTCCGCACCGGAGCGGGCCGCCAGGTCCAGGATCTTGGCAATGTTCAGGTAGGAGTCGGCCGGGGTCGACCCGTCCAGCGCGTACGCCTCGTCGGCCAGCCGGACGAACAGTGCGTCCCGGTCCTGGTCGGCGTACACGGCGACGCTGCCCAGCCCGGCGTCGGCCGCCGCCCGGACGACCCGGACCGCGATCTCGCCCCGGTTGGCGACCAGCACCTTGGTGATCTGCTTGCTCTCAGACACAGACGACTCCTTCCAAGCCTGGGGCCACTCTAGAGTCCAAACTCTGGACCTGGGGAGGTTGTTCGTCACAGTCGGCCGACCTGGGTCACCCACCAACGTCGCTCAGCGGCCCCGACCGGCGCGGCGCTGAGCGTGGCCGGGCGTGTCGCACGGGAGTTGGTGGGTGATGGCGGTCGGCGATCACAATAGGCTCGCGCTGATGCCTCGACCTGGGAGTGTGCGGATGACCATCCTTGAACCGTTGGCGGGGACCGTTCCGGCGGAGTGGGAGAAGTTCGACGACCGGTTCGGCGGGATCCGGGGTGACAACCACCTGGAGCGGCTGTGGACGGGTGGGCGGTGGGTCGAGGGGCCGGTCTACTCGCCGGCCGGGCGGTATCTGCTCTGGAGCGACATCCCGAACGACCGCATCCTGCGCTGGGACGAGACGTCGTACCAGGTCTCTGCCTTCCGGACGCCGGCCGGGAACACGAACGGTCACACCCTCGACCAGGAGGGTCGCCTGGTCAGCTGTGAGCACGGCAACCGCCGGGTCACCCGGACCGAGCACAACGGGCGGATCAGCGTGCTGGCCGACTCCTACGAGGGCCACCGGTTCAACAGCCCGAACGACGTCGTGGTCAAGCGGGACGGCTCGGTCTGGTTCACGGATCCGTCGTACGGGATCTCCAGCGACTACGAGGGCAACGCCGGGGAGATCGAGACCAACGGCTGCCATGTCTATCGAGTAGCGGACGGCGTCCTGACCCGGGTTGCCGATGACTTCGACGGACCGAACGGACTGGCCTTCTCGCCGGACGAGTCGCTGATCTACATCACAGACACCGAGCGCGCGCACCTGCGGGTGTTCCAGGTGGACGGCGACCGGATCAGCGGCGGCGAGGTCTTCGCCGAGTGCGGGAACGGCGCCTTCGACGGGATCCGGATCGACACCGCCGGCCGCGTCTGGGCCTCGGCCGCGGACGGCGTCCACGTCTATCACCCGGACGGCACGCTGCTGGGCAAGCTGCACGTTCCCGAGACCGTCTCCAACCTGACCTTCGGCGGCGCCAAGCGCAACCGTCTCTTCATCACCGCCACCACGTCCATCTACTCCCTTTTCACGACGGTCAACGGCGCCACCCAGCCTTATGACCACTGAGTTCGGCCCAGTACTGCGGAAGTTCCGCAAGGCTGCCGGTCTGTCGCAGGAGCGGCTGGCGGCCTCATCTGGTGTGAGCGTCGAAGCGATCAAGACCCTGGAGTCCGGCCGCCGCCGGCATCCGCGGTCGGGCACGCTCAGGCTCCTGGCCGAAGGGCTGCGGTTGGCTCCGCAGCAGCGCGCGGAGCTCTACACGGCCGGCGCCCGGACGAAGGCCCGGGTCACCATCCCGCGTGAGCTGCCGGATGACGTCTACGCCTTCGTCGGCCGCGAGGACCAGGTGGCTGAGCTCGAGAAGACCTTCACCGCGCAGGAGTCGCGGCCCGGTGTCGTGGTGACGTCCGCCATCGGCGGGATGGGCGGCATCGGCAAGACCGCCTTGGCTGTTCATATGGCCCATCTGGTCGCCGATCGGTACCCAGATGGCCAGCTGTACCTCAACCTGGGCGGCTTCGGACCGGGCCGGCCGATGACCGTGCCGGAGGCTCTCAGCCGGTTGATGGACAGCCTCGGCGTACAGGGTCCGGATGATCCAGGCGACGCCCACGAAGCAGCCTCGCGCTACCGGTCGGCGCTGTCCGGCCGCCGCGTCCTGGTGGTTCTCGACAACGCGGCCGATGCGGCCCAGGTGGCGCCATTGTTGCCGGGGGCATCAACCTGCGCGGTGCTGATCACCAGCCGCCGGGCGATGACCGCGCTGCCCGGTGTCGTGCACGTGATGCTCGACGTACTGCCGGATCAGGACGGCATCGAGATGCTGGCCCAGATTGTCGGCGACAACCGGATTGCTCGCGATCCGGTGAACGCGTTGGCGATCGTCCGGTTGTGCGGTGGTCTTCCGCTCGCGCTCCACCTGGCCGGCGCCCGGCTCGCGGACGAACCCACCTGGGCGGTCGCCGACCTGGTACGGCGATTGGAGACCAGCCGGCACCGGCTGGACGAGCTGGCGACCGCCGACCGCGACGTACGGGCGAGCATCGAGTTCTCCCTGGCCGCGGCGACCGAGCGCGACACCGACGCCGTTGCCGCGTTCAAGCTCCTCGGGCTGCACGAGGGCGACGAACTCAACGTGCGCGTCGCCGCGGCGCTGCTCGACCTGCCCGTCGATGACGTGAGCCGCCGGTTGGAGCGCCTGGTCGATCTGTACCTGATCGAGTCCGTCGGCCCGCATCGGTACCGCATGCACGACCTGGTCCGCAGCTACGTCAAGGAGACGACCGCCGCCCTGACCGACGCCGGGGCCCGCGAAGCCGCGCAACTGCGAGTCCTCCAGCTGTGCCTCGCGATGGGCTGGCGTACCCGGATGGCCCGGTTCGCCGACGACCTCTCCAAGGCCTGGTACGACGACAGTTGGGTGGCCGGCGCGGAGCAGTTCACCCTCGACGAGATCTTCGCGTGGTTCGACGAGGAGATCGACGAGATCATCGGCGCCGTACGACGTGCTACCGCGACCGGGTCTCGCGCGGTGCTGGCTCGCGTCGTACTGGGTCTGCTGCCGTACTGCTACGTCCGCCGCCGGCACTCCGACGGTGTGCTGCTGGGCACGCTGGCGCTCGGCGTACCGGAGTCGCTCACCGACCCGTTCGCCGCCGCCCTGTTGCCCTTCGAGGTCGCACAGCAGTGCGCCTCGGCCGGTCTGCACCAACGAGCGGTCGACTACATGACCATGGCGTTGGCGGCGCCCGAGATTCGCTCGTACGACCGGGCCTACATCGAGGCCGAGGTCTTCCTCGGCCACTACCTGGTCGATCTCGACCGCCTCGACGAAGCAATCGCCTCCGCCTCCCGCGGCGTCGCCGTCGCCCTCCGCAGCGGCGACGAGGTCGCCGAAGCCGAAGGCCGCCTCATCCTCGGCCTGGCCGCCGGCAAACAAGGCGACACCGCTGCCCAGGACCGCGAGCTCGACCGCGCCGTCGAGGTGATACGACGCCTGGGCACGCCCCACGAGCGCTACTGGCTGCTCTGCCTCGCCGGCCTGTCCTACCGCGAAACCGGCCGGCTCGACTCCGCGTCGTCGTACCTCGAAGAAGCCCGGACCGCGGCGCTCGAGGACGGCGACGAGTTCGCCGTCGCCGAGGCCCTCGAAGGCCTCGGCCGCGTCGAACTGGCCCGCGGCCGCCTCGACCTCGCCGAACACCACCTCCGCGCCTCCCTCCACAGAGTCCAAGGAACCTGGCAAGCCGAAGCCCGCGTCCGCGAACGCCTCGGCCACGTCCTCCACGCCGCCGCCCGCCCCATCGAAGCCGGCGCCCAATGGCAATCCGCCCTGGACCTCTTGACCCGCCACGGCTCCCCGCAAGCAGCTGACATTCGCAGATTGGTGAAGTCCGATGGCTGACTTCGGCCCGGTACTCCGGAAGTTCCGCAAGGCGGCCGGGTTGTCGCAGGAGCAGCTCGCGGCGGCGTCCGGGGTCAGCGTCGAGGCGATCAAGACGTTGGAGACGGGGCGTCGGCGGTCGCCGCGGGTGAAGACTGTCGAGCTGCTGAGCGACGGGCTGGGCCTCGACGCGGACGCGCGAGCTGAGCTGCAGGCGGCGGCTGCGCGGCCGTCGGCGGAGCGGCTACCGAACGACGTGGCGGACTTCGTTGGCCGGGTCGAGCAGATCGCCGCGGTCTCCGATCTGCTGACTGGTGGTGGACAGGCGCCGGGCGTCGTCGTGATTTCGGCGATCGCAGGGATGGGCGGTGTGGGGAAGACCGCGCTGGCCGTGCGCGTCGCGCGTGAGCTGACGGGCCGGTTCGGTGACGGTGTGCTCTACGTGAACCTCCGCGGCTTCGGCATCGGCGAACCGATGACGCCGCTGGAGGCGCTGAACACCCTTCTCCAGCAACTGGGCTTCGCCCTCCAACGACCACCCGAATCCACCGAGGAGGCCGCGGGTCTGTTCCGAACGGCGTGTGCCACCCGCAAGCTGCTCGTCGTACTGGACGACGCCGCCGGTGTCGACCAGGTTCTTCCGCTGCTTCCCGGTGCGTCGACCTGCGCCGTCATCGTCACCAGCCGCCGCGCCCTGGTCGGTCTGCCGGGCGCGCGGTCACTCGAGCTCGCTGTCCTGCCGGACGACGAGGCACTGGCGCTGCTGATTGCTGCCGCCGGATCGGGGCGGATCCAAACCGACCTGCAGGCAGCACGCGAAGTCGTGGCCCGCTGCGGATCGTTGCCACTGGCAATCAGAATCGCCGGCAGCCGCCTGGCCGCCGAGCCGTCCTGGACGGTCGCCGACCTGGCCCGCCGCCTGGCCGACGAGAGTGCCCGTCTCGACCTGTTCGGGGACGGTGTCCGGGCGTCGATCGCGCTGTCGCTGGCCGGTACGTCGGCCATCGACGTGGCCGCGGCGGAGATCTTCGGGCTGCTGGGCCTGCACGAAGGCAACGAACTCGATCTGAAGGTCGCCGCTCGCCTGGTCGATCGCCCGGAGTCGGAGGTCGAACCGCTGCTGGAACACCTCGTCGACCTGCATCTCCTGGAGTCGGCCAGCCCACGCCGCTACCAGTTCCACGACCTCGTCCGAACGTACGCACGGGAGCTCGCACCCGACGAGCGCGCGGCGGCGGCCCGCGAGCGGGTGCTGGCGCTGTACGTGGCGATGGCCTGGCAAGCGCGAGTGAAACTCGGCGTCTCGCAGGCCTTCTGGTACGAAGAGCAGTGGACCGCCGGTGTCGAGCATCTGGAGTACGACGAAGTCATGGCGTGGCTGGACGCCGAGGCGGCCGAGATCCTCGCCGCGGCCCGCCGACCGACGACAGACCGCGGAACCGTCGTCATCCTCGCGGGCGGCATGATGCGGTACTGGATCATCCGCCGCCGGCACGCCGAGGGAGCAGAACTCGGGGAACTTGCGCTGACCGCGCTCCGCGACGATCCGACCTGTGCCTCTGTCTTCGCCCTGAGCCGGATCAGCTATCACGTGGCAGCGCACTACTCGGCCAGGTCGGACTCCGAGACCGCGGTAGCTCACTTGAGGGTGGCCATCGCAGCGGCACCGCTGGAGACCGATCCGTTGAACCACGTCGTGTGCACGATCACGCTCGCACAGGATCTGGAGCGACTCGACCAGCTGGACGAGGCAACGGAGCTGGCCCGATCCGGCCTGGAGGGTGCGCTCCGGCTCGGCAACGAGATCATCGAGAGCGACGCACGCTTCAGCATCGGCTCCTTGGCCGGCCGCCTCGGCCGCTTCGCGGAGCAGGACGAGGCCTTCGACCTGGCGGCCGCTACCCTGCGTCGAAGCCGCCCAGAGATTCTCCACCTGCTTCTCCCCGACATCGGCGCCAGCTACCTGCGCTCAGGCCGCCCTGAATCCGCCCGAACCTGGCTCCGCGATCACCTGGCGGAAATCAGGCTCGCCGGCGACAAATCCGCCATCGCCGAACACCTCCGCTGGCTGGGTGTCGCCGAAACGGCACTCGCCGCCCACGACGCGGCCCGCGCTGCCTTCACCGAAGCACTCGACATGATTCAAGGCAGCAACGACGAGATGGAAGCCCAGATCCGCCAGGGCCTCGGCACGGCGTTGAGCGGGCTCGGAGAGGACGAGCCCGCTCGGGAGCAGTGGCGGTTGGCGTTGGAGTTGTACCGCCGCTGCGGGTTGCCGCAGGTGTCAGAGCTTCTTGAGCTGGTCGATGAGGGTGAAGACGGCCAGGAAGCCGAAGGCTAGGAACGAGAAGGCCAGTACGGCGGTCCGGACCGGGGTGATGCGGATGGCCCGGGGGAGGGCTCGGGAGTTCATCCACCAGAGCAGGCCGGAGTACACGAACATCATGGTGCCGGCGGTGCAGGCGGAGATGACCAGTAGGACCAGGGGCTGGGTGAGGCCGGCGAGCAGGACGATGATGCCGAAGGCAACGAGTCCCCAGACCAGGCCGAAGTACAGTTTGGATTCGGTGACGGTCGACGTCCGGAGGTAGCGGGCCTTGATCATGTCGGCGGTCAGGCGCGAGGTGTAGTCGACGATGCCGGCCGCGGCGGCGAACAGGGAGAAGGCGCCGATCGCCCAGAACAGGTAGCCGAACCAGCCGCCGACCAGGGTCTGCAGGGTGGTGCCCTCGATCTTGAGGAAGCCGATGTTGTTCTTGACGTTGCTGTCGCCGAACAGGGTGGCGTGCGCGAGCATCGAGGTGAAGGCGATGGTCAGCACGGTGATCGCGACGAAGGTCGCGGCCTGCTCGATGTTGGCGAACTTCCACCAGCGCTTCCAGCGGGCCAGGTTGGCGTCGTTCGGGGTGAAGACGTAGCCGTTGGCCGTCGGGTCGGCCTCGGTCTCGCCGGTCACCGGTGAGGTCAGGCGGGGGACGTGCAGACCCTGGCCGAAGCCCTTGTCCCGGATCCAGTTGCTCTGCACGAGATTCTGGCCGCCACCGGCACCGGCGTACGCGATCGCACCCATCATCAGCGCGAATCCGAGCTGCTCGACGGGGAACTGCGGGTGCGTGACGGCGTGCCCGAGGGCGTCGTACGTCTTGGCCCGGATCGCGAAGATCAACGCCAGTACGACGAGGAGTCCGACGGCGAGGATCTTGACCAGGATCAGCCGCTCGAGCATCACGTACACGACCGGGGCGAAGGTCAGGATGAGGCCGATCACGAGCAGGATGCCGATCGCGATCCAGCGCGGATCACCGCCGCCGAACAGATAGGTCAGCATCGACGCCGAGCTGGTCGCCCAGCCGGGCCACATGTTCGCGAAGTAGGTCATGATCGCGAAGAACAGACCCCAGTGCTTGCCGTACCGGTTGAAGCCGGTCAACGCTGTCTCACCAGTTGCCAGCGTGTACCGCTCGATCTCCATGTTCAGGAACCACTGGATCACCACACCGACCAGGGCGCCCCAGAGGAACACCAGCCCGACCTGGCTGGAGATGTACGGCCACAGGATGAACTCACCCGAGGCCAGCCCCACCCCCGCCCCGACCATGCCGGGCCCGACCACCTTCCAGGTCCGGGTCGGTGGCTCCGGCAGGTCGCGGACCTGCGGGGCGGGCAGATTCTTCGTCGGCAACGCGAACGTGCCGTGGTCCGTCGCCGTGCTGTCAGCCATTCCGGGCTCCTCACATCGTCGACTCTTTCCGCGAGGTTAGCGGTAGTGGTCCGCCGAGAACCACCGTCCACGGCGGGCAAGTAGGCTCGGCGGCGTGACCAACGAGGAACGGTTCGAAGTCCAGCGCGAGATCGCCGCCACGCCCGCCGAGATCTTCGCCGTACTGCGGGATCCGCGCGGCCACGTCGCCATCGACAGTTCCGGCATGCTCCAGTCCGCGGACGGTCAGCCGGTTGGCGCCGTCGGCGACGAGTTCGTCGTGCACATGGATCGGGAGTCGCTGAACGACCTCCCGATGGGCAAGTACGACGTCACGGTGATCATCACCCGGTACGCCGAGGACGCCGAGCTCGAGTGGACCATCTCCGGGACGATCCAGCCGCCCATCAAACACCTCTACGGCTACCGTCTCGAGTCGAGCGACGTCGGCACCCTGGTCACGTCGTACTACGACTGGAGCCAGATCGAGGAGCGCTACCGCGGCCGCGTGAACTTCCCGATCATCCCCGAAGCCGGTCTTCGCGCCACCCTAGGAATCCTGGCCCGCACGGTCGAGAAGCATCTCTAGCGCCTTGGTGATCCGCCGTGAGCGGGTCTCGGGTTTCTTGGCGTCGAGGATCGCGTTCACGTGTTCGCGGCGGTGGCTGAAGGCGAGCGCGTCGAAGGTGCCGCGGAGGTTGGCGGCGGCGAGCGCTTGTGCGAAGTCGTCCGGTACGTCGACCGTCCGCTCAGCCGTGTCCCGCTCAACCGTCACGGTGACGGTGTCGCCTGCGGTTTTGCCCAACTCGGCTCGAATCCCCTTCAGCACGCCGAGCGCCATGCACCCACCCATGGAGGCGATCGACCCGCGGTACTCAACCCCGTCAAAGGTCGCGAGCACCGGAATCCGCCCGCCTCCGCCCAAGCCGGCGATCACCTCACCCGGAACCTCAACCCAGGCGCCGCCCCCGTCACCCACCACGATCACACCGTCAAACGTCTCCATCCCCCGAGGCTAAACGCCGGGAGGTGTACGAACGAACGGGTAGTGATCGCCAGTTTTACGCTCCGGCCGCCTCGCCCCCGCCCGCGGATGCCGGTCCTCACTCACCTCTACCCGTTCGTCGGTCCACCGTCTCTCGGGAGAGTTTGCTGGGCCACCAGATTCTCGCGCCGATGTCGTGGGCGAGGGAAGGGACCAGGAGGGAGCGGACGATCGTCGTGTCCAGGAGGACGCCGAAGGCGACCAGGAACGCGGTCTGGACGAGGAAGAGGATCGGCAGGACGGCCAACGCCGAGAAGGTGGCGGCGAGGACTACGCCGGCCGACGTGATGACGCCGCCGGTGACGGCGAGGCCGGTGAGGATGCCGGGGCGGGTGCCTTGGTCCGCCGACTCCTCCCGGACGCGGGTCATCAGGAAGATCGAGTAGTCGATGCCTAGGGCAACCAGGAAGACGAAGCCGTAGAGCGGGATGGCGGGGTCGGCGCCGGGGAAGTCGAAGACGTGGTTGAAGAAGATGGCGCTGACGCCGAGCGTGGCGCCGAACGAGATGACGTTGGCGACGACAAGCAGAACGGCAGCCAGGACTGAGCGCAGCAACAACATCAGCACGAGGAAGATGACCGCGAGGATGGTCGGGATGATGACTCGCAGGTCGCGCTGGCTCGCGTCGAGGACGTCCAGGTTGATCGCTGTGTTGCCGCCGACCAGGACGTCCGGGCTGACCTTGTCGAGCTCGGTCCGTAGATGCTCGACGACCTTGGTCGCCCCAGGTGAGTCGGCCTTCACCTTCAGTGTCGCCTGGACCAGAACCTTGCCGTCGACAACCTTCGGCGGTACGCCGGGAGCCACCGAAGCGGATGCCGCCGCAACCCCGTCCACCTTGGAGGCAATCGCGACCACGGCATCGGCCTGGGAAGACGGCGTGAGGATCTGGACCGGCGTACCGGCTCCTGCGTCGAAATGCTTGGCCAGCTCCTCTTGCCCGGTGACGGACTCGACCTTGTTCAGGAACAGGTCTTCCTGCGAGATTCCGCTCGCCTTGAACGTCGGCAGGAACGCACCGCACGCCAGCAGCGCCAGTGCGCTGATCACCCAGACCCGGCGCGGATGCCGCCCGACCAGCCCGGACACGCGACCCCACAGCCGACGTCCGCCGACCTGATCGCGAGCGTGTACGTGATCGACGTGCGGAACCGACGGCCAGAAGATCCGCCGCCCGAACGCCAGCAGGATTGCCGGCAGGAACGTCATCGACGCGATCAGCGCACCCGCGATACCGATCGCACCGACCGGGCCAAGGCCCTTCGTGCTCCCCAGTTGCGACAGGAGCAGGCACAGCAGACCGAGGATGACCGTGGCTGCGCTGGCCGCGATCGGTTCGATGGCAGCCCGCCAGGCGATCCGCATCGCGTCGTACTTGCTGGAGTAGTCGTGCAGTTCTTCCTTGTACCGCGACACCAGCAGCAGCGAGTAGTCCGTCGCCGCGCCCACGACCAGGATGAAGAGGATGCCCTGGCTCTGCCCGTTCAGCTCCAGTACGCCGTGCTTCGCGAGCGGGTAGACGATCGTCGCGGCCAGCGCGAGCCCGAAGACGGCGGTCAGCAGGACGGCGATCGGCAGGATCGGACTGCGGTAGACGATCAGCAGGATCACGAACACCACCGCGAGCGCGACGCCGAGCAGGATCCCGTCGATCCCGCTGAACGCGACGACGAAGTCCGCGAACACGCCGCCGGGTCCGGTCACGTAGACCTGGAGACCACTCGGAGTGAGATTCTGCTTGATCTCGTCACGCATTGTGTCGGCGGCGGCGAACAGGACCGTCTCGCCCGCCGTGACCACCTCATCAGCTCGGTCCCCGTCCAGCTCGACGGTGAGGAGCAAAGCCTTCTTGTCCGCGGACGGTACGACGGTCTTCGCGGGCGCGGCCAGATAGTCGCCGAGCTTCTTCCCGCCGCCGAGATCCAGCGACGGCACCTTCGCGAGGAACGCCTGCGCGGCCGTCAGGTCCGCCGGGGTGATTCCGGAGTCGCGTTCGATCAGGACGAAGTACGGGAGCGCTTTGGAGTCGACGAACTTGGCCGACTCGTTGGCGACCAGTGTCGACTCGGCCTGCTTCGGCAGGAAGTTGGCGTTGTCGTTCTCCTGGACCTCGCTCAGCTTGCCGACCGCCGGCCCGCCGATCGAGCCCAGCACCAGCCACCCGATCAGCACCGCGGCGATCAGGCCCCGCCAGCCCCACCGTCTGTTGTTCACGCTCTGTTCCCCTCCGCCCTTGGTGGATCGCACAGTACCCGGCTTCTCTCACTGCTCACCGGCAGGTGTGCGGAAGCCGTTTCGGCGGCGTAACAACGAGATGACCACGTGGAAACACCCCGGTCATAGCGTCCTGGCCTAATCAGTGAGGTCGGACGACAGGAGACGCACGATGACGCTCGAGGCAGGACCGGAGGTCGTTGCTCCCAGCGACCAGGCCGGTACGGTGGGCACGGTCGAGGCGCCGCGGCGCGGCCGTTGGATCGATGTATGGGACCCGGAGGACGCGACGTTCTGGGCGTCCAAGGGGCGTGCGGTTGCCCGGCGCAACCTGTGGCCGTCGATCTTCGCCGAGTTCCTCGGCTTCTCGGTCTGGCAGCTGTGGAGCATCGTCGTGGTGTCGATGCCGAAGGCCGGGTTCGGCTACAGCACCGACCAGCTGTTCTGGCTGGTCGCCCTGCCAAGCCTGGTCGGCGCGACCCTACGGTTGCCGTACACGTTCGCCGTACCGAAGTTCGGCGGTCGGAACTGGACGATCGTGTCCGCGCTCCTGCTGCTGATCCCGACCAGCGGGCTGGCGTTCTTCATCAGCCGGCCGGACACGCCGTTCTGGCTGATGGCGCTGGTCGCGGCGACCGCGGGCGTCGGCGGCGGCAACTTCGCGAGCAGCATGACCAACATCTCGTTCTTCTACCCGGAGAAGGAGAAGGGCTTCGCGCTCGGCATCAACGCGGCCGGCGGCAACCTCGGCGTCGCGGTCGTCCAGCTCCTCGTCCCGGTCGCGATCACGATCGGCGCCGGTCTGACGCTGAACCGGGCCGGTCTGCTCTGGCTGCCGTTCATCCTGCTCGCGGCCTTCCTGGCCTGGCGGGTGATGTCGAACCTGTCCGTCGCGACCTCGTCCTTCCGGGCGTCGATCACCGCGGCCAAGCGCCCGCACACCTGGATCATCTCGTTCCTCTACATCGGGACCTTCGGCTCGTTCATCGGCTTCTCGGCGGCGTTCCCGCTGCTGATCAAGACGACGTTCCCCTCGATCACGGTCGCGCACATCGCCTTCCTCGGCGCTCTGGTCGGCTCGGTCGCCAGGCCGTTCGGCGGCAAGCTGGCCGACCTGGTCGGCGGCGCCTGGGTGACGGTCTGCTCGTTCGTGGTGATGGGGCTGGGCATCCTGGCCGCGATCGTCGCGCTGAAGGCCGAGAGCTTCACCGGCTTCCTGATCAGCTTCCTGTTCCTGTTCGTCGCCAGCGGCGCCGCGAACGGCTCGACGTACCGGATGATCCCGGCGGTCTTCCGGATCACCACGCCCGGCGACCCGGGGCGCGCTCGGCGCGAGGCTGCGGCCTGCATCGGCATCGCTTCGGCCATCGGCGCGTACGGCGGCTTCCTGGTGCCGCGTGGATTCGCGATGTCGACCAGTAACTTCGGCTCGCTGATCCCGGCGCTCTACGTGTTCTGCGGGTTCTATGTGGTCTGCCTGGCAGTCACGTACTTCTGCTACCTGCGCAAGGGTGGCCCGCTCAGCCAGGAGCGCGTGTGACCGCAGTCCCCACGCACTGCCCGTACTGCGCGCTGCAGTGCGCCACCACACTGCATCCGGTCGCCCGGCCGGGTGCAGTGGAGGTGCGTCCTCGCGGTGCGGGTGGGCTGTGCCGGAAGGGCTGGACGGCGGCTGAGGTACTCACCGTGCCGGACCGCCTGACCACGCCGCTGGTGCGCAACGCTGCGGGTGAGCTGGTCCCGGCAAGCTGGGACTTCGCACTGGACTTCGTTGCTGAGCGCATCCTTGAGCTGCAAGCCTCACATGGTCGGGATGCCGTGGCGGTCTTCGGTGGCGGCGGTCTGACGAACGAGAAGGCCTACGCGCTTGGCAAGTTCGCCAGAGTGGCGTTGCGGAGCGCGAACGTCGACTACAACGGCAGATTCTGTATGTCGTCTGCAGCAGCCGCGACCAACCGTGCCTTCGGCATCGACCGCGGTCTGCCTTTCCCCCTGGCGGATCTGGACGGAGCAGACGCCGTACTGCTGGTCGGTAGCAACATCGCGGACACTATGCCGCCGGCCGTGGCCCACCTGCCCGCTGAAGGTTTGTTGGTCGTGGACCCACGTCGCTCGGCGACCGCGGCTCTGCCCGGCGCACTGCACCTGCAGGCGACTCCTGGTACCGATCTGGCGCTGGTGCTCGCTCTCACTCACGTCGTCCTGCAGGAAGGCCTTGCTGACACCGCCTACCTGGCCGAGCGCGTGGACGATGCAGATGCGCTCTACCGCTCGACCTCGGCGTGGTGGCCGGAGCGGGCCGAGCGTGTGACCGGTGTGCCTTCGGCAACGATCCGACAGGCCGCTCGCGTGCTCGCTGCCGCTGCTCCGGTGCATGGCGGTGCTGGGGCGTTCATCCTGACTGGCCGTGGTGCAGAGCAGCACAGCAAGGGCACTGACACCGTGACTGCCTGCATCAACCTCGCACTGGCTCTTGGCCTGCCTGGGCGGCTCGGGAGCGGCTATGGCTGCATCACCGGGCAGGGAAACGGGCAGGGCGGTCGCGAGCACGGTCAGAAGGCCGACCAGCTGCCCGGCTACCGCAGCATCGCGGACCCGGCCGCTCGCGCACACGTGGCAGCGGTCTGGGGTGTAGACCCGGCTGAGCTGCCGGGGCCGGGCAAGAGCGCGGTTGAGCTGATCAACGCCCTCGGTACGGCGGATGGGCCGCGCGCTCTTTTGGTCCACGGGAGCAACCTGCTCGTGTCTGCTCCGAACCTCGCATCGGTACGGGAACGCCTTGCTGCGTTGGACTTGCTGGTCGTTGCGGACGTCGTACCGTCTGAGACCGCACTGCTCGCCGACGTGGTCTTTCCAGTCACGCAGTGGGCTGAGGAAGACGGGACGATGACGTCCCTCGAAGGTCGAGTGCTGCGGCGCAAGGCGGCTATTGCACCACCTGGTGAGGTGCGTAGCGACCTGCACGTCTTTGCCGGCCTCGCTGAGCGGCTGGGCTGTACGGCGGCGTTTCCGACCGCACCGGAGGAGGTGTTCGAGGAGCTGCGGCTGGCCAGTGCAGGCGGCAAGGCTGACTATTCCGGGATCACCTGGGACCGCCTCGACCACGAGGAGCTGTTCTGGCCGGTCCCTTCGGTGGACCACCCCGGTACGCCGCGCCTGTTCGCGGACCGCTTCGGCACGCCGGACGGCCGGGCGCATGTGGTCCCGGTCGACCACCGTCCGGTGGCAGACGATCTGAACACCGCAGCGCCGATGTACTTGGTGACTGGGCGACTCCTGCAGCACTACCAGAGTGGTGCGCAGACGCGGCGGGTTCCGGAGCTGGCCGAGGCCGAGCCGGAGGTGTTCGCGGAGATCCATCCCCGCGTCGCTGCCCAGCTTGGGATCGCGGATGGTCGGCCGGTGCGGCTGCAGACGGCACGTGGGTCCATGGTGCTCGCGGCGCGCGTGACGACCGACGTACGGCCGGACACGGTCTTCGTACCGTTCCACTACGGCGGTGCGGGCGCGGTGAACGAGCTGACGAACGACGTGCTGGATCCGGTGTCGCGGATGCCCGAGTTCAAGGCCTGTGCGGTCTCGCTGAGTGCGGCTGCGCTGCCGGTAACGGGGGTGTCCGCGTGAAGGTGGTCATCATCGGCGGTGGCATGGCGGGACGACGGCTCGAGGCGCTGCTGCCGTCGTACGACGTCACTGTGCTGGGGGATGAGGTTTCGTACAACCGCAGCCGGCTGACCGAGTACGTCGCCGGCCGGGCCGCTTTGGTGCTGGGTGACGAGCCGGTGGCTACCGCTGTCGCGGTGGATCGCGTACGGCGCGTGGTGACCGACGCTGCTGGGTTTGAGCATGTCTACGACCACGTGGTGTTCGCGACTGGGGCTGAACCAGTGGTGCCTGTTCCGTGTGGAGCTGGGGTCCAGGTGCTGCGTACCGCTGCGGATGCGCGTGCGCTGGTCGATGCAGCGAGCCGGGTCCGCCGCGTGGTGGTGCTCGGCGGCGGAGTGCTCGGTGTGGAGACCGCCTGTGCGCTGCGCGAGCGTGGCGTCGCGGTGACGTTGGTGCACGACGGCGAGGACCTGCTGGACAAGCTGGTACCGCGCTCGGTCGGACGACGAGTGCTTCGCGCCGTACGGCGGGCGGGGGTCGAGGTCCTGCTCGACGCTGAGGTCGTCGACACAACAAAGGCTCTCCGGCTGGCGGATGGGCGGCAGGTCTTCGGCGACCTGCTGGTTGTTGCCTGTGGTGTGAAACCGCGGACAGAGCTGGCTGTCGGCCTCACAGTCCGGACCGGGATCGTTGTCGACGAGACGCTGACCAGTCCGGACGATCCACGCGTTCATGCGATCGGGGACTGCGCGGAGGTCGACGGTCTGGTCACTGGGACTGCAGGGTCGGCCTGGACGCACGCTGAGGCGTTGGCCTCGCATCTGACTGGTGGCGCGGCGTCGGTGGGGCCTGAGGTGATCCGGCTGACGGCCGGTGGGCTCGACGTACTGGTGCTGGGCGCTGCCGACGAGTCCGGCGAAGAGGTTCGGCTTGAGGACGGCGAGCGGTGGGTGCGCGCCGTACTGCGTGACGGTGTGGTGCGGTCGGCGGTCGCAGTGGGTGCGCCGGAGGTTGCGGCGGAACTCGTGCTGCTGGCTGACCGCGGTACGCCGGTTGTGGCGGACGGGCTGCTCGCGGAGCCCGTCGTACCGGATCGCAAGGCAGCTGCGGTTTGCCGGTGCAACGGAGTGACCAGGGCTGCGATCGAAGCGGCCTGGCGTGGAGGTGCCGACAGTGTCGCCGGCATCGCCGCCACCACACGGGCGACCACTGGGTGCGGCAGTTGCACCGGTGCCGTCGGTGACCTGCTCGACCGGTTCCGCCGTGGCGAGACCGAACCAGTTCCGGCCAGGAGGGCGACGATGACAGAGCTGAGCAAGGCCCGGCACGTAGTAGTGGTAGGCGGCGGAATGGTCGCGCACCGGCTGGTAGAGGCACTGCGGGCGCGTGACACCGACATCCAGTGGCGGATCACCGTGCTGGCCGAGGAGCCGCGTCTCCCGTACGACCGGGTCGCACTGACCAGCTACTTCTCCGGACGGGACCCTCAGGACCTCGCACTGGGTGATCCATCTCTCTGGGACGACCCAGCCGTCGTACTGCGCAAGGGCGTGCAGGTGACGGCGCTGGACGTTGCTGGCAAGACAGTGACGACAGCGCGCGGTGAGGTGCTGGAGTACGACGAGCTGGTGCTGGCGACTGGCTCTTCGGCGTTTGTGCCGCCGGTGAAGAACAGCGACGCGCAGGGCTGCTTCGTGTACCGGACCATCGACGATGTGGCCGCACTGCGCGTCTACGTCGAGCGGCTGAAGAGTGAACGGGACCAGGTCAGCGGTGTCGTGGTCGGCGGCGGCCTGCTCGGGCTGGAGGCCGCTGGCGCGCTGCAGGCGCTTGGTGCAGCCACGACCGTGGTTGAGTTCGCGCCGCGGCTGATGCCGTTGCAGGTCGACGAGGGCGGTGGGTCGGCGCTCGCGCGGCTGATCCGCGGCCTGGATGTCGCCGTACAGACATCGTCGGCAACCACTCGTGTCAAGCTCACCCCGCAGGGGGCGGCGCGGGCGATGGCTGTGGCCGAGGGACCGGACCTGCCGGCCGATGTGGTCGTGTTCGCGACCGGTGTGCGGCCGCGGGACGAGCTGGCGCGGGCTGCCGGCCTGGAGATGGGTGAGCGCGGCGGTGTCGTGGTCGACGAGGCCTGCCGGACGTCTGTGCCTGGTGTCTGGGCGATCGGTGAGGTCGCGTGCATCGATGGGCGGGTCTGGGGATTGGTTGCCCCTGGCAACACGATGGCCGAGATCGTCGCGGACCGGCTGCTGGGCGGCGCGGCGACATTCCCTGGCGCTGACACCTCCACCAAGCTGAAGCTGCTCGGAGTGGACGTGGCCAGCTTCGGTGACGCGTTCGGCACCACTGAAGGCGCACTGGACATCGTGTACGCGGACCCGGTGGCTGGGGTCTACAAGAAGCTGGTGCTGTCCGACGACGCCCGGACGTTGCTGGGCGGCATTCTGGTCGGCGATGCCTCGGCCTACTCGGGTCTGCGGCCCATGGTGGGCCGGGAGCTCGGTGCGGACCCGGCTGGCTTCCTGCTGCCGGAGGGCGCCGTACCGGCTCAGTTGGAGCTTCCGGATGATGCACCGGTCTGCTCGTGTAACAACGTGTCGGCCGGGACGATCCGGTGCGCGGTCCGGGACGAGGGCTGCGGTGATGTGAAGTCGGTGTGCGGCCGCACCAGGGCTGGGACCAGCTGTGGCTCGTGTCTGCCGATCGTGAAGAACCTGGTGAACAAGGAGCTGGCCGCGGCCGGAGTCGAGGTCAGCAAGGCGCTGTGCGAGCACTTCGCGCTCTCACGGGCTGAGCTGTTCGACGTGGTCCGGGTGACCGGTCTGCGGACGTTCAGCGAGATTGTCGAGCGACACGGCACTGGGCGCGGCTGCGACATCTGCAAGCCTGTGGTGGCGTCGATCCTGGCCAGTGTGGACCCGGCCGGTCACGTGCTCGACGGGGAGCGTGCAGCGCTGCAGGACACCAACGACCACGTCATGGCCAACATGCAGAAGGACGGCACGTACTCCGTCGTACCGCGCGTCCCCGGTGGCGAGATCACCCCAGAGGGTCTCATTACGATCGGCGAGGTGGCCCGGGACTTCGGTCTGTACACCAAGATCACCGGTGGGCAGCGGGTCGACCTCTTCGGCGCCCGGATCGAGCAACTGCCGGCTATCTGGAAGCGGCTGGTCGATGCGGGCTTCGAGTCGGGTCACGCGTACGGGAAGGCGCTGCGCACAGTGAAGTCGTGTGTCGGCTCCACCTGGTGCCGGTACGGCGTACAGGACTCGGTGGGAATGGCTATCGCGCTGGAGCTGCGCTACCGCGGGCTGCGGTCGCCTCACAAGATCAAGCTCGGGGTCTCCGGGTGTGCACGCGAGTGTGCTGAGGCACGGGGCAAGGACGTCGGCATCATCGCGACGGAGAAGGGCTGGAACCTGTACGTCGGCGGCAATGGCGGCATGACGCCACGGCACGCCGAGCTGCTCGCATCTGACTTGTCGGACGACGAGCTGGTGCAGGCGATCGACCGCTTCCTCATGTACTACGTGCGGACCGGTGACCGGTTGCAGCGCACGTCGGTGTGGGTCCGCGAGATCGAAGGCGGACTCGATCACGTGCGGGACGTCGTACTGAACGACAGCCTCGGGATCGGCGCCGACCTGGACGCTGCGATGGCCTCACACGTGGACTCGTACGTCGACGAGTGGCGGGCCACCCTGGACGACCCCGCCAAGCTGGCCCGGTTCGTGTCGTTCGTGAACGCTCCGGATCAGCCGGACGCCGACCTGCGCTACGTGGTCGAGCGCAACCAGCCACGCCCGGCCACACCGGCCGAGCGCGGGCAACTGGAGCCGGTGCTGCTCGCCGGTCCCCGATTGGAGGTACGCCGATGACTCAACTGATACCTTCCCCGCCCCACCACCCCGGTCTGACGGCATTGGAATCCACGGTGATCTGCCGGTACGACGTACTGATGCCTGAGCGTGGTGTCGCCGCCCTGGCCGGAGAGGTGCAGATTGCACTGTTCCGGCTGTACGACGGGTCGGTGTATGCCCTGGGTAACCAGGACCCGTTCAGCGGGGCCAACGTGATGTCGCGCGGGATCGTCGGCAGTCGCGGCGACGTACCGACGGTGGCGTCGCCGATGTTCAAGCAGGTCTTCGATCTGCGCACCGGCGAGTGTCTGGACGACCCGGCGGTGTCGCTGCCGGTCTACCCGGTCGAGATCGTCGACGGGATGCTTCGGGTAGGGGAGTCCGGTGTCGGCGAACAGTAGGCCAGGTCCGCTCAGCGGCTGCACGATCGCAGTGACCGCGCACCGGCGGGCAGACGACCTGATCGCGTCGTTCGAACGCCGCGGCGCGCGGGTGCTGCACGCACCGACCCTGCAGATCACACCGGTCGCAGACGACCACGCACTGATCGAGGCGACCCGGCGAGTGATCGCCAACCCGCCGGACGACGTCGTGGTGACCACGGCGGTCGGCTTCCGCGGGTGGATCGAGGCTGCGGACACCGCTGGGCTCGCTGCGGATCTGCTGGTGACTCTGGAGCAGTCGCGGATCCTGGCGCGCGGTCCGAAGGCGCGGGGCGCGATTCGGGCCGCTGGGTTGGTTGAGCACTGGTCGGCGCGCTCAGAGACCACGGTCGAGGTGGTCGAGTGGCTGCGCGCCCAGGGCGTGGTGGGCCGGAAGATCGTCGTACAGCTGCACGGGTTGTCGGATCCGGCGCTGATGGACGCGCTGAGGGGCGCTGGGGCGTCGGTGCGCGGACTCGAGGTCTACCGCTGGGGACCGGCGCCTGACCCGGTGGTCGTCGAGCGAACGATTGGACAGGTCTGCACAGGTGCAGTCGACGCCGTCGTCCACACCTCGGCGCCAGGTGCGCAGGCGATGCTGGACGCTGCCGCCTTGAACGGTCAGTACGACGCTCTGGTCTCGGCACTGCGGACTGGCCGCGTGCTGAACGCGTGCGTGGGACCGGTGACTGCGGGGCCCTTTGTGAACCTGGGCCTCGAGCCGCTGGTCCCGGACCGCTACCGGTTGGGTGCTCTCATCCGCATCGTGACTGACCGGCTCACGGACGACAACGCCCGCTCCATCGAGACCGAGTTCGGTCAACTCGTGATCCGCGGCGGCGCCGCCGTACTGGATGGGGTTGTCCTACCGCTCGGACCGGGACCGCGAGCTGTGCTGGCCGCACTGGTAGCGGCTGGCGGTGATGTGGTCTCGCGTCCCGACCTGCTCGCCGTACTGCCGGGTGCTGAGGATGTGCATGCAGTGGAGGTCACCGTGAACAGACTGCGTACCGCAGTGGGTCGTCCAGAGTTGGTGCGCACGGTAGTGCGCCGCGGCTACCGCTTGGCGGTCGAGGCAGCGGCGGTGCCCTCATGACCGACCTCATCGCCATCGCCCACGGCACCGCGGATCCTCGGGGTATCCGCGTCGTCCACGACTTGGTGCGCCAGATGGCTCGCCTCCGCCCCGACCTCCCGATGTCACTCGGCTTCGTAGACGTTGATGCACCAGCCATGCCCGGCCTCGTAGACCGCGTCATGACCGACACCCCCTCAGCAGTGATCGTGCCGCTGCTGCTGTCCAGCGGCTACCACGTGCACGTCGACATCGCCGGTCAGGTGGAGCAGCACCCCGGTCTGACCGCCGCCCGGCCCTTGGGCCCGCACCCGCTCATCGCTGACATCCTGGTGGATCGCCTTGGCGACCTCTCGCGCACCGACCACGTCGTACTGGCCGCCGCCGGTTCCAACGACCCCCGAGCCCAGGCCGACTGCGAGCGCATGGCGGCCTACCTGCACGCCCGCATCCACCGCCCCGTCACCATCGGCTACCTGGCCGGCCGCGGTCGCCGCGTCCCGGCGGTCCTCGCGACCACACCGGGCCGTCTGGCCGTCGCCAACTACCTCCTAGCCCCCGGCGCCTTCTCAGACCGCCTGCACCGCCAGGCCGGCTCGCACCGAGTAACCGCTCCCCTTGGCGCCGACCCCCGCCTGGCCCGGCTGGCACTCGCTCGCTACGACGCAGCCCTCCGAGGTGTACCCCTGGCCGTCTAGCCTGCGGTCGTGAACGTCCGGGGCCCCACCGGGCAATCAGGGGTATGACCGTGACCGCCGTACTAAGTCCACCGCCGTCAGCTTGTGCGACCGACCGCGCCACGTTGTGCACGGCTCAACCGTTTCGGCGAGCCCCGGGTGGTTGAGGGGGTGCTCAAAGTGGCTCACGGGCTTCGGGGCCGGGACTCGGCCGGGTACGTCTTGTTGTGGCTGATCGCCACTGCGGCCGATCAAAGACGGGGTGGCTGGGCGATGCGGTGATTGAGGGGGATGGTGAGGCCGCGACCAGCCTTACTGTTGCTTGGGGTGCCGGGCTGTGGTTGCGCTTCGGGCAAGAGGTCGCCGTACAGCTGAGCCCGCCTCCCGCCGAAGCCGATGCTGCCTGGTCACGGCCATCACCAACTTCGCGGCGTCACAGGCAAGACCCGGCTCGGGCCGGGCGTCCAGCATGCCGCCCGACGCAGACTTCTCGATGGTGACCGAGGCAGGCTCACGAAATGCGAGCACGGCACCCAGTCCGCACCGTTCCAGACTTCCCAGCGCAGCGCATCATGGCGCGACCATAAGACAGCGACCGCGCAGACATTGGGGCGTGCGGTGGTTACGGCCCGGCGCCTGTGGTGGCGTCGGTGGCCCAGGGGTCGCGGTCTAGTGTGCCCAGCCGAGCCCGGAAAGCCTCGCGAGCAGCAGCCACTTCTGGGCTGGGCAGGGTGGTGGCGGCGGGGAGCCTGCTCGGCGGCCAGTCCATTGGATCGCTACTCACACTCGCCCTGCCCGCACCACCAGTATCGCTGCCGCTGGCGCTGCCGGCACTGGCCCCGCCCGTCCCGGGAGTCCAGACACCGACACCGGCGGCATTGGCGGCATTGGCGGTGCTGGCACCTGCACTGCTGGCACTCGCGCTCGCGTTGACGGTGCTGACGTTGCTCGTAGGAGCCTTGGCCGTGCTGTCGTTGACGCTGTCGGCAGGGGTTACCCACGCTACGACCGCAGCCAGGGAAGCGGGATCGGTCGGGGACGGATCTGCCCAGGCTGGGCGCGTCACCTGAACGACCCCGGCGCTGGTGATCGACACCCGCCACTGTCCCGCGTGAACCGCACGATGATGACGAGCGCACAGCAACGCCAAGTTACGCATGCTCGTCGGGCCGCCGTCGGCCCAATGCGTCAGATGGTGGGCGTGGCACATCGACGGTGGCGCTTTACACACCACACAGCCCTTGTCGCGTTTGTTCAGAGCGCGGCGAATGTACCGGTTCACGAATCGTTGCTCGGTCCCCACATCCAGCGGCTGGGAATCACCACCCAGCACGATGGGCAGGATCGCAGCATCACAAGCCAGCAACCGCACGGCCGAGGCGGACAGGTTGCCCCCGAACACCAACTCACCGCCCGTACCTGACGAACCGAGCACGCCCACCGGATCCGTCGTACCGGCCGCGCCTGACGCACCTGCTCCACTGGTCGTGGTGGGTGTGGGGGTGTTGGTGGTGGCGGCTTCGGTGGCGATGCCGACGGAGGCTTTGAGGTCGTTGAAGTCGATGGTGACGGTGATGTGCGGTACTCCTGGGTAGTCCGGGTTGCCTGCGGCCGCTTCCAGGATCGTCTTGAACGCGTCGACCTGCCGGACCTCGAGCGACCGCGGGTCACGTTCACCGTCGACAGTCTTGTGCGGCTTGGACAAGGCGTGGATCTGCGTGATGAGTGTCTCGCCGTCGGCACCGGCCAGCATCCCCGAGAACTTGACCCCGCCCTCGACCTGCCGCACCCGCAGCGACTCCTTCGCACGGGCTTCGTCCTCGGCCGGTTCGGCACCGTCGGTGTCGAGGCGGGCCAGGACCTCCAGGCCGAACTTGGTCAGTTCGCGCGGGTTGGAGATCCGGGCGGCCTCGACCATCTGCTCCTCGGCGACCTCCAACTGGTCAACCGGAACCGAAGCGGGCGCTTTTTCCAGGGTGGTGACGATGACCTTGGCCAGCGCCGGGTCCAGGACGGCGGGACGCGACGGGTCGGTGGGATCGGGCAGCGCGGCTGTGACTGCCGGATACTTGCCCAGAGCACCAGAAAACGTCACGTCTTTGCGGACATCGGCCGGGTTCAGCCGGTACCGCTGCGACACCAACTCGACGGTGTCATGCGCACCGAACTCCTGGGCAGTGCCCATCTCGTCCAGGTGTCCTATGACTTGCAGCTTCAAGGTCTTGACCAGGGCGTCGACGCTTTCCAGGGTGTCGAGAGTAGACAGCAGTTCGCTGCCACTCTGCATCCACACCGGGCGCATCGCCAAGATCTCCATACCGAAAAGCATAGCCACGCCCACCGACAGTTTCCGAGCCGAGAACCCCTTATTTACAACGGATTTGTGGGCTGTTGCTGTGGGCTGGTTGCGTACTCAACTTGCCCACACCCGCCCATGACGTTAGCCGGTATTTTTTGGTCACCTGGACCCGAAAAACTCACCCAGAACGCAAGACCCCCGACTATCACACACCTCAGCCACAGCCCGTCAGCCCCACGCAACGCACAAACTGGACGCCGACCGCACCATCCCCCGCAGCCACCTACCTGCCGCGCCCGAAGGTTTCAGCCGACCGCCGCAGGTGGTCGAGCCGCGCCAACCACCGGAGGCTTGAACAGGACGTCGGGGAGGTGAACAGGTCGTAACTTGTTCACGATCCGCAACAGTTCGCCGTACAGCTGGAAGCTTTCGATGCGACCTGGCCGAGGGTGCCGGGGTGCTCGTATCGCTCTAGTGGCGGGCCAGTCGCGTACGGACGGACTGTTGATAGGCACCTCAGGCTGACCAATCGCATCGCGTCCACGCGGCAGCTTCTCTGGGCGTGCCGCGTACTAACAGTCCGTCTGTACGCCTTGCGCACCGAACACCAGTCGGTTAGTTCCGGGGGCGGAGGGCGGCTAGGTCGGCTTGGCAGCGGGCTTCTACTTCGGCCAGGTCCTTGAGGGTTTGTTCCAGGTCTTGGCGGCGTTGCTCGAGGTCGGCCCGGCGGGTGGCGATTTGGGCCAAGAGGTACTCGAGCTGCCCGGCCTCGCCGGGTTCGGCGTCGTACATGTCGACGATGGTGGCGATCTCGTCGAGCGAGAAGCCGAGGCGTTTGCCGCGGAGGATGAGGCCGAGGCGGACGCGGTCGCGGGGGTGGTAGATGCGGACGGTGCCGCGGCGTTCGGGGGTGAGGAGGCCGCGGTCCTCGTAGAAGCGGATCGTGCGCAGGGTGACGGCGTACTCGGCGGCGAGTTCGGCGATCGTCCATGTGTCGGCGGGCACCCGGATATTGTGCACCTGGCCCACTGTGCTTTACGTTTACGTAAGCGTCAAGCATAGAGGAGTTGGCATGTTCGAGCTGTCCGAGGAGCACCGCGAGTTCCGGCGCAGTGTGCGCGACTTCGCGGAGGCGGAGATCGCGCCGTACGCGGCGGAGTGGGATCGCAAGCACTACTTCCCGGTGGAGGTCGTGCAGAAGATGGGCAAGCTCGGGCTGTTCGGGCTGACCGCGCCGGAGGAGTACGGCGGTTCTGGCGGCGACTTCACCAGCCTGTGCGTGGCGATCGAGGAGATCAGCCGCGTCGACCAGTCGATGGGGATCACGCTCGAGGCCGGGGTCGGGCTGGGGATCAACCCGATCCTGACCTACGGGACCGACGAGCAGAAGGCGCAGTGGCTGCCGGAGCTGGTCGCGGGCGAGCGGCTGGCCGGCTTCGGGCTGACCGAGGCGGATGCGGGCTCGGACGCGGGCGCGACCCGGACGCGGGCGGTCCTGGAGAACGGCGAGTGGGTGATCGACGGGTCGAAGCAGTTCATCACGAACTCGGGCTCCGCGATCACCTCGTGTGTGACGGTGACGGCGCGGACCGGTACGCGGGAGAACGGCAAGCCGGAGATCTCCACGATCATCGTCCCGACCGGTACGCCGGGATTCGTCGCGGAACCGGCGTACGACAAGCTCGGGTGGCATGCGAGCGACACGCATCCGCTGGCGCTGACCGGCGTACGGGTTCCGGAGGCGAACCTGCTGGGTGAGCGCGGCAAGGGGTTCGGGCAGTTCCTCGCGACGCTGGACGACGGTCGCGTCGCGATCGCCGCGGTCGCGCTCGGCTGCATCCGGGCCTGTCTGGACATGTCTGTTCAGTACGCCGGTGAGCGGCAGACGTTCGGTGGTCCGATCGGCCGTAAGCAGGGGGTCGCGTTCCAGATCGCCGACCTGAAGGTGATGGCGGACGCAGCGGAGATGCTGGTCTACAAGGCTGCCTCCCTGAAGGACGCCGGCGCCTCGGTGGCCGAGTTCAAGCAGGCCGCGTCGGTGGCGAAGCTGTACGCGAGCGAGTCCGCCGTGACCGCGACGCGGATCGCGACGCAGGTGTTCGGCGGCTACGGCTTCATGGAGGAGTACCCGGTCACCCGGTTCTACCGTGACGCCAAGATCCTCGAGATCGGTGAAGGTACGTCGGAAGTCCAGCGGATGCTGATCGCGCGGGGTCTCGGTCTCCCCGTCGAATGAGTCGTAGCGTCCGAAGAACTGTGGTGCGTGGTCGGCGTGTTTTCGGACGTTGCAGGTAGAAAGGCAGTCATGAGGGATCACTGGACAGAGTTCAAGGTTGCCCGCGAAGCCACGCTGGCGCCGCCCGAGAAGGCCAAGGCCAAGCTCGACTCCCAGAACAAGCTCTACGTGCGCGATCGGATCGCGCTGCTCGTCGACGAGGGCAGCTTCGTCGAGGAGGCGCAGCTGGCGAACGCGCTGAACGCGGGTCTTCCCGCCGACGGCGTGGTGACCGGCCGTGCGCTGGTCGACGGGCGGCCGGCGTTGATCGTGGCGAACGACCCGACCGTCAAGGCGGGGTCGTGGGGTGCGCGGACGGTCGAGAAGATCGTCCGGATCACCGAGGTCGCGCTGCGCGACGAGCTGCCGATCTTCTGGCTGATCGACTCCGCGGGCGCCCGGATCACCGACCAGGTGCAGCTGTTCCCGGGCCGTCGCGGGGCTGGGCGGATCTTCCACAACCAGGTCGCGCTGTCCGGCAAGGTGCCGCAGATCTGCTGCCTGTTCGGCCCGTCCGCGGCCGGTGGTGCGTACATCCCGGCGTTCTGCGACCTGGTGATCATGGTCGACGGCAACGCCTCGATGTACCTGGGCTCACCGCGGATGGCCGAGATGGTCGTCGGCGAGAAGGTGACGCTGGAGGAGATGGGCGGCGCCCGGATGCACACCAGCGTCTCCGGTTGCGGCGATCTGCTCGCGAGTGACGACACCGAGGCGATTGAGCTGGCCAAGCAGTACTTCTCCTACCTGCCCGGTTCGTGGCGGGCCAGGCCGCCGTCGTACGACGCCTCTCCGGCGGGCCGTGATTTCACCCGCGACCTGGTGCCGGCGGAGGAGAGTGTCGGGTTCGACATCCATGACGTGATCGATGCGATCGCGGATGCGGACACGTTCTTCGAGATCAAGCCGACGTACGCGCCGGAGCTGGTCGTCGGGTTCGGGCTGCTGGCCGGTCAGACGGTCGGCTTCGTGGCGAACCAGCCGGCCGTGAAGGGCGGCGTACTGTTCGTCGACTCGGCCGACAAGGCTGCCCGATTCATCTGGTTGTGCGACGCGTTCAACATCCCGCTGATCTACCTGTGCGACGTACCGGGCTTCATGATCGGCAGTGAGGTCGAGCGCGCCGGCATCATCCGGCACGGCGCGAAGATGATCACCGCGGTGTCGGAGGCGACCGTCCCGACGGTCTCGGTGATCGTGCGCAAGGCGTACGGCGCGGGTCTGTACGCGATGTGCGGTCCCGGGTTCTCGCCGGACGCGTGTATCGCGCTGCCGACCGCGAAGATCGCGGTGATGGGCCCGGAGGCGGCGATCAACGCCGTGTACTACAACAAGATCCAGGAGATCGCCGACGAGACCGAGCGCGTCGAGTACGTCTCAAAGCTCCGCGAGGAGTACGAGACCGACATCGACATCCTGCGCCTGGCCGCCGACCTGGTGATCGACGCGATCGTCGAGCCCGAGGATCTCCGCAACGACCTGATCGCCCGCCTCGCCGCCGCCCAGTCCAAGGACCGCCATTTCTCGACCAAGCGTCACGGCGTACCGCCCGTCTAGGCTGTACGGCGTGACCTTCGCAGAGCGTCTTCGCAATCGTGAGCAGCTGGTCGGGTACTGGGTGACGCTGGATGCGCCACCCGCTACCGAGCGGATCGCTCGCCTGGATTACGACTACTTAGTGCTGGACGCTCAGCACGGTCTGTTCGGGTACCAGGGCATGATGAACGGGCTGCTCGCGATCGATGCCGGTCGCGGGGCGGCCGGCCTGGTCCGGGTGGAGGCGAACGACCCGACGCCGATCGGGCGGGCTCTCGACGCTGGGGCGATCGGTGTGATCATTCCGCTGATCGACACGGCCGAGGACGTGGCCCGCGCGGTCCGGTCGGTGAAGTACCCGCCGCTCGGCCGCCGGTCCTTCGGGCCGATGCGAGCCGAGCTACGGGTGCATCCGGTGCCGGCTGAGAACAACAAGCTCACTGTGGTCATCGCGATGATCGAGACGGCACAGGCCCTGGAGAACGTCGCCGAGATCTGTGCGACCCCCGGACTGGACGGCCTGTACGTCGGTCCGTCCGACCTGGCGCTGTCCCTCGGTGCTCGCTACCCGGGCGACCCGGAGACAGCCGATGCGCTGGAGGAGGCGATCGCACTGATCGTCAAGACCGCCACAGCGGCCGGTCTGGCGGTTGGCATGCACACGCCCGACGGTGAGAACGCCAGGCGACGGCTGGAGCAGGGCTTCACGTTCGCCACGGTCTCCTCCGACGTCACCCACCTGGAGGCCGTAGCGGCCGAGCACCTGCGGGTTGCCAGGAACACATAGCGGCTGCCTGGGGTTAACGTCGGAAGAAGCGACACCGAGGAGACCCCGATGAGAGCACCCGAGCGAGGCGCCTTGCCGCAGGGACTGGCAGGCACGCTCGAGCGGGCCTACGGGCGGATCACCGAGACCGTGCAGGGTCTCAGCACCGCAGACTTCGCTCGCGAGACCAGATGCCCCGGTATGCCGGTCGGCCCACTGCTGGTGCACCTCCTGTACGACGCTCAGCGCGCTCTGATCGCTTTCGCCAGTCCAGCTGTGGTCGACCCGAACCGGGACTACGTCAGCTACTGGGGTGACTTCCCGCCGGGATCCCCCAGTGACACCAGCTTCGTTCAGGGCGTCGCGGCGGCGTACCGGAAGCCCGGTGTGCTCGTGCAGCACTGGCGGGAGGTGTCAGAGGCCGCCGTACGGGCTGCTGCGGTTGCTGAGGGACGCATCGAGACACAAGGGCATGTGTTGGCGGTGAAGGACTTCGTGGCGACGCTGGTGCTGGAGGCGACGGTTCACCACCTCGACCTGACGCTCAACCTCCCTGACGCACCGGAGCCCGATCCTGAGGCGCTACGCGTGACTGCGCGCACGCTGGACGGGCTGTTCGGCCCAGACGCGTGGGACGTGATCGAGTGGGACACCACGACGTACGTGCTCAAAGGCACCGGCCGGGTGCCACTCGACGACGCAGACCTCGAGATGCTCGGCTCGCACGCCGAGCGCTTGCCGCTACTGGGGTAGTACTCCAGCGAACGGGTCCTCAAGCTCCTTCCAGTCCAGACTGGCCAGCTCGGACTCCGTCAGCAGGCAGGCGTCCAGAATCGACTGCAGCTTCGCAGGGTCGAGTCCCATGCCAGTAGCAACCACAGTGCACTCAGCCAGGTGCTCGGTGTCCGACCACTCGCCCAGAGTGCCGAGCGAAGCGCTGTAGCCGGCAGACTCCCATCGCACGCGCTGCGTCGGCCGGTTCGCCAACCACACCACGCCTCTGCTCCGTACGACGTTGTCGACGATGTCCTCGAGTGCCTCGTTCAACCGGGCCGGGTGCAGCGGTCGCGTGGACCGCCAGAGCACAGTCGTTACCCCGTCACCGCTCGGCTGCACCTGGTCGGACGCTGCCAGGTCACCGGCCCACGCCTCGGCGGCTGCGAAGTTGAACAGCCCGGTCCGGGCAACCGGCCCATCCGGTACGCCGGCCGGATCCGCCGCGACCACTGTGGTCCGTGGATTCAGGTGCAGCAGCAGGTTGTGCAGCCGCTCCGGAGCCTTGCTGCGGTGCGCATTCGCCAGCACGCAGACATCGGCGTACTCGATCTGACGTGCGGTCAGCTCAGCCACGTTGCGCCGGTCCGGCAGTCCGAGCGCCAGGCCGCGTTCGTCGAGCAGTTCGTCCCCAGAGAGCTGCTCCACCAGCAGTACGGCGTCGACCACGCAGGTGACCGTGTCGACAGTGATCTCCGGCATCAGCGCCACCAGGGTGGACGCCAGCGGGCGCGCCTCCATCGCCGGCGGGGCGGAGAGCACGACGTGGTCCCAGTGCTTGCGCGCGACCAGTGTCTCCAGCAGTGGCATCAGGGACTCGATCAGCTGGCAGGCGCCGCAGTCGTCGCCGACGGTGAACTCACCGGCGTCGATCGGACCACCTGCGTCCAGCACTCGCCAGGTCAGCACACCGCGACCGGCGAGCTCGTCCTGGTCGACCACCACGGCCACCGTGGTCGCGTCCAGCATCGCGTCGAGAACGGGCTGCCGGAGCGTCATGGACAGCCCGGCCAGCAGGGACAACGGAGTCTTCGGTTGGGCGGTCATGGCGACGAGTATATGAAAACGGTTTTCATCAGTCCAGAGCTGGGGTGGGTGAACTTTCCCGTCAGCACGGGAAATTTCCCGCTCTGCCGGGAAATCGCCCCGCTGAGGGTGTTAACAGTTAAGGCTCCATGCTCTGGTCACCGCAGCTGCTCATGCCTAAGGTCGCGAGCATGGGTGAGCGCGAGTTTGCCGACGTGCTGCGCGCGGCCATCCAGGCGCGCGGTCTCGGCCTGGAGCGGATCCGTGAGCGGCTGCTGGTGCAGGGTGTGTCGGTCAGCATGGCCACCCTGAGCTACTGGCAGTCCGGTCGATCGCGTCCGGAGCGCCGGGACTCACTGGCGGCAGTCGCGCTGTTGGAAGAGGTGCTAGCTCTTCCCGCCGGCACTCTGTCTACCTCGCTCGGCCCACCGCGTCCGCGTGGTCGGTGGCTCAGCACAGTGCCTGATCGGCCGGACATAGCGGCGTACTGGCCTCGGCCTAGTGCGGTTGAAGCAGCTGTGAGTGAGGTGGACATCCACTGGGACGAACGGCTCACGCGGATCAGTCAGCACGACAGGGTGTTCATCGGGGCTGAGGGTGGCGAGCGTTCGTACCACTCGCGCCAGGTGCTGCGTGCGGAGGCGGACGGGCCGGACCGGTGGGTCGTGATCATGCATCTGGACGAGCACGATCGGCCGCTGCCGGACATCTGGCCGCTGCGGCACTGCTCGCTCGGCCGGACGGTACGACGTCCTGAGGACGGACTGCTCGTTGCAGAGCTGCTCTTCGATCACCCGCTCCGTAAGGGCGAGACAGTGATCACTGAGCACGAACTGGTGAACGTCGCGCCCTATCCGCCGTCCACGAACTACGAGCGCAAGTTCCGGTTGCCCGTGCGTGAGTTCGTCCTGGAGGTCTGTTTCGACCCGGACGTGCTGCCGACGACCTGTACGGCGTTCTCGCAGCTCGACGACGGTGAGGAGCAATCGCGTGTAGTCGACGTCGCACCTGAGGTCCATGACGTCGTACTGAACTTTGGGCCGGGCCGGCACGGGTTCAGATGGACCTGGGGGAGTGAACTGTTAATCCCGGAGTCTTAACTGTGAAAGGCGTTCTGCCGATTTTCACTTGCTCGTCACGCTCCTAGGTTCGGTGCACCGTCCCAACCTGAGGAGTGCACCATGCGAAGGACAGTCCCCGCGATCCTGCTGCTGAGTGGCAGCCTGATCGCCCTCCCGGCGCCGTCGAACGCCGTAGCGCCCGAACCACATCAGGTCTCGGCCCAGCTCCCGGCCAGTGCCGGACAGGCAGGTCGCTGGATCGAGAACGGTCGCCTGGTGGTCGCTGTGACCTCGGACGCCGCCGCTGCGCAGGCCCGTGCTGCCGGTGCAACCCCGAAGTACGTCGGCCGCACCCAGCAGCAGCTGGAGGGGTTGCTGTCGTCGGTCGACAAGATCGCACGCGGTCAGAACAACCTGCGGAGCTGGGGAATCGATCCGGTGACGAACCAGGTCGTGGTCAAGGCAGTGGGCGGCAGTGATGCGTTCCGCGGCCTGGACGGCGTACGGGTCGAGTCGGTGGCGACGAGGGCCCATCAGCAGTCGGGTGAGGTGAACCCGGGCGACCCGTGGTGGCCGGGCAGCGAGACGTACTGCTCCGTGGCCTTCCCGGCAACAGATGCCCAGGGCAACAAGCATTTCCTGACCGCGGGACACTGCACGAACGACGCGAACCAGGCGGCGTACGGCGCGATCAGCCAGGCCAACCGGCTCGGTACTTCGAACGTCGGTGGTACCCGGAGCGTGAACGCGCGGGAGGGTGACATGGGCGTCGTCGCGGTCACGGAGGCAGGCTGGACGATCTCGCCGAACGTCAACACCTACGGCTCACCTGCGGTCACGGTCACGGGCGCTGTCGAGGCCATCGTCGGTGACTCGGTCTGTCACTCGGGTAACACGGCTCCGAACTGGGAGTGCGGCAAGGTCACCGCGGTCAACCAGAGCATCGACTACGGCAACGTGGTGATCGACGGCCTGACCACGACGGACGCCTGTTCGGAGGGCGGTGACTCCGGTGGTGCGTGGTTGCGCGGTGACAAGGCCGTCGGCCTGCACTCCGGTGGCAACTCCTCCTGTGTCGCGAACGACCCGGGCAACTCGATCTTCCAGCCGGTCTCCGAGGCCCTGGCCAAGTGGAACCTGACTCTGCTCACCGGTACGCCGGGGGACCCGGATCCTGACCCGGAGCCGGGCGAGCGCACCTTCACCAACGGCACCGACTACCCGATCCGCGACTTCCAGACCGTGGTCAGCACGGTGAAGGCGACCACGACCGGACGCACCAAGAGCCCGGTCAAGGTGAAGGTCGAGGGCAACCACACCTGCCTCGAGGACCTCAACATCAGCCTCGTCTCCCCGAGCGGCCGCTGGTACTACCTGCAGCGCAGCGGCGGCTTCACCTGCCACCCGCTGCCCGCCAGCAAGACGTACGACGTCGCAGCCGACGAGACCGCCGCCGGCACCTGGACCCTCCGCATCGGCGACAACGGCCCCGGCGACACCGGGACCCTCACCAACTGGTCCATCACCGTCTAACCCCGCTACCGGCCCCGCCTCCCACCGCGCCACATCTCATGGGTTCACCCATCAGGTTGTGGGTTCTGTACTCGCATGCGGGTGCCGAACCCACCAGCCGGTGGGTGAACCCATCAGATGGGGTTGGCGTCAACCGGCCTGCCGCCGAGCTGACGTCCGAAGGACCCGCAGGCCTGGTACGGCGTGTCTTCGGACGTAAGCGGCGCCGGTTCCAGGGGAGGGTTCGGGTTGGCGCCAGCTCGAACTCGAGACCGGCGGGGCGGCCTGACCTCGAGCGGATCCTGTCCGAGCGTCCAGCCAGTGTGGGGAGGATATGGGACCGATTCGGGGGGCAAATCCTCCCCAAACCGGTTTGGGGAGCCACAGCACGACAGCCACCACCGAAACCGGCCACTCCGCAAACCCGACCCGACCGCGCTCACCACACCCAACGTCCGAACATCCGGAGGCCACGCCCGCAGTTCTTTCGGACGTTAACGCGGGGCGGGCTGCTTGACACCGCCGCCGACCCACTAACTAACCGGCCTTGGGGTGAACCCATCAGATGGGGTTGATCGGGTGGCCGGTTGCTGTCAGGGGGTTGACGGAACTGGTTCGGCACTTCTTGCGCATTTCTTGCGCATTCTTCTGGCACAAAGGGGAAATCGACCCGTGGTCAGCACTTTTCATCGGCTAGCCTGCCCGCATGTTGACGCATCGCCGCGGGAGCTGGGCGCTGGTCGTCGTGCTGATCCTCGGGATCGCCGGCGCCGGGTTCGTCGTGCTGGCCTCGGCCGGTGGGTCGGTGCGGCCGGTCAGCGACAGCACGTTGTCGCCGAAGCCGATGTCGCCGCGGACCCAAAGCGCGACGGCATCGTCGCAGCCGACGTTCGCGCAACGCTCGGAGCCGCCGGCGAAGACCCGGCAGACGCCGGCCTGGGTCGCGGGACTCTTCCAGAGCCTGTTCTGGATCGCGCTGGCGGCGGTGGTGGTGTTCCTCGGGTTGCTGATCTACCGGATCATCCGGCGGGTCCAGTTGCCGACCGTGACGGAGAACGACCCGGACTGGGAGCGCATCGCGGCGGAGAAGCTCGCGGAGGCGGTCGACGCCGGGCTGGCCGCGATCGACTCCGGTCGCGCGACCGACGCGGTGATCGCGTGCTGGGTGGCGTTGGAGCAGGCGGCCGCGTCAGCGGGCGTCGCGCGAGAGGCGTCCGAGACACCGGCTGAGTTCACCGTGCGAGTGCTCGGCCTCGGCGGGATCTCCGAGCCACATCTGATCCGGCTGGGTGAGCTCTACCGCGAGGCGCGGTACTCGACGCACGGATCCAGTGAGGACTCCCGGTCCGAGGCGCGGTCGGCCTTGCTCCGGTTGCGGGATGACCTGGCCGCGGCTCAGGTCGGTGAGCGGGTCGGGGTTGCAGCCTCGGCTCCGACCACCCCTCCGCCGGATGAGGGGGTGGGCGCATGACGTCGTACCGGTGGACGCCGTTGGAGGACGACCGGCCGCCTGCTGAGAAGCCGAAGGTTCGGTCGTTGCTGCCGAGCAAGGTGCTGCTGCAGCACGTCGGTGCCACGGTCGTGCTGAGTTTGCTGCTGGTCGGGGCGTTCGGTGCGGCCGGGATGGCGCCGCGGCCGCTGTGGTTCGTGGCGACGGCGCTGGCCATCGGCTTCGGGTCGGTGGCGCTGCGTCAGCTCGTTCCGCAGTTGCTCGAGACGAACTGGCCGGCCCGGCAGGACGCGGAGCTCGCGACATCACGGGCCCAGAGCAACGACAACCGCACCCAGTTCATCGCGACCTGGCTGCAGGAGTCGAGTCGCGAGCGGCGGGCCGGTGAAGGCTCACACACGTTCGACCGGCGGATCCGGCCGTTGCTGCTGGAGCTGACCAACGACCGGCTCGTGCACCGGCACGGGATCGACCCCGACCTCGACCCGGAGCGCGCCCGGGCCCTGGCCGGCGACCAGCTGTGGAACCTGGTCACCTCCGACGACCAGCGCGTCGCGTCCCTCGGCGAGATCGAGGCCGCGATCCAGACCATCGAGAACTTGTGAGGAACCGTGACCGACTCCGATACCCGAACCGCCGACGTCCTGACCCCGAGTGCGGGCCTCGGGCTGGCGGAGGTCTCCGACCTGAGCCGGCGGGTGCTGGAGCGGGTCGGCCAGGCCGTCGTCGGTAAGGGCGAGGCGCTCGAGCTGGTCCTCGCGGGAATCCTGGCCGGCGGGCACGTGCTGCTCGAGGACTACCCGGGACTGGCGAAGACGCTCGCGGCGCGGTCGTTCGCCCAGGCGCTCGGACTGGAGTTCCGGCGGGTGCAGTTCACGCCGGACCTGCTGCCGTCCGACGTGACCGGTGCGTTCGTCTACGACCAGAAGAACTCGGAGTTCGTCTTCCGGCCGGGGCCGATCTTCACCGGGCTGCTGCTGGCCGACGAGATCAACCGGACGCCGCCGAAGACGCAGGCCGCGCTGCTGGAGTCGATGCAGGAGCACCAGGTGACGGTCGAGGGTCAGACCTTCCCGCTGCCGGTCCCGTTCCACGTGCTCGCCACCGCGAACCCGGTGGAGTACGAGGGCACCTATCCGTTGCCCGAGGCACAGCTCGACCGCTTCATGCTGCGGATCGGGTTCGGCTACCCGACCGCGGCCGAGGAGTGGGAGGTGCTGCGCCGCCGGATGAGCCGCCGGAGCGAGGACCAGAAGGTCGAGGCGGTCACCGATGCGGCCGGTCTGCTCGCGGCTCAGCAAGCGGTCGAGACCGTGACGGTCGACGACACGGTCGGGCAGTACTGCGTTGATCTCGCCTCGGCGACTCGGCGGGATTCGCAGGTGCTGGTCGGTGCGTCGCCGCGTGGTTCGCTGGCGCTGCTGCTGACCGCTCGGGCGTACGCGGTGATCAAAGGACGCGACTACGTCGTACCGGAGGATGTGAAGGCGGTCGCGGTGCCTGCGCTGGCGCACCGGATCACGGTTCGGCCGGAGTTGTGGCTGCATGACGTGACCGGAGCGACGGTGGTCAGATCCGTGCTCGGTGCCGTGCCGACACCGCCCACCGTTGCCGGCACTGGTCGTTGAGACGCGCCATGTCCGCGGGAGCCAGGCCATGCGGGGCCAGATTATGAGGTGGCAGCCGACGCATGCGCATGTCCGGGTGCTCGTGGTCGCGGCGGCGATGCTCGTCATCGCCGTGCTGGCGCGCCGGCCGGACGCTGCCGTGCTTGGGCTGCCGTTGGCCTTCGTGGCGGTGTGGGGCCGGTTCTTCCGGCCACGCGCGGAGCCCGAGGTGCATACCGAGCTCGATGCGGATGTGCTATTCGAGGGCCAGGCGACGACGTACCGGATGCACGTGCCGTCGACGGTGGATCCGGAGATCGACCTGATCGTCGCGGCGCTGCCGCGGTCGAAGTGGTTCGACTACGCACCGCGCCAGGCTGCCGTTGCGGAGCCGGTGCGACCACAGGCGAGCGAGGGAGACGACGTACCGGACGCGGTGGAGCTGGAGGTCGGGGTTCGGTCCAAGCGCTGGGGGTTGCGGGCGTTGGAGCGGCCGACCGTGGTGGCTACGTCCGTGCTGGGGTCGTATCGCATACAGGTGACATCTGCGAAAGCGTTGGCGGTGACGACGTTGCCGTTGCGAGAAGGTTTCGAGGCGGTGGACGCGATGCCGCGGCCGGCTGGGCTGGTCGGGTTGCATCGTTCACGGCGTCCGGGTGAGGGGACCGAGCTGGCGGGAGTGCGGCCGTTCCGGACCGGTGACCGCCTGCGGCGGATCAACTGGTCGGTCTCCGCGCGGACCCGCGAGCTGCATGTCACCTCGACCTGGTCGGATCGCGATACCGAGGTGGTGATCCTGCTCGATACCGGCGGCGAGATCGGGATCAGTGAAGGGATCGACGGCCGGTCGAGCAGTCTCGACACCGGAGTTCGCGCCGCCGCGTCGATCGCCGAGCACTACCTGCGGCACGGCGACCGGGTTCGGCTGGTCGACACCGGCAACCTGGTGCGCGGGGTTCGCTCCGGCAGCGGGCGCGGGCATCTGCGACGCATCCTCGACGCGCTCGTGCACGCTGACCGCCGAGGACGTCAGCCCGACCAGGACCAGCTGGCCCAGCGGAACCGGATCAAGTCCGACAGCCTCGTCCTGGTGCTGAGCCCGCTACTCCGCCAGGTAGTTCTCGGCTATGTGGTCACCCTCGTGCACTCCGGCTGCACAGTTATTGCCGTCGACACGCTGCCACCCGACATCGATTCCCTGATCGACCTCGACGAACACGACCACCGGGCGTGGCCCCTGGCTTGGCGTCTCCGCCTCCTCGAACGCCGTCGCGAACTGGACCGTCTCGGCGACCTCGGCGTTCCCACCGTCCCCTGGCGAGGCTCCGGCACTCTCGACGAAGTCCTCCGCGACGCAGCCCGCCTGGCCTCAGCCCCCAGGATGCGCTCATGACCGCCGCGGAACGATTGACCTTGTGGCTGGCCCAGTTGCGAGACACCGGCCGCGGGGTGCTGGTCGCTCGGGCCGTCATCGCGCTGGCCGGCGCGGTAGCGATCGTCGTACCGACCGTGGCCCCCTGGGATCAGCTCGACCTCGTGCTGATCCTGGCCATTCCGTTGCTCATAGCAACTGTCGTGGTACCCGACTCGCTGGCGGGCGTGATGTTTCTGCTGACGGTGACCGTCGGCTGGGTGATTCGGGCACCGGCCGAGATCAGCTGGGGCCTGGTGGTGACCGCGATCGCGCTGGTGGTCGTGCACCTGGCCACTGCCTTCGCCGCGCAACTCCCGTCGTACGTGCGAATCGAGCGACGAGCCCTGCGCCGCTGGGTTCTGCCGGGCGGGATCGCGGTGCTCCTCGCACCGGTCATCGCGCTGGCCGCGGCCTTGGTGCAAGGCGCCGACGTACCGGGCTCCCTGCTTGTGACGGTTGGCGCCCTCGTGCTGGCCACGATCACCGTCTGGTTCGCCGCCGGCCAACGGCTCGGCCGCGAATGAATCGCGGAGTGCCTGTTAGTCGGTGTTGACGGTGAAGGTGGCTTTGAGTTCGTCGGCCCAGGCGGCAGGACGGGCATCAGGGCCCATGACCTGCATGGCGGTCAGGACGGTGAGGAGCATGCCGGTGCTGAGGAACTCGCGGGCCTCGACGGCGGTCGCGCCAGTGAGTTCGCGGATCAGCCGATAGATGCTGCCGAAGCCTTCGCGGGTGCACTCGCCGATGGCGGGGTTGGCGCTGGCGGAGAAGCCTTGGAGGAGGACGAGCAGGAGTTCACGCTCCTCGGACATCTGCTCGTAGCCGCGAGCGAGGTGGGCCAGGTCGGGGGCCTCGGCGGCCGCCTCGCGGAAGACCTGCTCGACCCGGGCGCAGACGTACCGGACCGAAGCCAGGAAGAGCTCTTGCTTGGTGCCGAACAACCGGATGACGTAGGGCTGGGAGACGCCGGCGAGGCGGGCGATCTCGTCGGTCTTGGTGCCTTCGTAGCCGGAGGCGCCGAAGGCCTGGACAGCGGCCTGCAGCACCTCCTCGCCGCGTTCGGCGGCGGTCAGCCGTACCTTCGTCATCCGGTCCTCCGTCAACTGGCTCGGTCACCCCAACGACTATGTTATCAGTCGATGCATACAAACCCTCAGTGGTGCCGATCCAGGTACTGCGCCTGGTAGAGCGATGAGGGCACGAGACCCGACCGGTTCGGCCCCTCGATGTAGCCCGCGGGCTGGGTGAACGGCCCGTCCCCAGTGATCACGCCGTGGCAGCCGATCGCGTAGTTCTGGGCGGTCGGCGGCTTCTGTACGACGAGTTTGGCCGTCCCGGTGTCGCAGTTCCAGCCGACCGAGTGTGAAGTCGCCCAGCCGTGGCCGGTGCCGTAGTCACCACGGTTGTAGATGCCCAGCGTGAGATCGACCATCGGGTCGATGTCGCGGTAGTTGTCCCACAGGAGGCCCTGACTCCACCGGCGGTGACCCTCACTCGAGGCGAGCGCGCCTTCCGACGTACCGCGGAGGAAGACGATGCCCGAGGCGCTGCTGGCGCCGTTCGAGATGAAGGCGTGCCGCGCCTTGCTGGCATAGCAGTCCACGAACAGCACTTGCTGTGAGAACGACTCGCAGTTGAAGTTGTAGCGCAGCCCGCCGGTGATGACCGAGGCCGGATCCAGCGCGCGGCAGTTCCGGACGGTGACCCGGGTGGCCTCGGTAGTCTCGATGCCGGCCTTCGCGAAGTGCAGGAAGGTGCTGTCCCGCACCCACGCGTCCTCGACCTGGCGAACCTTCACGCCGACCCAGGCGTGCGCCTCGTCGACATCGGGGTCACCCGCGAACTGGATGTCGATCCGCAGACTCTCGACACCGACGCCGGTCACCAGGCCGGCGCGGTCCCAGACGTACAGATAGGACTGCGATCGCGCGCGCCGCAGGTGCTCGAAGATCGGTACGTCGACGGACACGGTGTTGCCGCGGATCGACCGGATGAAGCGGTTGTACGTGATCGGCTGACTGTCGACGGTCCAGCCCTCGTCGGTCGCCGTACCGCCGTGGTCGACCGAGGTCAGCCAGGCTTCGGTGCACGGGTGGATCAGGATGATGTTGTCGCCACGCTTCAGCGCACTCGCGTCGGCGACCTCGAACGACCGCGACCCGACCTGGACCCAGTCGCTGGTGATGTCGGTCCGCGTGCTGGCGACCTCGCCGCGCCAGCCGGTACTGACAGACCCACCCAGTACGACGACATCGCGCGCGACCGGGGTGTTGCCGGTCGCCAGGATCACGGTGTTCCGGGTCGGGTCGGCCCCGTCGCCGGATCCGCGCAGTACGACGCCGGACTTGTTCACCCGCAGCGTGCCGGCGACCGGATAGTTGCCGGGAGCAAGCAGTAGCGCGCCGCGGACGCCGTTCCGGTCCGGGGTGCGCAGGCCGACCTCGTCGATCGCGGCCTGCAGGTGCGCGGTGTTGTCGCCCTCGATCGGGGCGACCCTCTGCACGGTGCGCACGTGCGGGATCGGGCTGTCGCCGTTCTTGTAGCCCGCGTGGCTGAAGTCGGGGATCCGGTTCCCCTCGGCGTCGGCCGTGTAGACCAGCCGGTACTTCGCGTCGTACCGGACCCGCTCGGACTGCCAGAGCCGGCCGGTGGGTGTCGCGGCGGCCTGGCTCAAGCCGAGGGAGCCGAGGGCGGCCGCGCCGAGGGCGGCTCCACTGGCTCCGAGCACGCTGCGGCGGCTGAAGAGGTTCGTCATCGAGTACCTGTCTCTTGGGCGGAAGGACTGCCTGATGGCGGAACAGGAGGCCATCATGCGGGGCTCCCCACGCCTTGGCAAGCGCTTACCAACACCCCTAAGGCAAATTCCCGCCAGGCGGAACTGACCCCTCTCGCAACGTCCGAAAACACGCCGACCACGCACTGCGGATCTTCGGACGCTGGGATGGGTTGACAAGTTATCAGTCGATGCATACTTTGGTGACCGAGCTTGTTATCAGTGAATTACAACTAGGAGTGAACGATGACGTCGACCGCTCTCGATGAGCAGGTACCGGCCGCTGGAGCGCCGGCCCGGAGCCGTGGGCTGGGCGCGGTCCTGGCCGCAGTCGGAATCCCGACCTTCATGGTCACGCTGGACAACCTGGTCGTGACGAACGCGCTGCCGGTGATCAAGACCGAGCTGAACGCATCCCTGACCGACCTGCAGTGGTTCATCAATGCCTACACACTGTCCTTCGCCGCGCTCTTGCTGACCGCGTCCGCGCTCGGCGACCGCCTCGGCCGTCGCCGGTTGTTCCTGGCCGGGATCGCGCTGTTCACACTGGCATCGGCAGCCTGTGCGCTGGTGACCGAGCCGTGGATGCTGATCACCGCCCGCGCGATCCAGGGTGTGGGTGGGGCCGCGGTCATGCCGTTGGCACTGACCCTGCTGGCCGGTGCGGTGCCCGAGCGGCAGCGCAGCGCGGCCATCGGTATCTGGGGCGGAATCTCCGGGCTCGGTGTGGCGGTCGGTCCGGTCGTCGGTGGAGCTGTCGTCGACGGCCTCAACTGGCAGTGGATCTTCTGGCTGAACGTGCCGATCGGCGTCGTCGCCGTCGTACTGGCTGCCCGGGTTCTGAAGGAGTCGCACGGGATCAAGCAGCGGCTCGACCTGCTCGGGCTGGCGCTGTCGAGCGTCGGCGTACTGGCGATCGTCTGGGGTGTGGTGAACGGCGCCGACGACGGCTGGACGTCGGCCGGGGTGCTCGGGTCCCTGATCGCCGGTGTGGTCCTGCTGGCCGCGTTCGTCGGCTGGGAACGGCGCACGCCCACGCCGATGCTGCCGCTGCGGCTTTACAAGATCCGCGCGTTCAGCGTGGTGAACGTGGTCTGGTTCACCTTCTCGCTCGGTGTGTTCGGATCGGTCTTCCTGCTGGCGCAGTTCTTCCAGGTCGTGCAGGGCTACAGCCCGCTCGAGTCCGGCCTCCGCACGATGCCGTGGACGATGGCGCCGATGGTGGTCGCACCGATCGCCGGACTGATCGTCGACCGGGTCGGCGCGCGGGTGCTGGTCGCAACCGGTCAAGTGCTGCTGGTGGTCGGGCTGAGCTGGATGGCGCTCGTCACCACGGCCGGCGTCACGTTCGGCGAGCTCGTCATCCCGTTCGTCCTGGGTGGAGTCGGGATGGGGCTCACCTTCGCCCCGCTGGCGAGCGTGATGATGGCCGAGATGACCGATGCGGACCGCGGGGTTGCCTCCGGCGCGAACAGCACGATCCGCGAAATCGGCGTGGCGATGGGCATCGCCGTACTGGTCTCTGTCTTCGCTTCGGCCGGCGACTACAACACGCCCGACCGGTACGTCGACGGCCTGGTTCCCGCGGTCTGGACGGGAGCGGCCGTGGTCGCGGTCGGCGCGGTCGTCAGCCTGCTGCTCCCCGGTCGCCGCAAAGCTGTCGGCGCCTGACTCTAAGGTGGGCGGCGTGCTGGACGCTGACGACGTACGACGGATCGCGCTGTCTCTCCCGGAGACCCGGGAGAAGCAGCGGTGGGGGCATCCGACGTTCGACGTGGCCGGGCGGATGTTCGTGACGGTGCCGGACGACCAGACGTCGTTCGCGGTGCGGTGTCCGCGGCTGGAGCGGGACGAGCTGATCCTGGCCGAGCCGGACAAGTTCTGGGTACCACGGCACGAGGCGGGTTCGAACTGGGTTCGGGCCCGCCTCGCCGTGCTCGAGGACGACGCCGAGCTGCGCGACATCCTGCTGGATTCCTGGCGCCAGGTGGCCCCGCCCGAACTTCACGACCGAGTGAATCGACTGGGCGAAAATCGGCAGGATCGGGGCCGCGCCCCGAGGTAAGGTCGGGCGTGTGACTGATGCGACGGACAGCCCGATCGACAAGCTCTCCGAGAGCTACCTCGAGGAACTCATCGCCCTGAATCCGATCGAGGCGACGTACTTCGGTATCGAGGGCCACGACCACGAATTGCCGGACTACACCCCGGCCGGTTTCGACGCCGTCCTCGCGCTGACCCGGCGGACGCTGGCCCAGGCCACCGCGATCGAGCCGGCCAGCCCGCGCGAGGAGGTCGCCAAGGACGCGTTCGTCGAGCGGCTCGGCCTCGAGCAGGAGACGTACGAGGCGGGTGTCCCGCAGCACCAGCTGAACGCGATCTCGTCGGTCCCGGCGAACATCCGGCAGGTCTTCGACCTGATGCCGACCGCGAGCAACGACGACTGGGAGCGGATCGCGATCCGGCTCAACCTCGTCGGTACGGCGCTCGACGGGTACCGCGAGACCCTGCTCGACCAGGCTGGTCAGGGCCGGGTCTCGGCGCGCCGCCAGGTGCTCGACATCGCCGGCAAGATCAAGACCTGGACCGACCCGTCCGGCGACGACTTCTTCGGCGGGCTCGCGAACCAGGCCCCGGAGAGCCCGGTCAAGAACAGCGTGATCGCGGCCGCGGAGGCGGCCCGGAAGGCGTACGCGGAGTTCGGCTCCTGGCTGAGCACCGAGGTGGCGCCCAAGGCATCGGAGCGGGACGCGTGCGGCCGTGAGGTCTACCAGCTCGCCTCGCGGAACTTCCTCGGCGCCACCGTCGACCTCGACGAGACCTATGCCTGGGGCTGGGCCGAGCTGGCCCGCATCGAGGGCGAGATGGCGAAGATCGCCGCCGAGCTGAACGGTGGCGACCGCAACATCCAGGCGACGGCCGCACTGCTCGACGCCGACCCGGCCCGCAAGATCCACGGCAAGGAAGCCTTCCGCGACTGGATGCAGCAGATGTCCGACACCGCGGTGACGGAGCTGGCCGGCAAGCACTTCGACATCCCGGAGTCGATCCGGACCCTGGAGTGCATGATCGCGCCGACCTCGGACGGGGCGATCTACTACACCCAGCCGAGTGAGGACCTGACCACCCGCCCGGGCCGGATGTGGTGGGCCGTGCCGGAGGGCGTCGAGGACTTCGCCACCTGGCGTGAGGTCACCACCGTCTACCACGAGGGCGTTCCCGGGCATCACCTTCAGGTCGCGCAGACGATCCTGCGCACCGACCTGCTGAACCGCTGGCAGCGGATCGCCTGCTGGGTCTCGGGTCACGGCGAAGGCTGGGCCCTGTACGCCGAGCGCCTGATGGAGGAGCTCGGTTACCTGGACGACCCGGGTGCCCGTTTCGGCATGCTGGACGCGCAGGGCTTCCGGGCCGCGCGCGTGATCGTCGACATCGGCATGCACCTCGAGCTGGAGGTCCCGCGCGACAACCCGTTCGGCTGGCGGCCGGGCGAGCGCTGGAACGCCGAGATGGGGCTCGAGTTCCTGACCGCGCACAGCGGTCTGGAGAGCGAGTTCCTGAAGGCCGAGCTGAACCGGTACCTCGGGTGGCCGGGCCAGGCGCCGTCGTACAAGGTGGGCGAGCGGTTCTGGCTGCAGGCGCGCGAGGAGGCCAAGCAGCGCAAGGGATCCGCGTTCGACCTGCGTCAGTTCCACTCCGACGCGCTCAACCTCGGGTCGATCGGTCTCGACCCGCTGCGCCGGGCGCTGGCCAAGCTGTGAGGTTCGTACTCGCATCGCAGTCGCCGGCGCGGCTGCAGACGTTGCGGAGCGCCGGCGTCGAGCCGGAGGTGATCGTCTCCGGCGTCGACGAGGACAACGTGACCGCCGAGAGCCCGGGCGAGCTCGCCCGGCTGCTCGCGGTCTTGAAGGCGCGGGCCGTCGTGGCTGAGCTCGACGACCACGCGACCGTGCTCGGTTGCGACTCGGTGCTGGAGATCGACGGCGTCGCCTACGGCAAACCCGGTACGCCGGAGGTCGCGCGCGAGCGACTGCGGTCCATGCGCGGGCAGACCGGCGTACTGCACACGGGGCACTGCCTGTTCGACACCGAGTCGAAGACGGAGCAGCGTGAGCTGGCCTCGACGAAGGTCTTCTTCGCCGACCTGACCGACGAGGAGATCGACGCGTACGTCGCCACCGGCGAACCGCTCGTGGTCGCCGGCTCGTTCACCGTCGACGGCTTCGGCGGGCCCTTCGTGACGGGCATCGAGGGCGACTATCACAACGTGGTCGGCCTCTCATTGCCCTTGCTGCGCACCATGCTCGCCAAGGTGGGCATCGCGTGGCCGGCGCTCTGGGCACCGCCCAAGAATCGCCTTGAATACAACGAGTCTGAGGCGGCTCGGTACGATGACACCCGCGGCGGGACGCAAAGAGCCCAAGCCGCGGCGCAGGCGGTTCAAGAGCTGCTGCCGGAGGGATCGAGTCGCGTGCTCGAGCTGGCCGTCGGTACCGGCAGCGTCGGCGCCGAGTTGGTTGCTCTAGGCAACCTCGTCCACGGGTTCGACCTCTCCACGGCGATGCTGCAGCACGCGAAGGTCCGGCTGCCCGGTCACATCGCGGCCGCCGACGCAACCCGGCTCCCCGTAGCAGACCGCCGTACCGATGCTGTCATCGCGATCTGGCTGCTGCACCTGCTCTACGACAGCGCCCCGATCTTCGCCGAGGTCGCCCGCGTCCTCCGCCCCGGCGGCGTCTTCCTCACCACCACCGAGAAGAACGACGCCACCCGGTACGCCGAGGGCCGCGAACCGAATTCGTCGCGCGCCCAGGACTCACTCACCCGCCTGGTCGCCGAGGCCGCCGTACACGGTCTGGTCCTGGACGGAGCAACCACCTTCCCCGGCCCTGTGCGGACGGCCGGCGCGGCGCCGATCTATCCGTTGGTGCGCTTCCGGCTCACTTGATCCCGGCTTTGGCGTCCAGCAGTTGGAGCAGGTCGTGCGCGGCCAACTCCACCTGCTTGTGGCGCCATTCCGAGGCTCGGTAGACGCACGCGATCAGGCCGGAGCGGTGGATGCGGCGCAGATCGCCGTACACGAAGGCGTAGCGCGCCTTGGTCTCGTCGTTCGCTCCATCGGTGAGACCGAGGTGCCAAGCGGAGTAGTCGGCCCAGGAATGCTTGTCCAGAAAGGCGTTCTGGGCATCCGCATGCGGCTGCACCGAGCCCCAGTCGCTGTCCAGCACATACTGCCGCGAGTCGATCAGCTTCCGCGCAAACTCGACCGCACTGTCATTGACCTCGTATTTGGCCATACGAGCGATTGTGCCAGTGTGGGCGGATGAGTTCACGTGAGGCGATCATCGTGCCCGGCGGCCAGTTCGGGCCCTTCGCACCCCTGCTGATGTTTTGTGCCGACGCCGCCGAGCGACGCGACGCCACCGTGACGCCCGTGTCGTGGAACGATCGCGATCATCTGCTCACCCTCCGGCCCGAGGAGTTCGGGCCGTGGGTGCTGGATCAGGTCGAGCGCGCGGTGCCTTCGGTTCGCTCGGCCGAGCCGTCGAACACGCTGCTGATTGGTAAGTCCCTCGGAACCCATGCAGCCACCCTCACCGCCGAACTAGGGCTCCCTGCGATCTGGCTGACGCCAGTGCTGACCAGCGACTGGGTAGTCAGCGCCCTGCGTCGGTCGACCGCGCCGTTCCTGCTGGTGGGCGGCACGGCCGACTCGCTGTGGAACTCGGCTCTTGCGCGAGAGCTCACGCCGTACGTGTTGGAGGTCGACGACGCTGACCACGGCATGTATGTGCCGGGCCCGCTGGCCGCCTCGACCGCCGTACTCGGTCAGGTGGCGACTGCCGCCGAAGAGTTTCTGGACGCCGTGCTCTGGCGTACCTAGCGGTGGCCCGTCCAGTTGGCGAAGTCCTCGGGTTCGGGCGTCTTCGTCACCTGCGCCAGGTGGCCGCCGTGAAGGTCGGCGGTGTAGATGTCTTCCTGCCCGGACTGCCGGAGGAAGAGGCTGAAGACGACGCGACCACCGCTGGGCGACCAGCCGGGGGTGAAGGCGAAGGCGTCTCCTTCGACTTGGAGATGGATCCGGGTGAGGTGGGTCCCGTCCGGCTTGGCGAGGAGCAGTTCGCCCTGTTCACCGGCGAACACGAGGGTTTGTCCGTTCGGCGACCAGTGCGCCAGGCCGTTGTCGTGTGAGTTGGGCAGACCGTAGTCGGTGATCTGGCGCAGGCCAGTGCCATCGCTGTTGGCGACGAACAAGGCGCCGCTCTGGCCAATGTCCGGTGTCGGTTCCGGGCCTGGTTTCGCTCGCATGAAGACGAACCGGCTGCCGTCCGGGGAGAAGTCGCCGGGGATGTCCCCGCCTCCGAAGTCGCCGCTGGGCGGGTAGGGGTTGGTGGTCAGCCGCCGGACCTCGCCGCCGTCCGACGCACGGATCGTGTAGATGCCGTTCAGGGCCGGGTCGCCGCCGGCTGCACGGCCGACCTGGCACAGGAGCTTGCCCCGTCGTGACCAGGCGGTGCAGCGGACGTCGGCGTCCTGCGGCAGTGCTGGAACCTTGAGAAGTCTGAACCCGGAGCCGTCGGGGCGGACCGTCGCGGGCCGTGGCGGCCCGTCGGGCGGGAAGGCGAAGACCAGGATCCGGGACCCGTCGGGCGACCAGATCGGATTGTCGGAGGGCAGCGGTAGTGCAAGGCCACGCTCGTGCCTGCCGCTCGGGTCGGCGATCACGATGTGCGGTTCACCGCTCGCGGGATCGTAGCGACTGAACACGATCTGACCGCTGGAAGGCGGACCGCCTGCCCAGGCTGAGGCCCCGATCGGCACCAGCGCCACCAACGTCACCACTGGCAGCGAAACCAGCGCACGCATCCGCCCCATGACAATCCCCCTCGATGAACCTCAGGCCAGTCCCCAAAGTCCTCCGCCTCGCACCTGCCGTCAACCTCTGGGCGATGACGCCGACGGCTACCGCAGAATCACGGGTGCGCGGAGGCGCGCCACTGGCCGGGGCCGGGGTGGAAGGGCTGGCGCGCGTTCCGCCAGTACGTCGCCCAGTTGCTGGCGCGGCCCGTCTCGGCGGGCGGCTCGGAGGTGGTGGGGCGGGCGGCCAGGACAGTGACGAGGGCGGCGAGTTCTTCGGGGGTCGGGTCGCCCTTGAGGATCTGCAGGTTCATCGAGGGTCTCCGATCAGAGCGGGATGTTGCCGTGCTTCTTGGGCGGGAGGGTGTCGCGCTTGGTGCGGAGCAGCCGGAGGCCGCGGACGATCTCGGCGCGGGTCTCGCTGGGCTTGACGACCGCGTCCACGTACCCGCGCTCGGCGGCGACGTACGGGTTCGCGAGCTGGTCCTCGTACTCGGTGATGAGCTCCTGACGGCGGGCCTCGGGGTCCTCGGCGCCGGCGAGTTCGCGACGGTAGAGGAGGCCGACGGCGCCCTGTGCACCCATGACGGCGATCTGGGCGGTCGGCCAGGCGAGGTTGAGGTCGGCGCCGAGGTGCTTGGAACCCATCACGTCGTACGCGCCGCCGTAGGCCTTGCGGGTGATGACGGTGATCATCGGGACGGTCGCCTCGGCGTACGCGTAGAGCAGTTTGGCGCCGCGGCGGATGATGCCGTTCCACTCCTGGTCGGTGCCGGGCAGGAAGCCGGGTACGTCGACGAAGGTCAGGATCGGCAGGTTGAACGCGTCGCAGGTACGGACGAAGCGGGCGGCCTTCTCGGAGGCGTCGATGTCGAGGGTGCCGGCGAACTGCATCGGCTGGTTCGCGACGACGCCGACCGGGCGGCCCTCGACGCGGCCGAAGCCGACGATGATGTTCGGCGCGAAGAGCGTCTGCACCTCGAGGAAGTCGCCGTCGTCGACGACCGTCTCGATCACGGTGTGCATGTCGTAGGGCTGGTTCGGCGAGTCCGGGATCAGCGTGTTCAGCGCGAGATCGGTCTCGTCCGGCTCCAGATCGGCCGGGGCGTCGTACGTCGGCGGGTCCTCGAGGTTGTTCTGCGGGAGGTGCGCGACGAGGCTCTTGACCCACTCGATCGCGTCCTCCTCGTCACTGCCGAGGTAGTGCGCGTTGCCGGACTTGGTGTTGTGCGTCCGGGCGCCGCCGAGCTCCTCCTGGGTGACGTCCTCGCCGGTGACGGTCTTGATCACGTCCGGGCCGGTGATGAACATGTACGACGACTCGTCGACCATGACCGTGAAGTCGGTGACGGCGGGGGAGTACACCGCGCCGCCCGCGCACGGGCCCATGATCAGGGAGATCTGCGGGATCACGCCGGAGGCGCGGACGTTGCGGCGGAAGATCTCGCCGTACAGGCCGAGGCTGACGACGCCCTCCTGGATCCGGGCGCCGCCGGAGTCATTGATGCCGATCAGCGGGCAGCCGATCTTCATCGCCAGATCCATCACCTTGACGATCTTCTCGCCGAAGACCTCACCGAGGCTGCCGCCGAAGACGGTGAAGTCCTGGGCGAACACGCAGACCTGACGGCCGTCGATGGTCCCGTATCCGGTCACCACGCCATCGCCGTACGGGCGGTTGGCCTCCAGCCCGAAGCTGGTCGAGCGGTGCCGCGCGAACTCGTCGAGCTCGGCGAAGGAGCCCTCGTCGAGCAGCAGCGCGATCCGCTCCCGGGCCGTCTTCTTGCCGCGCGCGTGCTGCTTCTCCACCGCGCGCTCCGACCCCGCATGCACCGCGTCGTCGAGCCGCTGCTCGAGGTCCGCGATCTTGCCGGCGGTGGTGTGGATGTTCACCGTCTCTCCCATGAGCGGCAGCCTACGCGCCAGTACGCCCCCCTGCCTGTGACATCGGCCGCAACGAGCCCCTCCCACTCGCTAACGTCCGAACATCCGGAGACGGGCCCTCCGATCTTTCGGACGTTAGCGGCCAGCCGCACACAACGTCCGAAGGTCCGGAGGGCGGGCGTGCGGTTTTTCGGACGTTAGCGGCCAGCCGCACACAACGTCCGAAGGTCCGGAGGGCGGGCGTGCGGTTTTTCGGACGTTAGAGGGGGCCTACGGCGAAGATTTTGGTGAGGCGGGCGGCCAGAGCGAGGTCGCCGCGGACTGAGAGGCGCTGTTTCAGTACGGCGTTGACGGGGTCCTCGTTGCCGGTGACCACGCGGAGGAGCGTGGCGGGGTCGGTGCGGATGGAGATGTCGGGCTCGGCGGCGTTGTCGATGACTTCGCAGCGGCCGTCACTGACGCGGATCCAGAAGGCGTCGACGTCCTCGACCCCGCCCGCCCCCGTGATGTGCCAGGCGACGACGGCGTCGAACCCGGCCGCGCGGGCAGGCCGGAGGTACTCCGGCATCCGCCGAAAGATCTCGCGCAACGCGACCTCTCGTACTCCCCCGATGAGTCGATGCCGAAGCTCCCGCTCCGATGTCCGGTCGACCAGCCGGGCCAGCTCGCTCGCGTCCATACCCGCGAGCCCGTCGGCTTCCAGCCAACCGGCACCACCTCGATCGGTCACCCGATCACCACCCCCGCGTGGCAGTTCCTACCGGACCGTAGGAATCTCGCGTGATCTGATAGCTTTGTCAAGTGGTCGAGCCCTCCGACAAACGCCGGCGGGCGGCGCATCTCGGGCCGGAGCGGCGACGGCCGATGTTGCTGGACGCGGCCCTCGAGGTCTTCTCCGCCAACGGGTTCGCCGGGACGACGATGCAGTCGGTGGCGGACGCGGCCGGCGTCACCAAACCGGTCGTCTACGACTCCTTCGCCAACCGCGACGAGTTGCTGCTCGCGCTGCTGGCCCGCGAGGAGCAGCACCTGGTCATCTCGATCGTCGCGGCGCTCCCGGCCGACCCGACCGTCGGCACGCCTGAGGAGCATGTCCTTGACGGCCTGACCGCCTTCCTCACCACCGCCGCCGAGAACCCGCAGTCCTGGCGGATCGTCTTCGGAGCCCAGTACGGCGCCGCTCCCGTGGTCGCCGACCGGGTCCGGGCCGCCCGTGCCTTCCTGGTCGAGGGTCTCCGCCTGACCCTGCTGAAATCCCTGCCGGGTGTCACCGACCCGGATGCCAACCTCGCCGTACTGGCCGAGTTGCTCGCGAGCATGACCGAGTCGTCCGCCCGCATGCTTGTTGTCGACGGCACCGACCGCACCCCCGCTGAGCTGGCGAAGGTGGTCTCCCAGGTCGTCGGCGGCGGTTTCGGCAACGTGTGAGGGGGTCTGGAAGCTCCACGCCTACTGCGCGGCACCCGGCACGGCACCTCGCCGCACTGGTGCAAAGGCCACGATGGAAAAACATCGAGGCCTCCGCCCCAGCACACCGAGCTACCGCACCGGGCACCTGCTCGCTACGGCGCGGAACTCCCAGACCCCCTCTAGGTGACCTACTGTTAAGTAGCGTCAGAAACGGTCACGATAGGCATCCAGTTGGCGGACTTGGCAGGGCGCGAGCTGGGCGCGCCCGCTAGGGTGGGCGAACGTGACCGAGACCGGTAGTGAGACCCGTACCCGCGCGCGGTTCGAGGTGCCCGAAGAGCTTCGGGCCGACGTTCGTCTGCTGGGTGAGATCCTCGGAAAAGTGCTCGTCGAGTACGCCGGTCAGCCGCTGCTCAACGATGTCGAGAGGCTGCGTGAGCTCACCATCGCCGGTGACGGCGAGGCAGCCGAGCAGCTGGTCGCCTCCTGGCCGCACGAGCGGTCCGAGGACGTGGCCCGCGCGTTCAGCTGCTACTTCCACCTGACGAACCTGAGCGAGGAGCTGCACCGCGCCCGCGTGCTGCGCGAGCGCGACCGGAGCGACAACGCCCTGGTCACCTCGGAGCTGGCCCAGGCCGTCCAGCAGATCTCCCGCGACAGCGGTGAGCAGCAGGCGCGTGCATTGCTGACCGGGCTGGAGTTCCGCCCGGTGCTGACCGCGCACCCGACCGAGGCCCGTCGCCGCGCGATCCTGGCGACGATCCGGCGGATCTCCGGGCTGCTCGAGGAGCGGCACGACCCGCGCGCCGGCGACAGCGAGCTGGCCGAGAACCGGCGCCGCCTGGTCGAGCAGGTCGACATCCTCTGGCGGACAGCGCAATTGCGCGAAAGTCGTCCCTCGCCCCTGGACGAGGTCCGCTCCGCGATGGCCGTGTTCGAGGAGACTCTCTTCGACGTGGTCGGCAACGTCTACCGGCGGCTCGACGACGCCCTAGCCGGTGAGGCCGCCGGTCTGCGTCAGCCCGTGGTGGCGCCGTTCGTCCGCCTCGGTTCGTGGATCGGTGGTGACCGGGACGGCAACCCCAACGTCACCGCGGCGATCACCCGCGAGGCGATGCAGATCCAGGCCGACCACGTCCTGCGCGCACTCGAGCAGGCGACCGACAAGCTCGGCCGTTCCCTGACGCTGGACGCGGCGACCACTCCGCCGTCCGCGCCGGTACGGCGGATCCTGGAGGACGCCCGGGCGGTCAACCCGGAGCTGATCACCGACATCGAGGAGCGGTCGCCGTCTGAGCCGCACCGCCAGCTCCTGCTGCTCGCAGCGCGCCGCCTGGCCGCTACGCGCTCCCGTGACGCCGACTTCGGCTACCCGCGCGCTGCTGACTTCCTGCACGAGCTCAAGGTGCTTCAAGACTCGCTGGTCGGCGCAGGTGCACCCCGCCAGGCGTACGGCGATCTGCAGCAGCTCATCTGGCAGGTGAACTCGTTCGGCTTCCACCTGGCCGAGCTGGAGGTCCGTCAGCACTCGTCGGTACACGCCAAGGCGCTCGAAGAGGTGCTCGGCGCCGGTGAGCTGTCCGACCAGACCGAAGAGGTTCTGGCGACTCTGCGGGTCATCGGACAGATCCAGCAGCGCTTCGGTCCCGAGGCGTGCCGCCGGTACGTCGTTTCGTTCACGCGCAACGCCGGTGACCTGGCAGCCGTCTACGAGCTGGCCGATGCGGCTCTCGACGGCCGTCCGATCGAGCTGGACGTCGTACCGCTGTTCGAGACCGGTGAGGACCTGCAGAACTCGGTAGAGGTCCTCGACAACGCCATCCAGCTCACCCGGGTCCGGCACCGCCTCACGGCGAACGACCGGCGCTTCGAGGTCATGCTCGGCTACTCCGATTCCGCCAAGGACGTCGGCCCGGTCTCGGCGACCCTGGCCCTGTACGACGCTCAGGCGCGGATCACCGCGTGGGCGCAGCGCAATGCGATCCGGCTGACCCTGTTCCATGGCCGCGGCGGTGCACTCGGCCGTGGCGGTGGCCCGGCGAACCGTGCAGTGCTGGCTCAGGCCCCTGGCTCAGTGGCCGGTCGCTTCAAGCTGACCGAGCAGGGCGAGGCGATTCCGGCTCGCTATGGCAACGCACCGATCGCCCAGCGGCACATCGAGCAGGTGACCGCGGCAACGCTGCTCGCCTCCACTCCGGCGATCGAGGAGCGGGCAGTCGTGGCTGCCGAGCGCTTCGCCGTCATGGAGAAGACCCTCGATGAGGCGGCCCGTACGGCGTACCACCGGCTGGTCAAGGCGGACGGCTTCGCCGAGTGGTTCGGCCGGGTGACTCCGCTGGAGGAGCTCGGTCAGCTGCCGCTCGGTTCCCGCCCGGCTCGTCGTGGCGTCGCAGTGTCGTCGCTCGAGGACCTGCGGGCTATTCCGTGGGTGTTCGCCTGGTCGCAGGCGCGGGTGAACGCACCCGGCTGGTACGGCCTCGGCTCGGCGCTGGCCGCGGTCAACGACGTCGCCGTACTGCAGGATGCGAACCAGAACTGGCCGCTCTTCCAGGTGATGCTGGAGAACGCCGAGATGTCGCTGGCCAAGACGGACCGGCGCATCCTCGGCCGCTACCTGGAGCTGGGCGACCGGGCTGACCTGACCCAGCTGATGCTCGACGAGCACGCCCTCACCACCGAGTGGGTGCTCAAGATCCTCAAGCAGGAGCGACTGCTCGCCGGGCGCCGCGTGCTGGGCCGTGCGGTCGAGCTGCGCAACCCGTACGTCGACGCGCTCAGCTACCTGCAGTTGCGGGCACTCCGGACGCTGCGCACCGATGACACGCTCAGCGAGGAGCAGATCGTCCGGACCCGGCGGTTGCTGTTGCTGACCGTCTCGGGTGTTGCCGCCGGCCTGCAGAACACCGGCTGATGTTCGGCGACCTGGAACGGCCGCCACTCGACGCACGCTATCTGAGTGGACGGCTGGTGCGTCCCGGTTCGCTGTGGACGAAGATCGACGTACTGGACGACACGCCGTCGACAAATGCAGACGTGGCCAAGGCTGCGGCTGATGGTGCCGCTGAGGGCTTGGTGGTGCTCACCGAGTTCCAGTCCGCGGGCCGAGGTCGGCTGGGACGGACGTGGACGACACCGCCGCGTTCTGCGCTGCTGATGTCGGCACTGTTGCGTCCGACGGCGGTGGACCCGGAGCGGTGGCCGTGGCTCGGTCTGCTGGTGCCGTTGGCGGTGGCTGCGGCAGTGCGGCAGGTGGCGCAGATTCCAGCCCAGGTGAAGTGGCCGAACGACGTACTGGTCGAGGACCGCAAGCTGGCCGGCATCCTGCTCGAGCGGATCGACGGACCGGCGGTCGTTGTCGGCATGGGGTTGAACGTGACTCTGCGCGAGTCGGAGAAGCCGCATCCCGTGGCGACCTCGCTGGCGTTGGAGAACGCTGCCACGACGGATCGGGTCACCGTGGCAGCCGCCGTACTGCGTGAACTCGAGTCCCGCTACAGGAGCTGGCTGGATGACCCGACTGCGCTGCTGCCGGAGTACCGGGAGCTGTCTGCGACGCTAGGCCGGGCAGTCCGGGTCGAACTGCCGGACGGCACGTTCCTGGAAGGGACTGCGCGCGACCTGGCCGCTGACGGCCGTCTGATCGTGGACACCCCCGACGGAGAGCGGACACTCGCCGCCGGGGACGTCACACACCTTCGGACTAGTTAGTGAACAGCTTTGCGGCCGTGATCAAGGTCTGGATGATGCCGTAGCCGAGCAGTACGGCGATCAGCAGCCAGGAGATCACCAGGCGTGGGGTCTGGTTCATTGTGCTGCCTCCACGGTCGAGCCGGACTTCTCGTGGAACTTCGCCGCGACCGGCCGGATCAGCAGGTTGGCGATGAAGCCGACGGCCAGGACACCGACCATCGTGAACAGCGCCGGCCGGTAGGCGTCGGCCGTCAGCGTGCCCGGCTTGCCCTCCCGGTCGAGGAAGCCGTTCACGATGAGCGGACCGGCCACGCCCGCCACCGACCACGCGGTCAGCAGCCGGCCGTGGATCGCGCCGACCTGGTAGGTGCCGAAGAGATCTCGCAGGTACGCCGGGACTGTCGCGAACCCGCCGCCGTAGAAGGACAGGATGACCGCGGCGAGCAGCACGAACACCGCGGTGCTGTTGTGCCCGATCGTGGCCAGTAGGAAGTAGGCGACGATGCCGACGCCGAGGTAGATCGCGTAGATCGGCTTGCGGCCGATGATGTCGGAGGTGGTCGACCAGGCGAACCGGCCGGCCATGTTGAAGATCGACAACAGGCCGACGAAGCCCGCGGCGGCCGCCACCGCGACCGTGGACTTGCCGTCCGCGCCACGGAAGAAGTCCTGGATCATCGGGCTGGCCTGCTCGAGGATGCCGATGCCCGCGGTCACGTTGCAGAGCAGCACGACCCACAGGCACCAGAACTGCGGCGTCTTGATCGCGTTGGCAGCCGACACCGAAGACGTGGTGACGAGGGCCTTCTGCTTCACCTTGGACGGGTCGAAGCCGTCCGGCTTCCAGCCCTCGGCAGGAACGCGGATGTTGAAGACGCCGAACATCATGATCAGGAAGTAGCCGATGCCCAGCGTCACGAACAGCGCGACCAGCGAGCCGCCGTCGGCGAGCGACTTGCTGTCGTTCGGGTTGTAGCCGGAGTCGTACAGGCTGAGCAGTTGGCGCGACAGCGGGCTCGCGACCAGCGCGCCGCCGCCGAAGCCCATGATGGCCAGTCCGGTGGCCAGTCCCGGCCGGTCCGGGAACCACTTGATCAGCGTCGAGACCGGCGAGATGTACCCGATCCCCAGTCCGATACCGCCGATCACGCCGTACCCGAGATAGAGCAGCCAGAGCTGGCCGGTTCCGATGCCCAGGGCACCGACCAGGAATCCGGCGGCCCAGAAACAGGCCGACACGAACATGGCCTTGCGCGGCCCGCTGCGCTCGACCCAGGTACCGCCGATCGCGGCGGACAGGCCCAGCATCACGATCGCGATACTGAAGACCACGCCGACCGAGGTCAGGCTGGCATCGAAGTGCTTCACCAGCGACGTCTTGTAGACGCTGGTCGCGTACGCCTGGCCGATACACAGGTGGACGGCGAGGGCGGCCGGCGGGATCAGCCAGCGGCTGTATCCCGGTGGAGCCACCGTGTTCTCCCGATCGAGAATCGACAAGATGCTCATGGATCGCATCCTTGTGTACCTGTATGCAATGTGGGAAGTGTTTTGCTCTGTCTTTTGCCTGATCGTGTCGAGGGAGCAGGACAACGGCCCCTCGGAACTGTGAGACTGAGGCCATGGCGATCTCGGCGAAATTGTTGGGCGAGGACGAGTACGTCGTCGTCAGCACCCGGACCCACTGGAAGGCGCTGATCTTCCCGGTGTTCCTGCTCCTGGTGGTGGCCGGTGGCGGCGGTTTCCTGGCCGCGATCGTTCCGGATGGCGGAATGCAGACCCCGGCCCGGATCGCGATCCTGGCCGTCGGCGTGGTGCTGCTGGTGGCGTTCGCCGCCAAGCCGTTCCTGAACTGGTTCTTCTCCACCTACACGCTGACCAACCGCCGGCTCATCACCCGGCACGGCATCCTCACCCGCACCGGCCGCGACATCCCGCTGATGCGGATCAACGACGTCTCCTACGAGCACGGCCTGGTCGACCGGATGCTCGGCTGCGGCACGCTGAACATCGAGTCCGCCGGAGAACGCGGCCAGGTCGTCCTGCCCGACGTACCGCATGTCGAGCACGTGCACCTGCAGATGTCCGACCTGCTCTTCGGCGGCCCGGAGGGCCGGCCCGGCGACGGCATCCTGGACGACGAGCAGCCGCCCGAACACATGCGCCGCAAGGCCAAGCCGGACGACGACGGCGAGGGCGGCACCATCTTCAGCTCCGACCGCTGAGCTCCGAAGGCGCCGCCCTGGCTGCAGGAGCAGCGCCGACTGGATGCAGCGCCTACTGAATGCAGCGCCTACTGAATGAAGAGCAGCCAGTCGCCTGCGGGGCGGGTGCGGCAGCTGTAGTCCCAGCCTTCACGCTGGTAGGTCTGGCCTGCGTCGACGCAGGCGAACTTGGAGGGATAGGTGCCGACGTGGGTCCAGGCGAAGGCCGGGAGAGCAATCCCGGTCAGGGCGGCGCCTGCGGCAACGATGGTCAGGGCTCGCACAGCGTGCTTGCGCATCTGCGGGTTCCTTCCAGGGGGCGAATTGCTGATGCCCTGAAGGATTTCCCGGCCGCACACACCGCACAAGCGACAACTGTGGCCAGTACCAGCAGATGTCTACTACCGGACAGCTGGGACGAGGAAGTCCCGCAGGGATGCGGCGACCTCGGCCGCGGCCGGTCCCGGCAGGTCCGGTGCGTTGTGCCCTACGCCGCTGAACTCATGTGCTTGGGCATGAGGGATCGTGCGCTCCAAGAATGCGCAGCCGCCCTGCAGGTAGCGGGGCGAGCGGTCGCCGTGCAACAGCAGCGTGGGTTGAGAGATCGCGCGATACCGCTCGCCGTCCGACGACATGGCCTTGGCGACACGGAAGTCGTACGGCAGGGTGCGCATCAGCTCGGCCAGTTCGGCGCGGGCTTCCTCGCCACGAAAGAGGCCTTGGGCAACTAATGTGCTCAGCCAGATCGGCAGCAGCGCGAACGGCCCGCCGATCTGGAGGTGCTTGCCGGTGAGCGCCATCGCCTTGACGTACTGGTGTTTGCTCAAGGCACGGTCCAGCTTCGGCGTCCAGTCGAGCGGGAGTGAGTTGTTCAGCGGGACGGCCGGGTCGTAGGCCGCCACCGCACGCAGCTCCGGGGTCCGCAGTGCGTACTCAAGCACGACCAGACCGCCGAAGCTGTGGCCGAAGACCACCTCGGCGCCGGCAGCCTGCGCGACCGCGGCCAGGTCGGCACACTCCGTCTCGATCGAGTGGTCCAGTCCGTGCGGACCGCTGCCGCCTCGGCCGCGACGATTCATCACGTGGACGGTGAAGTCGTCGGCCAAGGCGGCAGCCAGCTCGCGATAGTGCTGTGCGGCCCGCCCGCCGCCCGGCACGACCACGAGACCCGGCCCGCCGCCGGTGACCTCGGACGTGATCAGCGTGCCGTCGGCCGATCGCGTCGTACGGGAAGTTGTCATGATTCGAGCGTAGCCATAATTTTGGACCGAGTCCACTTTTTGGGTCGGGTACAGTCCTGGCTGTGGTGGAGAGACTGCGCGAGCGGAAGAAGCGCGAGACCCGGCAGGCGATCGCGGACGTGGCGACGGGGTTGTTCGCCCGCGACGGGTTCGACGCGGTGACGGTCGCCGACGTCGCGCGCGCCGCGGGAGTGGCGAAGATGACCGTCTTCAACTACTTCGCGCGCAAGGAGGACCTGCTCTTCGACCGGTACGACGATCTGATCGGGCTGGTCGTCGAGGCGATCTCGACCCGGCCGACCGGGCAGAGCGCGGTCGCCGCCGTCCGCGACCTCTATCTCACGCTGACCCGCGAGCGGCACCCGCTCGGGAGCTTCCTGCCGACCGCGCCCGCGTTCTGGGACATCGTGGCCGCGAGCAGCGCGCTCAGGGCACGCCGACGCGAGTTCTCCGACGAACTGCAGAAGGCCCTGGCCGAACTGCTGGCCAGTGAGCGCGGCGCGCCCGCGGGCGACCCGACCGCGCGGACCATGGCCGGCGCGATCGTGGTCGTGATCAACACCGTGACCGACGAGGCGATCCGGCGGATGTCCGCCGGTGAATCACCCGACGCGGCAGAGGCCGCGCAGTTGGCCCTGATCAACGCTCAGTTCGCGCTGATCGAGCCCGCGGAGTCAGCGAACGACCGGTAGGTCCCCGGTGTCCGGATCCAGGTCGGCGGTGGTGACCGGGGTGTGCGGGTGCTCGATCTCGTCGAGGGCGATCTCTTCCTTGAAGACGAACTTGCGGTACGACCAGAAGCGGAAGAGCGTGCCGAGGCCCAGGCCGACGAAGTTCGCGGCGATGTTGTCGGACAGCCAGCTGTGCTGGTCGAGCACGTAGCGCGAGAAGGCGAGGCAGCCGGCGGCGATCAGCAGGCCGATGCCGTTCAGCACGAAGAACAGCACGTACTCACGGTGCAGGCCGCTGCGCTCGCGGTGCCGCCAGGTCCAGTACCGGTTCCCGAAGTACGTCGCGACCGTGGCGATCGTGGTCGAGATCAGCTTCGCGGTCAGCGGCTTGTGGTGCAGCATGCCCTCGCCGGAGTCAGCGAGCACCAGAGGGTTGTCGAAGACCAGCCAGTTGTAGATCGGCAGGTCGACGACCAGACCGAGCAGGCCGACCAGACCGAACTTGGCCACTTCGTGCACCAGGTGCTCGACCTGGCGGTACAACTTGGTGACGAGCTTCAACGGTCTCCGGCACTTTCTGTGATCAAGCCGCAACAGCGGGGGGCACTCCCACGGTACCCGGGGACATGTCCACGGCTGAAATCGTGCGCGTGCCCAGGTGGCCGCCGTACGGCTGGTGATATCTGGACATTAGGCTCCCGTTCGTGAAGTTTTCGCGAGATGAGTTGCCGGTCGGCACGCCGGTGGTCGGCATGGTGGGCGGCGGGCAGTTGGCCCGGATGACGCAGGAGACCGCGATCGCGCTCGGCGTGCAGCTCCGCGTGCTGGCCGAGGGACCGACGGTTTCGGCCGCGCAGGCGGTCGCGGACGCGCCGGTGGGCGACTACAAGGACCCCGAGACGGTACGGCGGTTCGCCGCGGAGTGTGACGTGGTCACGTTCGACCACGAGCACGTGCCGACCGATCTGCTCCGTGCGCTCGAGGCGGAGAACGTAAAGGTTTTCCCGGGACCGGATGCGCTCGTGCACGCGCAGGACAAAGCGGTGATGCGGAGCCGCCTCGACAGCTTCGACGCGCCGTCGCCGGCGCATCAGGTGGTCGCGTCGGCCGCTGAGGTGGCTGACTTCGCCAAGCGGGTCGGTGGCTTCCCGATCATCCTGAAGACCACGCGCGGCGGGTACGACGGCAAGGGGGTCTGGTTCGTCGACGGGCCGGATGACGAGGCGATCGCGGTCGCCTTCGGCAGCGGCGTACCGATCCTGGCCGAGGAGAAGGTCGACTTCGTTCGCGAACTCTCTGCGATCGTGGCGCGCTCGCCGCACGGGCAGGCGGTCGCGTATCCGATCGTCGAGTCCGTCCAGCGTGACGGGATCTGCGTTGAGGTCACTGCTCCTGCCCCCGGTCTGGCGCCGGAGAAGGCCGCTCAGGCTCAGCAGACCGCGCTGCGGATCGCTGGTGAGCTTGGCGTGGTCGGCATCCTCGCGGTCGAGATGTTCGAGGCGCGGGACGGGCGGCTGCTGGTGAACGAGCTCGCGATGCGGCCGCACAACACCGGGCACTGGTCGATCGACGGCGCGGTGACGTCGCAGTTCGAGAACCACCTGCGCGCGGTACTGGATCTGCCGCTCGGGTCGCCCGCTGCGCGAGCGCCGTACACGGTGATGGTGAACGTACTCGGCGGGGACGTCGAGGACATGCATCGCGGGTTGCTGCACTGCATGGCGCGCGATCCGGAGCTGAAGGTTCACTTCTACGGGAAGTCGGTGAAGCCGGGCCGCAAGGTCGGCCACGTCACGGCGTACGGCTCCTCGTTGGAGGAGACGCGGGAGCGCGCGCGGCATGCGGCGGCTTATCTGACCGGCACGATCGATGAGTAGGAGCTTTCTGTGATTGGGATCGTGATGGGGTCGGACTCGGACTGGCCGACGATGAAGGCGGCCGCCGAGGTGTGTGTCGAGTTCGACGTGCCCTTTGAGGCAGACGTGATCTCCGCGCACCGGATGCCGACCGAGATGATCGACTACGGACGGTCAGCACACGAGCGAGGGCTCAAGGTGCTGATCGCCGGTGCCGGTGGCGCTGCGCACCTGCCGGGCATGCTCGCGTCGGTCACGCCGTTGCCGGTGATCGGCGTACCGGTGCCGTTGAAGTACCTCGACGGAATGGACTCGCTGCTGTCGATCGTGCAGATGCCGGCCGGGGTTCCGGTCGCGACCGTGTCGATCGGGAACGCGAAGAACGCCGGGTTGCTCGCGGTCCGGATCCTGGCCGCGTCGGACGAGAAACTGCGGGACAAGATGATCGCGTTCCAGGAGTCGTTGGCCGAGGTGGCCCGGGCCAAGGGTGCTACCGTGCGTGACGGGGCCGCAGACCTCCGTAAATCATGAGCTTTAGTCGGTTTTTCACCGGCTTGGTGGGGTAGTCGTCAGGTCCCACCCATTTGTCGTCTAAGGTCGTCGATCGTGACTCCGCCCGCTGATTCGGACACGCAGCGCATCCCGGTCCGTTACTGGATCTGGCTGTTCGGTGCTGCCGTGTCGCTGCTCGGCGACCTGACCATCACGTTCGCGATCGGTTGGTCGGCCAGCAAGCACGGCGGCAGTGTGGCCGGTCTGATCCTGCTGCTCGCCGCCGCACCCCGTGCTGCGCTGCTGCTGGTCGGCGGCGCGATCGGCGACCGCTTCGGCGCTCCGCGCGTGCTGCTGATCAGCTGTATGGCGATGTTCGTCGTCACCGCAGCGCTCGTCCCGGCGACGCTCGCGGCGGGTGAGCCGGTGTGGTTGCTGGTCTGCCTGGCCCTGGTCGTCGGTGTGATCGACGCGTTCTTCCTGCCGTCGTCCCGCGCCATGCCGCGGCTGCTGGTGCCGCCTGAGCAGGTTCCGCGCGCGCTGGCCAGCTTCCAGGTGACGGGAGTCATCTTCGCCGTCACCGGTACGGCGGTTGGTGGCGTCCTCGTCACCTGGTCCGGGCTCACCGCGGCTGCCGCGTTCGACGCGATCACGTTCGCGATCATGATCGCCGTACTGCTGATCCTGCGGACGTCGACCGCTGCCGCGCCGCCGAGCCAGGCAGGCATCTTCAAGTCGATCGCCGAGGGCCTCCGAATCGCCTTCGGCAAGCCGCTGACCCGCGCGCTGCTGATCACGATGACGCTCGCGGCGGGCCTCCTGATGCCGATGGACTCACTCGTCCTGCCGCTGCTCGCACGTCACCACGAGTGGGACGCGAAGACCGCCGGCCTGGTGATCGCGACCCGCAGTCTCGGGGTCGGCGTGGTCTCGTTCCGGATCCTGATCCGCGGCGCGTTCCAGCGGCCGGGTGTGGTCGCGATGCTCGGCCTGTTCGGTGCCGCGATCGGCTACTTCGGCCTGTCGCAGGTCGACTCGATCCCGCTCACCATCGCCGCCGCGATCATCAGCGGTATCGGCGTCGGCGCCTTCACCGGCCACGTCCTGCCGCTACTGATGAACTCGGTCGAACGCGGCTACCAGTCCCGCCTGCAGTCCGTCATCGTCCTCTGCCAGAGCCTCGCCCTGGTCGTGATGAACCCAGTCCTCGGCTGGATCTCCGACCAGTCCGTCGGCATCACCGGCGTCTGCCTAGGCATCGGCATCGCCGTAGCCCTCATCGGCACAGTCGCCCTCAGCCGCCGGGTAATCCGCACCGCCACCGTCTCCTGACCCACCCCCGCCCCATTTGGTGGGCTGACCCATCTGGTTGTGGGTGAGCTAGTCGCATGCGGTTGGCCCTCCCACCACCTGGTGGGCTGACCCATCAAATGGGAG
>NZ_JBHVWY010000005.1:529893-591766 GCF_042882005.1 Kribbella sp. NPDC058245
CGCCCCATTTGGTGGGCTGACCCATCTGGTTGTGGGTGAGCTAGTCGCATGCGGTTGGCCCTCCCACCACCTGGTGGGCTGACCCATCAAATGGGGGTGGGACGCGGCCAGGGTGGAGGGCGGGCCCATCAAATGGGTGGGAGGGGAGTGGGGTTAGGGCTTGCCGGGGGCTCGGTAGGTCCAGCCGGCGGCGCGCCACTTGGCGGCGTCGAGGAGGAGGCGGGCGTCGACGATGACGGGGTTCTCGACGGCGCCACGGAGAGCAGCAGGGTCGAGTTCGCGGAACTCGGGCCACTCGGTGAGGTGCAGTACGGCGTGGGCGCCGACGCAAGCCTCGGCGGCGGTGGCGGCGTACTGGAGCGTCGGGCGCACCTTGCGGGCGTTCTCCATCGCTTCGGGGTCGTAGACGGTCACGGTGGCGCCGTGCAGCGAGATCCGGCCGGCCACGTCGAGGGCGGGTGAGTCGCGGACGTCGTCCGTACCGGCCTTGAAGGCGGCTCCGAGGACGGTCACGTTCTTGCCGATCCAGACGCCGCCGAGGACCTCGTGGACGAGGTCGACCAGGCTGGCGCGGCGCCGCTGGTTGATGTCGTCGACCTCGCGGAGCAGCGTGATGACCTCTTCGACACCGAGCTCACCGGCGCGGTGCATGAACGCGCGCAGGTCCTTCGGCAGGCAACCGCCGCCGTACCCGGGGCCGGCGTTCAGCATGCCGCGGCCGATCCGCTTGTCGTAGCCGAGTGCGTCGGCGAGCTGGGTGACGTCGGCGCCGGTCGCGTCGGCCATCTCGGCCAGCGCGTTGATGAACGAGATCTTCGTGGCCAGGAAGGCGTTCGCGCCGCCCTTGACCAGTTCGGCGGTCGGCAGGTTGCACACGACTACCGGCGTACCCTCGCCGATCGGCGTCGCGAAGACCTCGCGCAGCCGCTCTTCTGCCGCTGAGGTTTGTACGCCGAAGACCAGCCGATCGGGGTGCAGTGTGTCGTCGACGCCGTGCGCCTCACGGAGGAACTCCGGCTGCCAGGCGATCTCGACACCGACCCCGGCCGGGGCCTCGGCGTGGAACCGCGCCTCGACGACCTTCGACGTACCGACCGGGACCGTCGAGCGGCCGACCACCAGCGTCGGCTTCGTCAGCAGCGGCGCGAGCATCGAGACGACCGAGTGCACCTGGGACAGGTCAGCGGCCTCGCTGCCTTCCAGTTGCGGCGTGCCGACGCAGATGAAGTACACATCGGCCCAGTCGCCGACCTCGGCGTAGTCCTTGGTGAACCGCAGCCGGCCGGAGTCGACGTGCTTCTTCAGCAGCGGGTCCAGGCCGGGCTCGTACAGCGGGGCCTTGCCGTCGTTCAGCAGCTTCAGCCGGTGTTCGTCGATCTCGACCCCGACGACGTCGAAGCCGAACTCGGCCATCCCGGCCGCGGTGTTCGCGCCGAGGTAGTTGGTGCCGATCACGGCGATCCGCAGCGGGCGGGAGGTCGCTTCACTCATGCCGGGGACTCTACCCATCGCGGTTATCGCCCGGTGACCGGCTCATGGCCAACGGGGTTCCGCGCTGTGCGGAGTTCGTCACTTCGTGCATCCGGCAACTCCCCGTACGGCGGCATCCGTCGTACCATGTGACTCGTGAGTAACTCATTCGACCTGTACGCGCTGTCCGAGGAGCACGACGCGATCCGGGCGGCGGTCCGCGACGTCTGCGACGCCAAGGTCGCCCCGAACGCCGGCGATGTGGACGAGCTGGCCGAGTTCCCGAAGGCGTCGTACGACGCGCTCAAGGCCTCGGACTTCCACGCCCCGCACATCCCCGAGCAGTACGGCGGCGCCGGGGCGGATGCGCTCGCGACGGTGATCGTGATCGAGGAGGTCGCCCGGGCCTGCGCCGCGACCTCGCTGGTCCCGGCCGTCAACAAGCTCGGCTCGCTGCCGCTGCTGCTGTCCGGCTCGGACGAGGTCAAGCAGCGCTACCTGCCGCCGGTGGCCGCCGGCGACGCGATGTTCTCGTACTGCCTGTCGGAGCCCGACGCCGGATCGGACGCCGTGTCGATGAAGACCCGCGCGGTGCTCGACGGCGATCACTACGTGCTGAACGGCGTGAAGCGCTGGATCACCAACGCGGGCGTCAGTGAGTACTACACCGTCTTCGCCGTCACCGACCCGGACGCCCGGTCGAAGGGCATCTCGGCGTTCGTCGTCGAGAAGTCCGACGACGGCGTCTCCTTCGGCGCCCCGGAGAAGAAGCTCGGCATCAAGGGTTCGCCGACCCGCGAGGTCTACCTCGACAACGTCCGCATCCCGGCCGCCCGCCTGATCGGCGACCCCGGCACCGGCTTCAGTACGGCGATGGCCACGCTGGACCACACTCGGGTCACGATCGCCGCCCAGGCCCTCGGTATTGCCCAGGGCGCGCTCGACTACGCCCTCGGTTATGTCAAGGAGCGCAAGCAGTTCGGCAAGGCGATCGCCGAGTTCCAGGGCCTGCAGTTCATGCTCGCCGACATGGGCATGAAGATCGAAGCCGCCCGCCAGCTCACCTACGCGGCCGCCGCCAAGTCCGAGCGCGGTGACGCCAACCTCACCTACTTCGGCGCCGCCGCCAAGTGCTTCGCCTCCGACGTCGCCATGGCCGTCACCACCGACGCTGTCCAACTCCTCGGCGGCTACGGCTACACCCACGACTACCCCGTCGAGCGCATGATGCGCGACGCCAAGATCACCCAGATCTACGAAGGCACCAACCAGGTCCAACGCATCGTCATGGCCCGCCAACTCCTCAAGGGCCTCGCCTGACCCTGTTTCCCCAGGGCAGAGGCCGGAGGAAGGTGGTGCGCGCCGTTCGGCACGTCGGTGCTCTGCGAATCCTCGATTTCCCTAACGGCAGCTGCGTGGAAGCCGCTGGGCGAAGGCATCGGTCTGGGCACGATCATCCACGGCGAGGCACCGCTGGTGTACAAGCCGAACCGCGTCCTCACGGGCTGGTCCCGTCGGCTGCTCCTGGTGTGATCAGTCCGGATTCGTAGGCGACGACGATGGCCTGCGCGCGATCGCGCAGGTTGAGCTTGAACAGGATCCGGCCGACGTGGGTTTTCACCGTTGTCTCGCCCAGCTGGAGTCTCGCGGCGAGTTCGGCGTTGCTCAGTCCCTTGGCCAGGAGTCGCAGCACGTCGAGTTCGCGCGAGGTGAGGGCGGAAAGATCGCGATGAAGTGTCGCGGCCACTTCGTCGTGGGGTGCGAAGCGCTCGATGAGGCGGCGAGTGATGCTCGGGGCGAGCAGTGCGTCGCCGGCACGCACCAGGCGCACGGCGGCGACCAACTGCTCCGGTGTGACGTCCTTAAGGAGAAAGCCGCTGGCACCTGCGCCCAGCGCGGCGTACACGTACTGGTCGAGATCGAACGTGGTCAGGATGATGATGCGAGGTGGGTCGACGTCAGCGGCCACGATCTGCCGGGTGGCTTCCAAGCCGTCGACGCCGGGCATGCGGATGTCCATCAGCACCACGTCCGGGCGGGTTTTGTGCACTACGTCGACAGCTCGCGCGCCGTCTGCGGCCTGTCCGACGACCTCGATCCCGTCGGCGGTGAGGATCATCGCAAAGCCGGTCCGGAGCAGGTCCTGATCGTCGGCGACCACCACACGCAGCGGTTCGGTCACGACTCCTCCGCCGGGATGACTGCGCGCACCCGATAACCCCCGTCGGGCAGCTTGCCGGTTTCCAGGGTGCCTCCGTAGATGGCGATCCGTTCGTGCAGGCCGATCAGACCGCGGCCGTTGCCGATGCGGGCCGACGGCGCGGGTGACCCGCCTGTGTCGGTCACCTCCACCAGCACCCCACGGGGACCGTGGTCGATGGCGATGCTCACTCGCGAGCCGACCGCGTGCTTCAGCGTGTTGGTCAATGCTTCCTGGACCACGCGGTACGCCGCCAGGTCCCGACCAACCGACAGCGGGACCGGCCGTCCGGTGACGGTCAGTGCGACAGGTACGCCGGTATCGCGGATCCGGGCGGCCAACTCGGCCACCTGGCCAAGGCCCGGCGGCGGGGCGAGATCGGCCTCGGCCGACAGGTTCGGGTCGTCGCTGTTCATAGTGAGCAGGCCCATGGTGTGTCGCAGCTCGGTCATCGCGGCACGCCCGCCGGACTCGACGGCCAGCAGCGCGTCGTGAGCTTTCTCGGGCGCCATCCGCATCACCTTGCGTGCCGCGCCGGCCTGCACCACCATCACGCTGACATTGTGGGTGACAACGTCGTGCAGTTCTCGCGCGATCCGCGAGCGCTCCCGGTCGACTGCCTGCCGGGTCGTGGCCTCCTGCTCAAGTTCCACAGTCCGCACCCGCTGCTTCCAGGTGTAGATCGTGTTGGTCACGAGTGCGACCGGAATCAGGATGAGGAAGAGGAACGTGCCCGGGGCTGTTCCGATCGAGGGCACGTTCTCCTTGTGGGTCGCGACCAGTAGCGCGACGCCCGCGAAGACGCTCGCGATCGCGGCTACCTGGTAGGGGCTGTACATTGCCGCGCTGTACGCCGCGATCACGCAGGCGGCGAAGGTAAAGGTGGGGTCGAAGCCCGGGCTGAGGTGGTACAGCTCGCTCGCCCCGATCACCGCCCAGAACACGGCGAGGGGATACCTCCTCCGTGCGGCCAGCGGCATGGTGGCCAGGATGGCAAAGAGCAGTTGCCAGGGATGGGCCGCGCCGTAGTGATGGGTCATCACCCCGGTAGGGGGAGCCGGTGGGATCGGCACGCCGGGCGGCGTCGCCGGCAGCGTCGGTGGTGTCCAGGACTCGGTGCTGCTGTCCCTGCCCAGGGCACCGTCCAGCGCGCCGATGATCAGAGCGAGAGCCAGGACCGCGTCGGCTGCCCAAGCCCAGGGGGACGGGCGCGGCGATGGGAGCGCGAGCCGCCGCAGCGCGGTGACGCCGGCGTTCCACCGGTCCATGATCTCAGATGTGTTCACCGGGCCATTGTGGCTAGCAGCGGACCTCGCCGCATCCGTCCCGGCGCTGAAAGACGCTCCACACTTCGGCATCCTCCGCAGGGATGACCCTTGTGCTCGTCATCCCCGTGGGGGAGCGGAATTCGTCGCTGTGGCCGACGCGCCGGACAGAGCTGTGTACCTAGCGTCGGGCTCACTTCCATTCCCCTAGCCCCCGGAGGAACCGTGACCGCGCCGATCATCGAGATCCGCGACGTGAGCAAGGCGTACGACGTGGGGCGGCCAGCGCTGGCCGACCTGAACCTTGACGTGCAGGAAGGTGACGCGCTGGCCGTCCTCGGTCCGTCCGGCAGCGGCAAGTCGACTCTGCTCAACCTGATTGCCGGGCTGGACAAGCCAAGCCGGGGCAGCGTCACAGTGGCCGGCCTTCGCGTCGACGAGCTGACCGAGACGGCCTCGGCGGAGTACCGGCGAGCGCGGATCGGCATGGTCTTCCAGTTCTTCAACCTGCTGGACGACCTGACCGTCGAAGACAATGTGCTGCTACCGGCGCAACTGTCCGGGATACCGCGAGGCAAGGCCCAGCTCCGCGCCGCCGAGTTGCTGGACCGCCTCGGTATCGCCCGGCATACCCGCGCCTTTCCCGGCCGGCTTTCCGGCGGCGAGCGCCAGCGCGTCGCAGTCGCCAGGGCCCTGATGAACCGGCCGGCACTGCTGCTGGCCGACGAGCCGACCGGTGCGCTGGACAGCGTCGCCGCGGCCGATGTCAGAGCCCTTCTGATCGAACTCAACGCCGACGGCCAGACCATCCTGCTCGTCACCCACGATGTCGCACTCGCCCGGTCCTGCGCGACCAGAACGCTCGAACTGGTCGACGGCAAGGTCTTCCGCGATGAGCGAAGGGCGGTCCGATGAGCGCCCTGAGCAAGGTCGTGCGCGCCGGTATCGGACGGCGACGGATCCAGACCGCGGTGATGATGCTGACCACGATGATGGCGGTCACCGCGTCCGTGCTCGCAGCCGGACTGCTCGTGACTGCGAAGGCGTCATTCGACGAGAGCTTCGACGGACAGCGCGGCGCCCACCTGACAGCGCAGTTCGACGGGACCAAGGCGACCACCGCCCAGGTCGCGGCCACCGCGCAGGTCCCCGGCGTCACCGCTGACGCCGGTCCGTACCCGGTCTTGTCCCTGCAGGCGCACGTCGGCGCGAACCACAGCGACATGCCTGTCGGCGACCGGTTGCCGCCCATGAAACTCGTCGGCCGCACCACCACGGGCGGACCGGTCGACGAGCTCCGGATCACTGACGGCCGATGGGCCGTCCGGATCGGCGAGGTCGTGCTGAGCGCCACCAACGCGCCGTTCGGCGTAGGCGACGTGATGGCCTTCCCTGACCTTCCGGGCAAGCCGGCACTGACCGTCGTCGGACTGGCCAGATCGGCGGGCAACAGCTCGGAGGCGTGGGTGTCGCCGGCCCAGCTCGCGGCACTGACCGTGCCGGGCACGACGCCTGGCTACCAGATGCTGTATCGCTTCAGCAGCGCGGCCACGAACGCGGAGGTCACTGACCACCGCGCCGCGATCTCCGCTGCCGCGCCACCAGGCTCGATGACGCAGGCGGCGTCCTATCTGACGATCAAGATGTCCGCGGACAAGACCTCAGCGACGTTCGTCCCGTTCGTGGTCTCCTTCGGCGTGCTCGGCCTGTGCATGTCGGTTCTCATCATCGGCATCGTGGTCAGCGGCGCGGTGGGCGCCGCGACTCGGCGCATCGGCATCCTGAAATCCCTGGGCTTCTCCCCCGAGCAGGTGGTGCGCGCCTACGTCGGGCAGGCACTTGTCCCGGCGTCGATCGGCACCAGCCTGGGTGTCGTGTTCGGCAACCTACTGGCGATCCCGGAACTACGCGATGCGGGCGGCGCTCTGGGCACTGGTACCGCGACGGTTGCCCCGTGGATCGATCTCGCAGTTCCCGCGGTCGCCCTCTGTGCGGTGGTGGCGACGGCAACGGCGCCCGCCTTGCGCGCCGGGCGGTTACGGACTATCGAGGCCATCGCCGTGGGGCACACTCCGCGGGCCGGGCGCGGACGGTTGATCAGGCACCTGCTCGGGCGGCTGCCGCTGCCCCGCGCGGTGAGTCTGGGCCTGGCCAATCCGTTCAGCCGGCCGTCGCGGTCGGCGACGATGGCGGCCGCCGTGGTGCTCGGGACGATCGGCGTGACCTTCGGCGTCGGCCTGGCCATCTCGTTGAGCGCCATCCAGGACGATCTGAACCGCAGGTCGCCCGGCGCGGTCGTGGTCCAGGTGGCCGGGCCGCCAGCGCCTCCAGTCCCGGAAGAGAGCAGCCGGCCGGCGAGGAAAGCCGATGCCGCCGAGATCGCGGCGCTGATCCGGGCTCAACCGGGCACCCGGAGGTACTTCAGCACGGGCCGGACCAGGGTGGGTGTGGCTGGGGTGGCCGGCGAGACGAACGTGATCGCCTATCAGGGCGACTCGTCGTGGGGCTCGTACCGCTTGCTTGCCGGGTCCTGGTTCTACAAAGCCGGCGAGGCGGTCGTTCCGTCCGGCTTCCTGACCACCACCGGGACCCACATCGGCGACACCATCGACCTGACCAACAACGGCCACAGCACGCAGGTGCGTATCGTCGGCGAGGTATTCGCCATGCAGCAGGTCCTGCTGACCGACGACGCCTCCCTCGCCGGCCTCGGTGCCTACATCTTGCCGCAGTCAGTCCAGTTCAACATCGACCTCGCACAGGGAACCAGCCGGCAGAGCTACCTGGGCTCGCTCGACGCTGCCCTGCTGCCCTACGGCATCACCGCCCAGCCCAACTCCGCACAGGTGAGCAGCACGCTCATCTCCATGGACACGCTGGCCGCGATGCTCACCCTGATGCTGGTCGCGGTGGCCGGACTCGGCGTCCTCAACAGCGTCGTGCTCGACACCAGAGAACGCGTCCACGACTTCGGCGTGTTCAAGGCCCTGGGCATGTCGCCGAAGCAGACCATCGCCATGGTCATCACGTCGGTCGCAGGCATCGGCCTGCTCGCAGGCGCGATCGGAGTCCCGATCGGCATCGTCCTGCACAACGCGGTAGTGCCGGTCATGGGCCAGGCCGCCGGCACCACCATCCCTAACGACGACATCGCGATCTATCACCTGCCGGTCCTCGTCCCGCTGCTGCTGGGCGGACTCGTGATCGCCACGGTGGGCGCAATGCTCCCCGCCGGCTGGGCAGCCAGAACCCGCACCGCCACCGCCCTACGCACCGAATAGCCGATTCTTCCGACCAGCCGTGGTGCGAACGTTCATCCCAAGCCAAGTCACGACGCAGAAGGGGCAGCGGCCCAGCTGCTCTGTCTGAACCGCCAAGATTACCCAGATCGCCGAAGGCACCAACCAGGTCCAGCGCATCGTCATGGCCCGCCAACTCCTCAAGGGCCTCGCCTAAGACGCCTTACCAGGAAGGGATTGCCGAGGAAGCGCGGGACCTTCGGAGCCAGGGGATGAGTTGGACGAGGCCGAACCCTGCCTCGAACACGAGGAAGAGCCACAGGATCCGGGTGGCGCCATGGGCGAGGGCATAGGTCTGCCACGACGCGAACAGGACTCGGGCGATACCGTCGAGCAAGCCGTGCAGCTCCAGCGGTTTGATCAGCCGCAGGAGCGCCCAGACGACCACTACCGATCCCATCAGGTTGGCGTAGAGCACCTGGAACGGGTCGAGTGGAGGCAACCCGCCGAGCCCCAGCGACTCGCCTGCCGACGTCAAAAGGCCGTGCAGCATCGTGTAGGTCCACGGCGTCGCGAATCCGGCCGTCACGATCACGTCGTACCAGGCGCTGGCGCGGACGATGCGTAGATAAGTCATGGAAGGCTCCTTGAGTTGCACTACTGACGCCCACGACCGTAAACAGTGGAGTGCAGTCCAAGGTCAAGCCAGAAATTCGTGGAGGGGTTATGCGTATCGGGGAGCTGGCGGCCCGCACGGGGATGAGCAAGGACACGATCAGGTTCTACGAGAAAGTCGGACTGGTCGCCGGGGATCGGCTGGGCAACGGGTACCGCGACTTCGCGCCAGAGGTCGTGGAATGGCTCCACTACGTCCGTACGGCGCAGACGCTGGGGTTCACGTTGGCCGAGATCGCGCGCCACGGCGAGGAGCTTCGCGACGCGCCAGATACCGCCGTGGCGCTGTCGGCCCTCTTCGGTGAAAAGATCCAGATCCTGGACAACCGGCTGGCCGAGCTGTCCGCGCTCCGCGCCGACCTGGCCGCTCGGGCCGGCACCGGGTGTCCGTTGCATCGGGCAACCAAGGAGGGCGCGGCGTGATGACCGTCAGATCGGGACGGTCGCGAAGACTCCGGAACCGCACTCGCTGTTGATGACAATGCCTTCCTTCTCCGGGCACGCGTACATCTTGATGGTGGTGTTGGAAGGCATGTTCAGGTAGAGGTACGTGGTGGTGCCGTTGCCTTCCTGGTTCCAGGCGTAGTACGGGCCGGTCTTGGCGAGGTCGTAGCGGTAGTAGAGGATCGCCACGCCTTGGCCGTCCTTGTGCGAATCGTGAACGGCGATGACCTGGGTCTCGCCGTTGAAGTAGCCGTAGCCCGCACCTGTCGTCGCGGTGGCGGTGGTGGGGTAGGCGAACGACGGGGCGGTGGCCAGGACCATGGCGGTGGCGGTCGCCGCCGCCAGGGCGACGAGGCGGGTCGTGGTGCGCTTCATGAAGTTGTGCCTCCTCACACAGGGGTGTTGATCGTGGGGATCGTACTCAACGCGGCGATGTAGCCGTCCGGGCGGATCAGGGCATGGGTGCGACCGATCTGTACGACGGTGTAGTCCGGGCCGGCGCCCTGCAGCGCTACATCGACAACGCCGACACCAACCTCGCCCGCATCCGCGCACAGATGGACCGAGTCGGCGAGGAGCACCTGGCAGACCCGCTCGCCGTCGGCCGGTTGGCCGCCGAGCGAGCCTTCTACGTGCTCCCCGCCGTCCGCGCTTGGGCCGTCTGGGCCTTGGAGCAACTGGACCAGGCGAAGTAAGACCGCTATCCGTTGCGCAGGGCCGGGCCGAGCTCATTGGCGAAGAAGTCGAAGAAGCCGTCCATGTCCGGGCCTGCGTTGATCAACGCGAGGTGGTCGTAGCCGGCTTCAGTGAACTGCTTGGCCACCTCCAGATGACGGGCGACGTCAGGCCCACACGCGAACTGATCCTTCATGTGGTCGGCGGTGACCAGGGTGGTGGCGGCGTCGAAGTTCACCGGGTTGGGGAGTTCGGACTGCACCTTCCAGCCGGTGACGCCGAAGCGGAACAGTCGACGGGCCGACTCGGCCCCCTCGTCAGCTGATTCAGCCCAGGCGAGCGGGATCTCGGCGTACTTGGGCCCGCTACCGCCGGCCTTCTCGTACGCCGTGACCAGCTCGCCCTTGGGTTCGGTGGCGAACAATGCGTCGCCGAGTTCGCCCGCGATCCGCGCGGCGAACGGACCGCCGGCGGCGACGGCGATCTGCGGCAGGACGTCCGGCAGGTCGAAGACCCGGGCGTCCTCGAGCCGCAGATGCTTCCCGTCGTACGACTGATAGCCGCCGCTCCACAGCAGCCGGATGATCTCCAGTGCCTCACGCAACATCTCATGCCGGGCCGCGACCGCCGGCCAACCGGCGCCGACCACATGCTCGTTGAGGCGTTCGCCCGCGCCGACACCGAGCGTGAAGCGGCCGCCGGACAGGATTGCCGTCGTCGCGGCAGCCTGCGCGATCACGGCCGGGTGGTACCGGATGAACGGGCAGGTCACGCCGGTCGCCAGCCCGATCGTCGACGTCTTCGCGGCCGTCGCCGCCAGCATCGAGAACGCGAACCCCGAGTGCTCGTGCTCGCTGACCCAGGGATGGAAGTGGTCGCTGACCTCGACGAAGTCGAATCCGGCCGCCTCGGCGCGGACCGCCTGCTCGACGATCTCCAGCGGGCCGTAGGCCTCGGCGATGAGTTTGAACCCGAGTTTCATACCCCCGCCGGTTACCGCCCCCGGCCGCCCTAAACCGCCGTTTCGCCAACGCCGCACCGGGAACCGGCCGAGCATGTCACTCCTGGATTCCGGCCGCGCGATCCGCGACGTCCTGCTGCCCGTCGTGGCTCGGGGCGCGATCCTGCGCCGGCAGCGGGCCATGCGGCTCGCCGAGCGTCTGCAGGTCGACGAGCGGGCCTTGCGGCAGGTACGGCGATTGCGCACCCGGTACGACGGTCGCCCGGTCCCGATCCGGATTGCCGGGCGCACGATCGCTCTCGTGACCACGCCCGAGGATGTCCATCGGGTGCTGGAGATGACGCCGATGCCGTTCTCCGCAGCGACGACCGAGAAGATCGGCGCACTCCGGCACTTCCAGCCGCATGCGGTGCTCATCACCGATCCACCTCTGCGCCGGCCGCGGCGCGACCTCAACGAGCAGGTCCTCCAGACGCATCAGCCCGTCCACGAGCATGCGCACCAGATGCGGAAGCTCATCCACGAGGAGCTGGCCGAACTCACCGAAACCGTTGGCTGGTTGGAGTTCCGTGACGTCTGGTCGCGGATCGTGCGCCGGATCGTCCTCGGGGATGCGGCCCGCGACGGCACCGAGCTGACCGACGAGCTGGACAAGCTCCGCGCCGCCGCCAACTGGGCCGAGTTCGCGCCGCGACAGAACGCCGTACGGCGGAACTTCGCGGAAGCGATCGACCGGTACGTCGAGGCGGCTGAACCGGGCAGCCTGGTCTCGATGCTCCCGCCTGACAAGGGCGACGTGGACCCCACCGGGCAGGTCCCGCATTGGCTGTTCGCCTTCGATGCGGCCGGGATCGCGATCTGGCGAGCCCTTGCTGTGGTGGCGACCCAGCCCGAGTTGGCCGACCGGATCGCGACCGAGGCTCAGCATCCGGAGTCGTCGCCGTTGCTCGCCCTGGCCGGTGGTGCGGTGCAGGAGTCGCTCCGGCTCTGGCCCACCACGCTCGTCGTACTGCGGGAATCACGCACCGACACCGTGTGGCGCGGTCAGACGCTGCCGGCCGGGACGCAGTTCGCGATCGTCAGCTCGGTGTTCCATCGCGACGACGAGGCGCTCGAGTTCGCCGATCGCTTCGAGCCGGACATCTGGCTGGACCGCCGGACCGAGCGCGCCTGGCCGATCATCCCGTTCAGTGCCGGACCGGCGCGCTGCCCGGGCGAGAACGTCGTACTGCTGACCACCAGCAGCGCGATCAGCTACCTACTCGACCACAACACCCTGGACCTCGATCCGCGGACGCGCAGCCTGCTCGCCGGCCCCATGCCCAAGACCTTCGACCACACCCGTCCCCGGATCGCCTTCTGGAGGAAGTCATGACCGCACGCCCGGCCGAGATCGGTGATCTCCGGCTCGCGACCGTCTGTGTGAACGCGACCGACATGGATCGCGCCGCCGACTTCTGGGCGGCCGCCCTCGGCTACCAGCGGCCGGAGCGGATCGGCGACCACGACCAGTTCGCGCATCTGAAGGACCCGGCCGGCACCGGGCCCTCGGTGTTGATCCAGCGCGCGGACGCGATCCCCGATCAGCCGACACCGGTGCACCTGGACCTCTACACCAGCGACCGCGACCATCACATCGACCGCCTGCTGGCGCTCGGTGCGACCAAACCTGACCGGTGGTCGTACCCCGACGAGCACGAGTTCGTCGTACTGCGCGATCCCGAAGGCAACGAGTTCTGCGTCATCGCGAAGGACTGACGCCGTGTTCGAGGGCTTTGCACTTGAGCAGGTGGACGTCGGCGGGGTGCGGATCCGGGTCCGGTACGGCGGTTCGGGTCCGCCCGTCGTCTTACTGCACGGACACCCACGCACGCATACCACCTGGTACGACGTGGCGCCGCGTCTCGTCGCTGCCGGGTTCACGGTGGTGTGCCCGGATCTGCGTGGGTACGGCGGTTCCGAGAAACCGCCGACGGATGCGGAGCACACGCCGTACTCGGCGCGGGCGATGGCCGGTGACATGGTCAACCTGATGGAGTTGCTCGGGCACCAGACGTTTGCCGTCGTGGGCCACGATCGCGGGATGCGCGTCGCCTACCGGACCGCGCTGGATCATCCGCAGCGGGTGACGCGGCTGGTGGTGATCGACGGGATTCCGACCGTGGAGGCGTTGGAGCGATGTGACGCGAAGTTCGCGGAGGCCTGGTGGCATTGGTGGTTCTTCGCGCAGACCGCGAAGCCTGCCGAGCGGGTGATCTGCGCGGACCCGGAGACCTGGTACAACGCGTGGTCCAGCAACGGACCCGACCAGCTCGGACCCGAGAACCACGCCGACTTCCTGGCCGCGATCCGGGATCCCGCCACCGTGCACGCGATGCTGGAGGATTACCGCGCGGGCGTCGGCATCGACCGCCGTCACGACGAGGAGGACCGTGCGGCCGGTCGCCGGATCACTTGCCCGGCGATGATGTTGTGGTCGACGCGTGACGACATGGAGGAGCTGTACGGCGATCCGCTCGCGATCTGGCGGTCATGGTGTCCGCAGATCACCGGCCACGGCATCGACTCCACCCATCACGTCGCCGAGCAGGCTCCCGCCGTACTGGCCGAGAGCCTGATCACCTTTCTCCGTCGTTAGGCGTGGTCGCCGTCCAGGAGTTCGTGGAGGTTGGCGACGGCCTGGGTGATGTCGTCGTAGTCGTTCTGGGCGGCGCGGGACTCGGCGCTGATCACGCCACAGCGGTGCACCCGGCGGAAGTCGCCGTACGGGAACTTGTAGTGGCCCTTGGTGTCATCGTTCATCTCGGTGTCGATGCCGAGGTACCACTGGCCGTACTCGGTGAAGCCGTGCTTGTCGAGGTAGGCGTTCTCGTCGTCGGCGGACGGCGCGTGCTCGCTCCAGTCGTCCCGCTCGTCCTTGACGGTCTGCCCCTTCCGCACCAGCTCCTTGGCATGATCGAACGCGGTCTTGTTGAGCTTCACAGTCATGAGCACCGGGTGCCCGCGCGATCATCCGACAAACAGGCCTCCTACCTGCTGAGCAAGAGGTGGTCCTTGGTCGTGGGCGCGGCTAGTTCGCAGGCGCCGGTGATGATGGTGCAGCGGACGATGGCGGCGGTCGGGCGGGTGGTGTCGGCGGCAGAGACGGCGGCGACCATCAGCAGGTGGTCGTCGTCTTCCGGCGCCGCGCCCAGGACGCACCCGCGCCACTCGTGCCGCAACTTGCCGGTGCTTGCGTCGAGTGCCGCCGTGGCGGAGATGCATGAGCTCTGGTCGTTGGTAGGAGCGCCGAAAACCGTGCTGCCGTTGGGCGTGAACGCCGTCAGCCCGTAGCCGCACGTCTTCCACGCGCGCTGCCCGGTATCGACCGAGCTGATCGCCGAACACGAGCCCGCGTCGTTGGTCACCAAGGTCGAGGCTGCCGTCTTCCCGTCCGCGGTCAGAGCAGTCAGTGAAGGGATCGTCGGAGCCAAGACCGCCGACGGTTGACCCGGAGTCCAGGCATACGTCGACCAGGTCGCACCCGAGCCGAGCACGTCGGAGGACTGGTAGTAGACCTTGCCGCCGGCATACGCCAGCACCCGAAAGTTCCAGCCCTTCGAGAGCTTGAGCGACTGCAACGCCGTACCGGTGTCGGCGAAAACGATGCCGCCCTCGGTCGGCGAAGTGCCGCCCTGATACGCGGCGTACGCAGCGGCGCTGTGGTCCTCGTTGGCGACCAGGTGATCAGCACCCTGTACGACGGCGGCCCCGCCGGCATTGAGCCGTTGAACTCGCGACCCGTCCACGTCGGTTGTCGTGACAGCCAGTACGGCGCCGCCCACGCGAGTGAACTCGAGAATGTCCTCAACCCCGGGAACCGGGACCGGATCACCACCGCCGCGGACCTCGCGCCCAACCAGGTAAGGGATCCGCGGCGTATCACCCTGCGCGAGCCCCGGCACCGACAGTGTGATTTTGGTCGGCCCGGGGGAGAGCGGCGCCGGTGGCGCGGACAGGCTTTGATCTTCCGGACCTCGACGAGCGGCGATCGTGGCGCCCAGGACGACGGCGCCGACGGTGACTGCGGCGACGGCTGCGACAAGTCCCTTCATGTCCGGCTTCCCAGCAGCCGAAGGTCATCTCGTCGGGCCGTCTTCGCGACACTGGTCGCCAACTCACAGCTACCCGAGCCGATGCTGCACCGGATGATCGCGCCGGCGGTGTTCTCCCCGGTGTCGACCGCCATCAGCAGATGATCGTCGTCCTCCGCGACCGTGCCGAGGAACTGCACGCCGGTCCACCGCCGCAGTACCTCGCCAGTCCGGCTGTCGATCGCGGTCGTGGACGGATCGCCGCCCTCGCCACGGAAGTCTGGAGTCGCGAACACGGTGCCGCCACCCGGCGTGAAGCCGTTGAGTGAGTATTCGCACGTCCGCCACAGTTGCTTGCCGTCGGCAAGCTGCCGGATCGCCGAGCAGAACGTCTGAGCGGCCCCGGACAGCTGGTCCACCCCACGTGCACCCTGAAAGTCCACGTCCGCCGGCGACTTGAAGGAGCTCAGGAGGTCGACCTTGCCGGTCTTCCAGTGCCAGGCGTTGAGCGTCGAGGTCTGGCCGTCGCGATCGGTCTGCGCTGCGAAGTACACCGTGTCGCCAACCACCGCCAGCACGGTTGACGCCCAGTCGTTGGGCCGGCGCAGCTCTTCGTCGACAAAGCTGCTGCGCAGATAGACGGTGTTGCCCCGTGCGGACGTGTTGTCGGCGTTCCGTCGGGCCGTCCCGAACGCGATCATGTCCTCGTCGACCGAGGTCACCAGGCTCGCGACGTCCGGGATGCGGGTACCCGGCTCGATGCCCGTGCTCTCGCTGACCTGCACCAGCTCCGAGCCGCCGACACCGACCTCAAGGATCACCATCGCCTCGCCGTCGTACCGGACTGCGCCCATGATCGCCTGCTTGCCGGGCACGGTGATGTCGCCACCGAGGCCGCCCTTGACCACCCGCCCGCTCAGGTAGGCCACCTGCGGAGACCGCCCGGTCGGCAGTTCAGCGAGGTTCACCGAGACCGTCGGTACGGCGTCTCCTGACGGAGTAGGGGCCAGCGGCAACGCAGCGGTGGACGGGGACGTCGTCGGACCGCGATCAGCCGCGAAGGCAGCACCACCGGCCACGGCCAGGACCGCGATGGCGGTCAGACCGATCGCCAACCGTCCATTGCCAGGTCTCACCGGGACAGCCTACCCAGGCGTGCGAGATCATCGGTGTCGTGCTCAGACCTTGGCTCGCGGTCCCCGTCGTACTGGCCTGCGGCCTCGGCGTCCGGGCGTTCACCGGAGGCGACTTCGCCAAGTACGCCGGAGTCGCCCTCTACGCGACCCTCATCTACGCCCTGGTCGCCTTCTGGCTACGCCCACTCCCAGCGGCCCTGGTCGCAACTGGCTTCAGTTGGGCGATCGAGTTCTTCCAGCTCACCGGCATCCCGGCCGACCTCTCCGCCCGCAGCACCCTCGCCCACCTGGTCCTCGGCTCCACCTTCAACGCCCCAGACCTCGTCTGGTACGTCGTCGGCGCCGCCCTCGGCGTGGTCATCGTCCAGGCGCGCGGGGGACGACCTATTTGGGGCCGAGACCTGCGGGAGCGACCGTAGACCGATGGCTGCCAGCCAGTGCCTTGTCGAGTGGCTGGAAGTCGGCGAATCCGGCGAGCGCGGGTGCCTGGGGTTGGGTGCCGGCGGCCACCCGGTCCTGGGCGAGTTGCAGGATCAGCGGCGGGTACGGGTCGACATCGAACCTCAGGTACTGGATAGCGCGATGAAGGACCGGCGGTGACAGCTTCTTCCCGAGCTTGTCGTTCACCGTTGCCTGTACCGCTTGACGGGCGTCTGGAGAGACGGGGTCCACGAGCTCGATCGACGCGATCAAGCCTTCGAGCAGACCGGTGACGGTGGCCGGGTGCTCGCTGACGTACTGGCTGCGTGCGACCAGCACCACAGTCGGGAACACATGCCGCGGCCAGAGTGCTGCCTCGTCGATCAGCACGTTCGCCCGGGCTGTGATCGCGAGCGTGGAGGCGGTGGGTTCGGAGACCCAGGCCGCATCGACCAGCCCCTTCTGGAAGGCGCTGACGATCAGCGAATCGTCCATGGTGGCGACCTTGACCTTGCTGGTCAACTCGTTCGCGGCCAGCCATTTGCGCAGGGCAACATCCGGAGCGCTCCCTGCTCGCAAGGTGGCGACGGTCTTGCCGGCCAGGTCCGCGGGCTTGGTCACGGTCGGCCGGACCACCAGTTCGACGCCGTTCGACGTGACACCTGAGATCAGCCGGACCTTGTCGGGAGACTTCGCGTAGGCATCGATCGCGGCCCCGACGTCGACGAAGGCCGCATCCAGCGAGCCGCCCAGCAAGGCAGTCACAGCCTCCGGTCCGTTGCCCGACGCAACCGGTGTGAGCTTGGTGCTACCAAGCTTGTTGCTGAACACGCTCTTCGTGAGCCCGGCCAGGACCGGAGCCTGATCGACGCCCGCCGAGTACCCGAGCCGCAGCTCCGTCGCCGTACCAAGGTCGGTGGTGTACGGCGGATTGGCGTCGGCGCCCGTTCGGGAGCATCCCGTCAGCAGACAGAGCGCGACCGCCACCAGTGGAAGGGTTAGGCGGACAGTACGGGTGAGCACAGGAAACCTCGCGACAGATCGGAGTCGGACGACCCCGGAATGCTCTCAGCCCACCAGGCCACGTGGTCACGTCTTCAGCTGGGCAATTCGGGCTCTTCTGACCCATTCGTGGGTGGGTGCGGCGTACCGGTCTCTTCCCCGGTGTGGTGGGTCGGTTGACCGGCGTGCTGGCTGGGCGCTGTTCCATCGTTGGCAGTAGGTGACCTGCTGGCAGTTGCTGGGGGTGTGGACAGGAAACGGGGACTGTGAACAAGGCATAGCTTGTTCAAGGTCCCCGTTGGGGGTGCGCGCCCCCGGGTTGTGTCCGGCGCGCCCCCGGGATGCCGGACCTGGGTCACCGTCTAACCGCTCGTGCGGCTACTCGTGCAGGTGATGCTGAGCGTGGACTGTCCGAGCCGCGCAGAGTTAGACGGTGCTGGCGGTCCGCCCCGCCGCTCCACGCCCTCCCGCCGCATCCTCTGCCCCCGGGCGAGCACGGTGGGTTCAGTCGGCGTGCAGAAACAGCGGGTCGACGTCGAGTGGAAGGAGATTGCCGCCAGAAATCGATGTCCGGCAGCACAATGCGTTCAGTCGACGACATCCTTCCCACGCTCGCCGATCGCATCGCCGGCGACCCTGCGATCGGACGGCAATCCGCCGGTCGGGCAACGCGCGAACCACCCACACCTACGTCACAAGAGCCGTAATTCGGCGGGTGTTGTTGACGAGGATGTCGGTGGTGGTCGCGACCCAGTCGGAGATGACCGCCAGTTCGGCCGGGGTGTACTTGGCGGCGGCCTCGGCCATGTCGGCGCCGAAGGGGCCGAAGGCTGCGGCCGTCAACTGGGCGCGGCGCTCGTTGGGGACCAGTTCGATCAGGACTTTGCGCCGGTCGTGGGGGTCTCTGGTGCGGCGGGCGTAGCCGGCCTTCTCGAGGCGGTCGGCGAGACCGGTGACCGCGCCGGTGGTGAGGCCGGTGTGCTCGGCGATCGCTCCGGCGGTGACCGGCCCGAGGCGGTCGAGGACGTCGAGGCACTTGCGCTCGACGGAGCTGAGCCCGAGCAAGCGCCCGACGGTCTCGTGGAACACCACGATCGCCGTGGCGAACTCGCGGCCCAGCAGGGTGCTGGGCGTCGGGCTGGGTGGGTCGGTGGGCGGATCTGCTTGCGCCATGAGCGCATTCTATCTTAGAGTCTGGGTATCTTAGAAGATAAGAGATCCACAAACTAAGAGAATGGTGAGTGTGATGCGAGTCGTCGTGGTCGGCGCGGGTCTGGGTGGGTTGTGCGCAGCCAACGCACTGCACGCCGCGGGCTGCGACGTCGAGGTGCTGGAGGCGCAGGACCGGATCCGGGACGAGCAGCAGGGCTATCGGATCAACATCAACCCGAGTGGGCAGGAGGCTCTGCGGGCCTGCCTGAACGACGAGCAGTTCGCGGCGTACGAGGGGCTCTTGCATCGCCAGCCGGATGCGGCGGTCTACCTCTACTCCTCGACGCTCGATCTGCTCGCGCGCTACGAGACACCGAATCCGCCGGGTGCGATCGACCGGACCAGGATGCGCCGCTTGCTGGCGGATGGGGTGGCGGATCGGATCACCTTCGATCGGCGGATCGACTCGATCGATCAGGTCGGTCCCGCCGACCTGATCGTTGCCGCCGACGGCGTCGGCTCGGCGCTGCGTCGGGAGCTGATCCCGGGCCACGACCCGCAACCGCTCTGGTCGTCGGCGATCTTCGGACGGACTGCGATCACCGAGGCGAACCGCGGCTGGCTGGCGCCGGTGGTCCTCCGGAGCCGGTTCTGCGGAGTCGTCGAGACCGACACCACCTTGGCTCTCTGTGCGTACGACGCTCCGCACGCGCCCGCGCCGTACGTGATGTGGGTGTTGATCGGCCCCACCAGCGACCTGCCCACCGCGCGTGCCGACCTGCTGGACTTCGCCCGGAACCGGACCGCCGGCTGGGATCCGCGTGCGACCGCCGTACTGCGTGAGACCGGCGACTGTTTCGCCACGCCGCTCCGGGCGATGCCGGAGGTCCCGCCGCTTCCCACGCTGAACGGCGTACCGGTGGCCTTTCTCGGTGACGCGATCCATGCGATGTCGCCGGCCGGCGGTGAAGGTGCGAACACGGCCTTCGCCGACGCGGCCGACCTGGTCCGCGCGGTGCGGTCTGGCGAGCCGATCGGTCAAGCCGTTGCGCAGTACCACGAACAGATGCGGGCCAGGGCCGGCGAGGCCCTGCAACGATCCGCGAACTACGGCCCGAAGGCGGCACCCCATGCCTGAACCGACCAAGCGTCAGAAGATCATCTGGATCTCGGCGACGATCGCGAACCTTGCGGTCGACCTGCTCCTGCCCACGCTGATCCTGGTCGCGCTCGCGCCGACCGGACTGCCGGCCGCGCTCCGGCTGTCCATCGGCGGCGCACTCCTGAGCGGCAAGGCGATCGGTGGCCGGATCGAGTCCGGTGAGTTCCGCTGGCGGTTCGCCCTCCTCGCCGGGCTGGTGCCGGCAGCGGCGATCGTCGGCTGCCATCTCGCCGGAGCCGGTACGACGGCCAGCATGGTGGCGGGTGCTGTGGTCGCCGGCGTGATCGTCATCGCCGACCTGGCGCGGAACCGGATGCGAGCTGAAGGGCGACGCATCGACGCGTTCGCGGTCCTGGTGCTGATCGAGGTGCTCGTCAGCATCGTGGTGACGTCGATCAGCGGAGACGCCCGCTTCGTGCTGGCCAGGACGTCGCTGTACCTCGCCGTCGGCGGGATCTTCGCGCTGGCGACCACCTGGACGGATCGGCCGATGATGCGCTCGGTCCTGAAACCCGTTGCGGCCAAGGGAGATCCGGAGCGGGCCGAGGCCTTCGAGCGGGTCTGGACGCGATCACGCGAGTTCCGCGGGCTCTACCGGGCGATGACGTTCGGGCTCGGAGTCGTGTTCCTGGCGGACGCCGTGCTGCGGGTCGTGATCATCTACAGCCAACCGGCCGACGACATCACGCAGACCTCGCTGACCTCCCAGGCGCCGCTGATCGTGCTCCTGCTGGTCTGGTTCGCCGCCTCCCGCGCTCTCGCCGTACCGAGGGCCGAACGCCTCCTCGACGCCGAGGCCGCCGTACCGAGATAGCTGGTCAGCTGACAACGGTGACCGCGGTCGAGGCCGGGCCGGTCCGTCGGACGTGGGTGGCGGCGCCAATCCCTTGCACGGTTGGGGTTCCGTCGCTGCTGATGATGAGTACGGTGCCTTCGTCGATCGCCCAGCCCTCGATCCCGGTCGCCAGTACGGCGTGTGTCAGCCGGTAAAGCGTGCCCCATTGGGCAGCGTGGACATCGACCAGGAACGGCACCAGGCCCAGTCCAGGAAGGATCGTCAGGGTTTCGAGATCCTCGGCCAGGTCGGAGTCGATGACGTCCACGGTCCGCTGCTGGAACTCGGTGCGCCAGCCGCCGACGATGGCCTGCTCCGCGGCGATCGCGGACCCGGCTGAGAACCCGCCGTACACCAGACCCGCCGTGCGGGCCGCGTCCAGCCACTCGGTGCCCCCGGCAACCATCGTCTCGTGGTAGGCCGGAGTCAGCCCACCGGCGACGTACACGCCCGCCGCGCCCTGCAGATCGGCGGCTTGCGGTGGCCGTGCAGGTGACACCGGTACGACGGTCACGTCCGTCGCGCCTGCGTCCTTCAGCGTCGACTCCCATCGGGCGACATCGAGGTCAGCGTCGTCGAGCGCATACGCCACGATCGGCCCACCCCCGCAGGCCCGGACGAACGGCTCATGCGCCGCCTTGGCCTCGCGCCCACCACCCACCAGAAAGATCTCCATGCCGCGCACAGTAGCCGGTTCGATCCTAAGCCGAAGCGAGTTGCCCTTTAGGCCGGCACCGCTGCTGGCTGAGTAGTCGCGGCGGCGTGGCGGGTGCGGAAGTAGGCCCAGGTGACGAGGGCGCCGGCTACGACGGTGAGGGTGGCGCCGGCGAGGGTGATGGCGGCTTCGAACTGTGAGGTCTGGTGGGTCGTCCAGTTGGCGGTGGCGATGCTGCCGGTGAACATCGCGGCGAGGATGGTGCCGGTGGCCGCGATACCGATGCCAGTGGTGACCTGCGAGGCCGTGTCGACCAGGGCGGCGCCGATCGTGGAGCGGTTCTCGGGCAGTCCGCGGAGGACGTTCGTACCGGCGACGACGCCGACCACGCGCATTCCGGCGGCGACCAGGACGAGGGCCAGCGCGACCCAGACATAGCCGAGGCGGCCCAGCGTCGCGTAGACGGCGAGGCCGAGGACGACCATGGCCGAGCTCATCCAGGCGGCGTTCTCGAGGCCGACCCGCTTCACGAACGGGCTGACGAGAGCGCCACCAGCCACCAGTACGGCGACCTGCGGCAGCAGGCCGATCGCGGTGAGCGCGGGGGACCAGCCCCAGTCGAGCTGGAGTTGGAGCGTCACCATGTAGCCGAGGCCCGCGACGGCGAGTCCGGACGCGGCCTTGTAGGCAAGGCCGCTGGCGACCAGCGGGCGAGCGACGAGCTTGAGGTCGAGCAGCGGATGCCGCGCCGAGCGCTCCCGCACGACGAAGAGCACAGCAGCCAGTACGACGGCCGCGGTGGTGACCCAGGACTGCCAGGCTCCGGCACCCTTCTCGACGAAAAACGTCGGTGCGACCAGGGCGAGCACGATCGTGGCCGTGCCCAGTACGGCGCCGGCGATGTCGACCGGATCGCGGTGCAGCTCAGCCGCGTCGTCGGCGGCGATGCCGGTCCGGATGCCGATGAAGGCGAGGATCGCGATCGGCACGTTGATCAGCAGCAGGACCTGCCAGGGAGCGAAGGACAGTACGAACCCGCCAGCGGTCGGGCCGACCGCGAGGCCGATCAGGCCAACGGTCGAGATCAGATTGAAGGCGCGGACGCGGAGTGCGTCGACGTTGAACAGCCGGAAGGCCAACGCCATCGAGCCAGGTGTGGTCATGGCGGCGGCGATGCCCATCGCAACGCGGACTGCGATGAGCTGCGACGTGGTGGTGACGAAGGCGGTCGCCAGGCTTGCGACGGCGAGCAGGACCAGCCCGATCAGCATCATGCGCCGACGTCCCGAGCGGTCGGCGAGCGCCCCGAACACCAGCATCAGGCCGCCGAACACGACGCCGTACGCGCCGGTGACCCATTGCAGCTGGGTCGTCGACGCGTGCAGCTCGCGACCGATCGTGGGGAGCGCGACGTTGAGGATCGAGTTGTCGAGCATCTCGACCAGGAAGACGGCGGAGAGCCCGGCCAAGGCGACCCACGCCTGGCGCAGCGATCCGGGAGACTGTGTGATGATCATGGTTACTAAGTTAACTCAATAAGCTTAGTGACACAACCTAGGAGTGCTGACGTATGCCGAGAACCGGAAGTCGTGGCGGACCGCAGACGCGGGCGAAGATCGCGGAGGTCGCGTCCGGGCTGTTCGTCGAGCGTGGATTCGACGCGGTGACGGTCGCCGACGTCGCCAAGGCGGCCGGCGTCTCCAGCGTGACGGTCTTCAAGCATTTCCCGCGCAAGGAGGACCTCTTCCTCGACCGCCAGGCCGAAGCGGAGGAGCTGTTGCTCACGGCCGTGCGCGACCGGGGTCCGGGCGACGACGTACTGGTACTGCTCCGCGATCTGACGCTCAAGCTCGCCGATGATCGCCACCCGCTGTCGGGTCTGGCTGATGGAGCCCTGTCGTTCTTCCAGACCGTCGCGGCCTCGCCAAGCCTGGCGAACCGGGCCCGGGAGATCGCGGCCGGTCTCCAGCAGGCCCTCACCGACGAACTCGAGCGCGAACCGGCCTACCCCGGCGACATCCCGCTGCTCGCCGCATTCTTCATCGCCGGCTATACCGCCGTACTGGTGGATACCGCCCGCCGGCAACTAGCTGGCGAGCCCCTGGAGGCCGTCGCCGAGGCGCATCGAGCCCGCCTGAACGGCCTCTGCGACGCGCTGGAGAAAATCTATCCTCGCTAAGGTAGACATTCGGCGGTAGCGTGGGTAAGGTCCCTCGTGTTGACAGAGAAGAACAGCGAAGCTGAAGTGGACAGCTACTGACCTGTCCGAGAGTTTGTGCTGGACCGTACGACGGCGGATTCCGCCGGGCCGATCAGTGGAAGGGCTCGGGTTTCACGCCAAGGTCAGAGTCTGTGGAGCCGGTGGTCGATCGGGGTTCCGGGCTTGACGCAGCGTAGTAAGTAGTTAGGCAGTAAGCAGTTGTGGTTGAAGTATCAGCAGGAAGTTGATCGAGAGAGAAGGGAAGGGATTACACCGTCGGATCTCCCGCCAGTGCCAGTACGTCGCCGGGCGGGTGCCGTAGTTCCATCGGAAGAAGGTGGTCTTCGGTTACGCATTCAGCTAGGACCGGCTTCACCGCCGGTAGATGGTGACAGTCCAAAAACCCCTTTTGGGCCCCGGTGCTTCGGCACCGGGGCCCTTCGGCACGGAGGTTCGATGACCCCAGACACACAGACGGAGACTTTGTTGAGTTCAAGCCCGACGGCCGGCGCGGCCCATTTCGACGATGACGACTACCCCGCCTTCACCATGGGCCGGGCCGCCGAGATGCTCGGCACCACGCCCGGTTTCCTGCGCAGTCTCGACGAAGCCAAGCTGATCACCCCGCAACGCTCCGACGGCGGCCACCGCCGCTACTCGCGCTACCAGCTCCGCCTCGCCGCCCGCGCCCGCGAGCTGGTCGATCAGGGCACCGCCCTCGAGGCCGCCTGCCGGATCATCATTCTCGAAGACCAACTGGCAGAGGCCCTCCGCATCAACCAGGAGCGCGACGACCAGTCCTAACCCCGTAGCGTCCGAAAACACGCCGACCAGGTACGACGGGTGTTCGGACGCTACAAGCGTTTTATTGGGGTTTGAAGGACCAGCGTTGGCCCTTGCCGCCGTGGTAGAACCAGCTGATCACTTCGGCGCCGGTGGTGGAGCTGCCGCCGGCGACGTCGAGGGACAGGCCCGAGCTGACGGCGATCACGCTGTAGGTGCCGCCGGGGGTCGGCTCGATCCGCCACTTCTGGCACTCGGAGGTGTTGTCCGGGAAGATGATGGTGGTTGCCCGGGGCAACTTTGAGCAGCCTTGGATGTCCAGTGGGAGCTTGGAGTTGGCGTCGACGATCTTGTACATGTCGTCGCCGAGGCTCTTCAGGTTCCAGCGCTGACAGACGCTGGTCGTCGACCAGGTGCCCATCTTGATCTGGGTGCTCGGGGCGGTCACGCACTTCGGCGGTTCGAGGACGGTCGTCGTACTGCTGGCCGCATCGACGCGGTACTTCGTGCTGCCGGTGCCGCCGAGTTGAGTGGCGTTGAAGGCCGGTCGCAGGATCCACTGCTCGCTGGTGGACTGACCGCACTCCTGTTGCTGGATCAGCGCGCCGTCGTCCAAGGAGGCTTCCGCGGTCCCGACGCACTTGTTGCTGTGTGCGAATCGCAGGTGGACGACTGTCTCGTAGGCGCTGCCGTCGACATAGTCAAACGTCACCTGCTCCCAGGCACGTGGTTCACCGAGACCGCCGCCACAGGTGGACTGTACGGCGTTCGCGTCGTCCTGTGAGCTGCCACCGGTAGCGCTGAGGCACTTGACCGGTCCGGCGTCGACCGCGGTGTGTACCGGCCGGATGCTGTATTGGTCGGTGCCGGCGATCGGCATCAACCGGAACCGTTCGTTCAGTGCGGTCCCGATGCAGGTGTACTGGATGAACTGGGCGTTGTCGGCAACGCTGCTGCCGTTGACGTTCAGGCACTTGCCACTGTTCTTGTTGACCAGTTCGTACTGCCGGTGCTCGATGTCGAACTTCGGACCGGTCACTGCCTTGACCGCACCCGACCAGGTCTTCACCTTGTCGTTGAACGTCGTCCCGGTGGAGTGCAGCGTGTAGACCTCGCGATCACCGTCGGCCGCGGCGTACAGCAGGCCGATGTCCTCGAGCCGGTCGCCGTCGTAGTCACCGCTGACCATGGTGATCTTCGCGAGCTCCAGCCCGGTGACCTGCCGCCAGTCCGACTTGGTCAGCTGCGACCCGTTCGAGTTGAACACGACCACAGTGCCGTCGGTGGGGGAGTTCTCGGTCAGCGCGACCACGTCGTCCCGGCCGTTGCCGTCCGGGTCGGCCACGGTGAAGCGGCTCTTGTCCCAGCAGAACCCGTTCGCGCCGGAGTCGTAGATCGTGGTCGCCGCTGCGAACGCCGTACCGGTCGAGCGGTAGAGGTCGATCGCCGTCCGGCAGTCGGTCAGGTTGCGCACACTGAGCAGGTCGGCCTTGCCGTCCTTGTCGATGTCGACGATCAACGGCGCACTCCGCGACCAGGTGTTCCCGGCCGCCGCAGCGACCCAGTTGACCGGTACGGCGAAGTTGTCGGCCGCGCGGAACACCTGCGCCTGCCAGTTGTCGCCCGTACCAGCGTTCTGTACGACGATGTCGTCCTTGCCGTCGCCATCCACATCACCCGCGACCACTCGCGCGGTGCTGAGTTGCCACGCGGCGGTCTCGGTCGTCCAGACAGCCGGTGGGTTCTGGTACTCGTTCCCGTCCGACGGCAGCTGGTACAACCACATCCGGCCACCGGCACCGGAACGGAACACGGCCATGTCGGTTCGGCCGTCACCGTCGAAGTCGCCCTGCACAGGCTTGACCTTCGCCAGCGAGAAGCCCGTGCCCTCACCGGTGTCCCACGCCATCGTGCCGTTGTAGAACGTCGATCCCGCGGACACGACGTTCCAGATCCCGGTCCGGCCGAAGCCGTGATCCAGGACTGCCGTCACGTCGGCCTTCCCATCGCCGTTGCTGTCCCCACGCACTGTCGGAGCGGGACCGGTCGGCGACTTCGCCGACAACTCCCAAGCCTGGCGGATGGTGCTGCTGTTCCCAGCACGGTCGACGGCCCGCACATACAACCGGAGACTCGGTACGCCGGTGACTGGGTCGGGGTGCACCGTGATCGGAATCGTCACGGATCCATCCGGTCCGGCCTTGACCCGGCTGATCAGAGTGTCGGCCTGGAACCCGTACACGTACTCGTCGATATCGGTCTCGCCGGCACCAGGCTTGAAGGTCACCTTCCCGGGCTTGCGCGCCTCGATCACCGGGTCGGCGGCATCCGGGAAGTCGGTCGACTCGATCTTCGGTACGGCGGGTGCCGACGTATCGATCGTGAAGTAACAGGCCGGCGTACTCGGGCTGGTCGCGTTCGCAGCGTCCTTGGTGAAGGCCGTGTAGCTGTACACAACCCCGTTGCTCAGCTTGCCCACCGGTGTCTCCGGCCAGGCAAACGCAGCACCGCTGACCGTCGGCCCGACCGCACTCTCATGGACGACAGTGCCGCTCGGATCCTTGATCTGCAAGGTGGTTGTGACGTTGTCGCCGAGGTCCGGGTCGTCCGCGACCGAGGCCCATTGCGGCTGCGCGGTCAGGATCGGGATCGGCGCCGTCGCCGTACCGCATTGCCGCGGCCGGGTCAGGTTCAGACCCTTCGGCATCTTCGGCGCGGTGTTGTAGGTGACGGCCAGCGCGGCCGAACTGGGGATGAATTTTTTCCAGTGGTACTGGTCTTCCGTGCTGGTGCCCTCTTTCGGCGAGCGGAGCCCGAACGAGATCGTCGGCTTCCGTGAGTTCGCCACGGCCTGGACGGCGGTGCGCAACGGCGAGGCCACATTGGGGTTGCCGAACTCCATCGGCAGCGTCTTCTCCTCCGGCCATGCTGCCCCGCTGCGCGTGTCCAGCAGGGTCTTCCAGTACGTCGGGGTCGTCGTACCCCAGTTGAGGTTCTTGTTCGCGGTGTCGAGATCGGACACCTGCCAGAGGTCAACCGGCTTGGCCGTCCCCGAAGAACTCCAGTCCAGCGTGATCCGGAACTGGGCGCTCAGGATCGTGCTGCCCGCGATCGCTTGCGCACCGCTGACGGTCCGCATCAAGAACATCGACCGGTACACGTTGGTCGGGTCGTCGTAGCGCGGTCCGACCTTGGCACCACCGTTGTTCCGGTCGTACGTCCAGCCGTCGGCCTGGCTGGACTGCTTGTTCACGTGCAGCCAGTTGATCGACGTACCGGAGATCGACGGGTCGATCGAGAGCGGGTACTTCGCGGCCGGGTCGGTGAGGAGCTTGCGGTCCGGCGTGATCACGAAGCGGCCGGGCTCGTGCTTGATGGCCAGCTTGGCCACCCGGGGCTTCTCGACGCTCGACGCGTCCCACATCGTCGGCCGGTCGGCCGTGTAGGCGAGCTTGCCGGACTTGTCCGTGCCCGACGTGGAGCCGTCCGGATTGACCTTCAGGGTCAGCCCGTCCGCACTGATCGGAAAGTCCAACGTGGCAAGGGCCGGGTTCGCCGCGGCCTCGCGGTTGTGCACCACGAGCAGCTGCGAGAAGCGATCCACCTCGGCGGTGATCTGCAGGTCGACGCCAGGGAAGACGGACGGGTACGTCGCGATGTTCCCACTCAGCACGGGCTTCGGGAGCGACGTCGGCCAACCGAGCCGGATCTGCTGTCCGGGCGCGCCGATCGACACCAGGTTCTGATCGCCACCGCCGGACAGGACGAGCGGCGAGACCGTGGCGACCGGCCGGATCCGGCCGTCGGCTTCGAGCCGCAGCGTCGGGTCGGGGTCGACCCAGTCGCGGCCCTTGTGGACGCGGACCGGCTGGCTGTGCTGCTCCATCGTCTTGGTGCCGTCCGGGTTCGCGAACACCTGCCCGGTCTCGGTGCGCTGGTCGGTCAGCTCGACGCGCTCCCCGGTCCGCAGTGCGGTGGCCATCGCCCGCGCCTCCGGTGAGGCCAGCTCCGGATCCATCATCTGCGCGGCCGGCGCTGCAACAGCCGGGGCCGGTTCCGTAGGACCAGACACCAGTACTGCGGCCAACGTGACCATGACTGCGCTTAAGGACAGGCGTCGCCGACGCATTCCCCCACCACCCTCACACCAGAGTTCTCCGCCGGACGGGGAAACCCTGTCATGTTCCTGATTGACGCGCGACGGATCCGGCGCGTTAAGTACTGTCCAGTTCCGGAAGTTGTCCACTTCTTACCTGGTGACGGTGCGTGGGCAGGCGGCAAGGTGTGGGCGTCTACCCAGGAGGCCCGCCCATGCCCTCTCGAAGGTTCCGATCGAACCTCGTCGCCAGAACGGCCATCACCGCCGGACTGGCAGTCACGCTGATCCTGTCCACTCAGCAGCAAGGCCTGACCGCCGCCGCGGCCACCCGGCCCGATCCGGCGTTCCACTCCACCGAGTACAAGTCCATCGACGGTCACACCGCGAAGGCCGATCCCCGGCCCGCGGCCAAGACCGCCGATCGTGAGTTCCACGGCACGCCCGCTACCAACTGGCCAAGCGCCGGTTCCGCCGAGGTCGCCGTACCGGCGCCGGCTGCGAACGGCACCTGGCAGCTCGCACTCAACGGCGGTCGCGTCAACCAGCGTGCGAAGGCCGGTCAGTTGCCGGTCTGGGTCGCACCGACCGACGCGGCCGCGCGGGAGGTCCTCGCGAAGGGCGCGACCAGCGCACCCGCCAAGGTCAAGGTCGATCTGGTCGGCCGGCGCGGTGACGCGCTCGAGCTGAAGGTCAGCCGGGCCGACGGTACGGCGAAGTCCGGCCAGGTGACGGTCGGCGTCGACTACCGCGAGTTCCGCGACACGTACGGCGGCGACTGGGCGACCCGGTTGCGCTTCACGACCGAGCAGGACGGCAAGACCGTCGTACTGCCGACTCGGAACAACGGCAACGGCGACGTGATCGCCGACGTACCGGTCGGTGCGCAGGCGCAGACCTTCATGGTCGCGGCCGGTGAGTCGAGCGGTGCGGGTGACTACAAGAAGCCCGACTCCGGCGATGGCTCCTCGACCTGGAGCGTCGGCGGTTCGTCCGGTGACTTCGAGTGGCAGATGCCGTTGGACACGCCACCGGCGACCGGTGGTCCGGAGCCGACGGTCGGCCTGAACTACTCGTCCGGCGCACTGGACGGGTTGTCGTCCGCGACCAACAACCAGACCTCGCAGATCGGTCAGGGGTTCACGACGACCGGCGGCGGCTCGATCGAGCGCACGTACAAGAGCTGCGGGAAGGACCTCAACGGCAACAACGGCACCCGCAAGACCGGTGACCTCTGCTTCGCCGGCGACAGCATGAACATCTCCGTCAACGGCAAGTCCGGTGACCTGGTCCTGGCCAAGAAGGACGCCAGTGGCGAGGTCTGGCGGATGCGCGGTGATGACGGCGCGATCATCGAGCGGCTCAGCGGCGCGACCAACGGCGACGACGGTGTCGCTGCCGCCGACAAGGGCGAGTACTGGCGGATGACCTCGTCCAACGGGACGAAGTACTACTTCGGCCTGAACCGCCTGCCGGGCTGGGCGACCGGCAAGGAGGAGACCAAATCGGCCTTCACCGTGCCCGTCTACGGCAACAACAGCGGTGAGCAGTGCAACAAGACCGCGTTCGCCGACTCGTGGTGCCAGCAGGCCTACGAGTGGAACCTTGACTACGTGGTCGACCCCAACGGCAACACGATGAGCCTGTTCTACAACACCGAGATCGACCGCTACGCCCGGAACCTCACCAAGGCCTCGGTCAGCACCTATGTCCGGGCCGGCAACATCAAGCGGATCGAGTACGGCCAGACCGACGGACAGGTGTTCGCCCAGAAGCCGGTGGCCCAGGTCCTGTTCACGACGGCCGAACGCTGTACGCCGCTGCCGTGTGGACCGACCCAGAAGACGTTGTACCCGGACACTCCGTGGGACCTGACCTGCGCGAGCACCACGAACTGCGACAACCACTACACGGCGACGTTCTGGACCCAGCTCCGGCTGGACAAGGTGACCACGCAGGTCTGGCGTGCTGCGACCAGCAAGCTCGAGGACGTGCAGTCGTGGTCGCTGCGGCAGGAGTATCTGCGCGGTGACAACAGCAGTCCATCCCTGTGGCTGAAGGAAATCACCCCGACCGGTCTGGTCGGTACGCCGGTCCAGATGCCCGCGACGAGCTTCGACGGTATCCCCTTGGCCAACCGGGTCGACACCGGCAGCGACACCGTTCCGCCACTCGAGTGGTTCCGGATCAACGCCGTACACGGTGGGACCGGTGGCGACGTCGCGGTGAACTACAGCGGGATCGACTGTCTGCCAACGGGTCTGCCGGCACCGGACAACAACGACCGGCGCTGCCGCCCGCAGAAGTGGTCGTTGCTGGACACCTCACCCGACCGCACGGACTGGTTCCACAAGTACGTCGTCACGTCCGTCCAGGAGACCGACCGGACTGTTGCGGCCGACGACCCGTGGCAGGCGCCGGTGCCGGTCGTGACCAGCGTGCAGTACCTCGACAAGCCGGCCTGGCGTTTCGAGGAGCAGGACGCCGGGACCGACCTGAAGGAGTCCACCTGGTCGCAGTGGCGAGGTTTCGGTCGCGTGAAGGTGATCAAGGGTCGTGCGGACGAGACACAGTCGATCAGCGAGACCTTGTACTTCCGAGGCCTCGACGGTGACCGGACCGCCGCCGGAGGTGCCAAGGACGTCAAGATCACCGACTCCACCGGTACCGCAGTGGACGACGTCAACGAGTACGCCGGTCAGGCGCGCGAGCAGCTGGTCTACAACGGCGCCACTGTGGTCAACAAGAGCATCGCCGACTACTACATCTCCGCACCGACCGCGACCATGACGCGGCCATGGGGAACGCTGACCTCGCGCTACTCCGGTCAGAAGCAACTCACGCAGTACCAGCCGACCGACACCGGCACGCTGAAGATCGACACCCAGAACAGCTACGACGCGGGTGGCCGGCTGATCAGCAAGGACGAGGCCGGCGACCTCGCCGACGCCACGGACGACAGTTGCACGCGCTACACCTACGTCGAGAACCCGACGAAGAACCTGCGCGAGCTACCTGCCCGATTGCAGCAGGTCGCGAAGCGGTGCGACCAGCCGTTCACGAACACCGACGTACTGTCCGATGAGCGGCTGTTCTACGACGACGCGACCTCGCCGACCGCGGTTCCGGTCAAGGGCCAGATCACCCGCGCCGAGCGGCTGGGCGGCTTCGACGCCGCCGGTCAGCCGAAGTACGAGCTGGTCTACACGGCCAAGTACGACGCCCAGGGCCGCCAGACCGAGTCCGTGGACGCGCTGAACCGACTCACCCGCAAGACGTACGACCCGACGTACGGGCCGATCACGAAGATCACCGAGATCGCACCGAACGGTCAGCAGATCATCAAGGAGCTCGAACCGGCGTTCGGCACCGAGACCGCACTGCAGATGCCGGACGGCCGGCGCGGTGTCCGCCAGCTCGACGCGATCGGCCGGGTCAGCAAGACCTGGGACTCCGGGCACGCGACCAGCGGTCCGGCCGACCTGGAGTTCGACTACAAGCTGCGCGACGACGGCCCGTCGATGGTGACCACCAAGCGCCGGGTCAAGGACGGCGTCTTCGACATCTCCTACGACCTGTACGACGGTCTGGGGCGGATCCGGCAGACGCACGAGCAGTCGCCGCGTGGTGGCTGGCTGGTGACGGACAACCGGTACGACTCGCGCGGTCTCGAGACCAAGGTCAACGGTCCGTACTACACGGCGACCCTGGCCGAGGGTGAGCTGAAGGTCGTCGACGAGGCCACGCTGCCTAAGCAGGAGGTGACCGTCTGGGACGCGGCCGAGCGGCCGAAGAGCCAGACGTTCCGGTCGATGGGCGTGCAGAAGTGGTCGATCGAGCACACCATCAGCACCAACAAGCAGACCATCGATCCGCCCACCGGCCAGACACCGACCACCCGGATCATGGATGCCGATGGCAACCTCACCGAGCTGCGCCAGTATCGCGGCGACAGCGCGACCGGTGACTATGACAGCACCAAGTACACCTACTGGCCGAGCGGCAGCCTCAAGAGTGTCACCGACCCGGCCGGCAGTGTCTGGAGCTACAAGTACGACGTCCAGGGCCGCAAGATCGAGGAGAATGACCCGGACAAGGGGATCAGCAAGTACGAGTACGATGCTGCCGATCAACTGGTGTCGACCACGGACTCTCGTGGGGTCAAGCTGTACAACAGCTATGACAACAGTGGCCGGAAGATCGCAACGCGGCTGAACGCTCCGGATGGTCCGCTGCAGACCGAGTGGAAGTACGACTCCCTCGCGGCCGGGCGGGCGACGTCCTCGACCCGGTACGTCACCAAGGACGGTAAGACCGAGGCCTACACGACCGCGATCACCGGGTACGACGGCTCCGGCCGGGCGACCGGGACCACGCTCACCCTGCCTGCCTCCGAAGGGAAGCTGGCCGGTACCTACACCGTCGGCCAGACTTACACCGACGACGGCAACGTGGCCACCCGGTCGCTTCCGGCCGCCGGTGGTCTCGGGGCGGAGACCCTGAACCTGGGCTACAACAACCAGGGGCTGCCGACCTCATTGGCCGGCCAGGACACGTACGTGCGGCAGCTGTCGTACACGCCGTTCGAGGACGCCGACGTACTGACTCTTGGTACGGCGTCGGGTCCGTTCGTGCAGCAGAAGTTCGAGTACGACCAGATCACCCGTCGGGTGAGCAGAGTCGTTGTGGACAAGGAGTTGTCGCCCAAGCGGGTCTCCGACACCCGGTACGACTACGACCCCGGCGGCAACATCAAGAAGATCACCGACATCGCTCCGGCGGAGTCGGGCGAGGCCACTGACACCCAGTGCTTCGACTACGACTACCTGAGCCGGCTGAGCAAGGCCTGGACCCCGAAGCCGGCTGCGGACAACAGCGCCGGCGACTGCGCGGGTGCACAGGACCTCGGCGGACCGGCGCCGTACGCACAGGAGTGGACATTCGACAAGGCGGGCAACCGCAAGTCGGAGAAGACGACCACACCTGCCGGGACCACGACGAGCACCTACGAATACGGGAGCGCCAAACCGCACGCGCTGACCAGCGTCACCAGCACCGGCCCGGCCGGGACGAAGACGAAGACCTTCGGGTACGACGAGGTCGGCAACACCACCCGGCGGACTGCTAATGGGGTGGATGAGGTCCTCGAATGGGACGCGTCGAACCAGCTCACCGGTACGACGAAGGGCGCCGCCTCGACCAGTGCGGTCTACGACGCGGAAGGCGGCCGGCTGATTCGCCGGGACGCCTCCGGTACGACGCTGTACATCGGCGAGACGGAGCTGCACCTCGACAAGGCCGGTCAGACCGTGACCGGTACCCGGTACTACGGGTTCGGGGACCGAGTGGTCGCCGTACGGACTGATAGCAAGCTGAGCTGGCTACTCGGCGACCTGCAAGGGACGCCGCTGACAGCGATCGACTCGGTGACGCAGGCCGTACAGAAGCGCCGGGTGACGCCGTACGGCGAGACTCGCGGCGCGGCGCCGACGGACTGGCCGGGGCAGCGCGATTTCCACGGCGGGACCAACGATCCGGACACCGGGCTCGTCCAGTTGGGTGCTCGGCAGTACGACAAGAGCATCGGGCGGTTCATCTCGGTCGACTCGCTCATCGATCTGTCCGATCCGCGGCAGATGAACGGGTACACCTACGCGAACCACAACCCGATCAGCTACAGCGACTCCGACGGGAATCTCCTGCTGGCGATCGTGGTCCCGGTGCTGATCGTCGTGCTGATCATCGTCCTGCTACTCCAGGCGATGATGGAGCCGTACCAGCAGGAGGTCACGACGATCAACTGGGAGGAGAAGGTCCAGAACATCTGGGACGTCCTGAAATTTGCCTGGCACACCGTGGTCAAGCTCGTCAAGGTGGTCACGACCGTGATCGTCACGCTCTGGAGGCTGATCTGGGTCGTCGTGATGAAGGTCGTCGCGAAGACGGTGGTGATCTACCACACGATCATCAAACACATTGCGGACAAGAAGAAGCCACGCAACAACCAGAAGGCCCAACGCAACGACGGCAAGAGCAACAGCCGGGGTAATCAGAACCGGGGTAACAACGGCAAGGGCAAGGCCCAGGAAGGCAACCCGGGCAAACAGCCGCCGCGGCAGCAACCGCCGCGGCAGCAGCAGCCGCGCAAGCCGAAGGGGCCGGCGCAGCAGGAACGGGTCCTCGGCCGGGAGCCGCGGCCGGACGAGCCCATCTACCGCGGCTCGAAACCGGATACTAATCCGAAAGCGCTGGAGAAGAACCACTACAAGGTCGACGAGAACGGGATGGTCAAGCCGACCGCCGGGATGTCGGTCGACAGCAACTTCGCGAAGCTGGAAGGCGGTAACTGGAACCCCAAGCTGATCGACCGCTCGTCGATCGATCCGAGGCTCATGATCCGGCAGACTGGTAAGAGCGACACCCACTTCGAGATCATGCCCAGAGTTGCCGGAGACCTGACCGAGGCAGACTTCCTCGGGCTTCTCGACAAGCTCAAGTTCCTCGGCTGAAGGAGAACAGATGACCCAGGCAGGCTGGCGGCTCGTCGCCCCGGACGGTTTCGACGACCTCGATTGGTCCGAGGTGGAGGACCGCGGCCTGCTGATGGGCGGTCACCTGGCCTACGGTGACCGCACCTTCCCGGTGATCGTCTACGACCCGGTCCGGATCGCCCAGGACGCGTTGGGCGAGACGGACAACGACGGCCTGTTCTACGAGGCCAACGTCATCATCGTCGCCGAACTCTCCCGCGCCACCGCCGAGGCGGCCGTCTCCCGCCTCGGCGGTGCCGGCGTCTTCGACTGGATGCTCGGCTGACACCGTCGCTCCCCGGCCACCACTAGTGGCAGGGGAGCGGCAGTTGCGGCCGGAGACCTGTGGTGCGGGGTCTCCGGCCGCCACATCCTGTCTCCTGCCACCACTAGCGGCCGGAGCGGTAGCGTTCACCAGCCTCGGGCTTGCCAGGATTCGACGTACGGGAGTTCGGTGCCGACTGTGGTGTCGGCGCCGTGGCCGGGGTGGATGACGGTGGTGGGTGGGTAGGTCAGGAGGTGGCGGACCGACGTCATGATGGCGTCGAAGTCCGTCAGCGGATAGTCCGGGCTGGTGAGGCCCGGGCCGCCCGGGAACAGGGTGTCGCCGGTGAAGAGGTGAGCTCCAACGCGCACTGACAGGCTGCCGGGGGAGTGCCCCGGGGTCGGGATTACCTCGACTGGTAGTGGTCCCAGCGCGAGGGTGGTCGGGGTGTCGATCTCCTGGTCGAGGTGGCCGTCCCAGAGGGGTACGTCGGGGTTCGGGCGCGGCGCGTTGCCATTGGCAACCAAATCCGCGGTGGCGGTTCCGGCGTCGAGATAGCCGTGTACCTGCAGGTGGTCGAGTTCGGCGGCCCAGACCTTGCATTCGGCCGGGTGACCGATGATCGGGGCGCTGAGGGATTCGGCCAGCGCTGCCAACGCCAGCACGTGATCCGCGTGGGCGTGCGTGATCAGTAGCCCGATGACGTCGTACGACGCCGCGGCCGCAGCCAGGTAGTCCGGATCGTCACCGGGGTCGATGATCAGCGCGGGTTGCCGGCCGGGAAGGTCCGGCGCGATGATCCAGCAGTTGGTGTCGAGATAGCCGACGACCAGCCGTTCGAGGCTGATCATGCGGCCTGCTTGAGCAACCGCTCGGCCCAGCCCGGGTCGGTGTTCTGCGCGATCGGATACCCCTCGGCAAACGGTCCCTCCCACCTCACGGTGATGCCGGGGTTGTGGACCGACGAACCGTCAGGCAAGACGAACCGCGGACTCCCCTGTACGGCGTCAGTGGTCGCGATCGCATGATCAGCCATCATCGTCGCCCGGGCGCGACCGTCATCGAGCGCGGCGGCCAGCGCGGTCGTGTCGATCGCGATCTCGGTGGCGACGTCGAGGATCACCTGTCGATGCGCGATCGACCGCGACTCGAGCCAGAACGCCTTGCGCAGCGCATGATCCAGCTCCTCGGACTCCCGCAGTCCCTGCTCCTTGGCCGCATGGACAGCCTCGGCCGCGAGCAGCACCGTGGACGGATAAGCCCAGTCCGGCTGCGTCCACAACCGGAACCCGAGCTCCGGCTCCAACTGCCCGAGCCCGACCGCCTCGCTGTCCGTACCGGGCCTTGGATGCGGTCCGTTGAACAGCTCAAGCGCGAACGTGTGATGGTCCAGCGTGACGTCCACGCCAAGCTGCTCCCGCGCCACCCGAAGCCGGTAGATCGCCACATGCGCGAACGGGCACAACAGATCCGACCACACCTGGATGGTGCTCACTCGCTGTCCACGTGGTCAGCCCCGCTCGGGTTGCTGCTGAAACTCTCAGGCCGGATCAATACCGCCGTACGGCGATCTTCTGCCATCGCCCGGTCGTACTCCTCCAGATCCGGGTGCTCGCCGCCGGCCGCGTGGTAAATGTCGCGCAGCAGTTGCCGCACCGCCTCCGCATCCAGACCCGGCAGCTCGTCATCCGGCCCGGCCAACTCGACCGGCCCAGTGACGCCGATCCAGTCCCACCCGGCCCGAAACACCAACGTGGCCTGCGGTTTCCGCCGCAGATGCTTGAGCTTCGCACTCGCCCCTCGCGCCACCAGCGCGACCACCGGCTCCCCCGTGAGCGGATGGTTCAGCACCCCCGCATTAACCACCGACGCCGCCGGTTCCCCCGAACGCCGCTGAGTCACCAGCACCGCAAGCCAAAAGTCCTTACTCCCCAGCGCCCGAACCCGCTCCAACCCTGCCCCAATGTCCATGCCCAAACCATAACGGACCACAGTCCGCTTCCTCAACCCCACCACCCGCACTCCCGACGCCACCGTGATGCCCCCGCACCCGCACCGGCTAACGTCCGAACGACCGGAGACATCGCCTCCAGTTCTTCGGACGTTAAGCACGGCACCGCCACTAACGTCCGAACGTTCGGAGACACGGCCTCCGGTTCTTCGGACGTTGCGAGTTCGGTGTGAGCCGGTACGACGTTGTGCACGGTTCAGCCATTTCCCTGGCGCGAATGTGGTTGGTGGGTGCTCAAGGTGGACGGGGCGTTCGACCTTGAGCACGGTTCAACCGTTTTGGCGGGTGTCGCGCGGTCGGTGGGTGCTCAAGGTGCGGTGGGGCTAGCCGAAGTAGGGGTGGCGGAGGAGTTGCGGGCCGAGGTTGATCCAGTTGAGTAGGTGGTCGGCGACTGTGGAGTCGGTGATTGATTGCAGGTGTGCGCGCAGTTCGTGGGACTGGTCGCGCAGGCGGCGGGACAGTCGGATCTCGTCGGGGGTCAGCGTGGTCGCTGCGGCTAGCCGGCGTCCCTCGTCGAGCGTGGGGGTCGTCGCCAGCCACTGCGTGATCGCTTCGTCCAGCGTGGGGCGCTCAACCAGGTCGGCGTTTCCGGCCCAGTGGAGCTGTGTGAGCGCAGCGCGGTCGGGGGTGTCGATACCTCGTACGGCGGCGTCGCGGTCGAGCGCGTACATGAGTTCGGTCCAGGGTGGCTGCTCGTTCTCGCGATAGGAGTGGGGACTCCGCAGGAACGACCACCACAGGGTGCGGTCCGCGCCGGCTTCGGGCTGGTGTTCGTCCAGCCACTCCGCACGCTGCTCGTCGCTCAGCTTTCGCAATTCCTTGCCGTAGGCATCGAACTGCTTCTTCTCGCCGTCGAACGCCACCCGCGCCTTGTGGTTGAGGTGTTGCTCGGAGGCTCCGCCGCCGAGCATCTTCGCCACCGTCCCGGGCGGTCCCCAGTCCGGGTCGGAGACCGCTACGTTCATGGTGGTCGAGACCCCCGGAACCCAGTACAGCGAGAAGTCCGCCCCCACCCACTGCGGCGTACTGTCCATGGTGAATCCGTGGTCTTCCACCGCGGCCCGGAGATCCTCGATGTTCAGCAGCGGCCGGAACTGGCCGTACCGCTGGCGCAGCCTCAATCCCGCGGTACGGCGTCTTGTCCGCCGGCTGCCCCTGGACAATCGGTGGTTCTGGGTACCGGCGTAGCCACAGATCCACTCGGCGCTGCCGCGCTCGCGACTCCACCCGATCTCGACCAGACCGTAGTCGGAGGTCGCGTACTCCCAGTCAGACTTGTTCACCCGGGGCTGCTCGTAGAAGTGCTCGTCGCCCAGCACCTCTTGGACCGTGGCCAGATCACTGGTCGCATCGACTCCCAGCACCGTGCCGGTGATCGCCAGGCCGGCGAAGAAGTCGAGGTCCGTCGGGTGGGTCACGTGAGCAGCATCTCCGACTTCGCCATTGGCTGCACCTGGGTTTCGCTCACAGGTGCAGTCCGCGTCGGCCACTGGACGATCAGTACGGCGGCCAACACGACCGCGCCACCAACACCCTGCAGCGGACTCAAGTGCTCATGGAAAACGAGCGCAGCGGCAGCAACCGTGACGACCGGCTCGAGGATCGACAGGATCGACGCGACCGACGGCCCAACCCGAGCCATCCCTGCGAAGAACAGCAAGATCGCGGCAACCGTGCTGACCAGCGACAGCGTGGCGAGCCATAACCAACCGGTTGGTTGGATGCTGCCGAGCTCCGCCAGCGGCCCATCGCTCCCGCGCACGACCGCGGCGATCAGGAAGGTGCCAAAGGCACCGATGCAGACCAATGACGCAAGAGCGAGCGGCGGTACGGCGGCCGTCGTCCGATCGCCGACAAGGATGTAACACGTGTAGACCACGGCTGCACTCATCGCGAGCAGCGCACCCGTCAGGTTGAAGCGACCGGAAGACGCGCCACTCAGGACCAAGCCAATCCCGGCCAGCGCCATCCCGAGCGCCCACATGCGCCGCCGGGACGCGCGTTCGCGGCCGAGGACGATCGCTCCGACCATCACCAGGATCGGGTAGAGGTACAGCAGTAACGCGACCAGTGACGCGTCGATCCGGGTCAGCGCGGAGAAGTACAGACCGGCCTGGGCGGCGTACCCGAAGACGCCCATGCCGAGGCTGGTCAGCACAGAGCGCCGGGGGATACCGCGGAAGGCTCCACGGGCCAGCGCGATGGTCAGCAGGACCAGACCGGCCAGCCCGAACCGGACCAGGAGAAGTGCGTCGACCGACACACCTTCGTCGTACGAGAGTTTGCCGAACACGGCCATCGCGCCGAAAGCGGCAGCGGAGAGGAGACAGAAGAGGGCGCCCACGAGAACGATGATCCGGGCTCTCAACTGTTCACGTCTATCACGGCTTCCTGGATAGGATCGTGTAGCTATCCTGAACAGATGCTCGACCTGCATCGACTCCGCCTGCTCCGCGAGGTTCACGACCGCGGCACCGTGCACGGCGCTGCCCGCGCACTCGGCTACACGCCCAGCGCCGTCTCCCAGCAGCTGTCTGTCTTGGAGCGCGAAGCCGGTACGCCGTTGCTCGAGCGGATCGGCCGTAATGTCCGCCTGACCCCGGCCGGTCACGTGCTGGTCCGCCATGCGGCCACTCTGTTGGAGGGCGTCGAGGCGGCCGAGGCCGAGCTCGCAGCTGTCGCGGCGGGTCGGGTAGCCGGCGTCGTACGGATCGCGTCGTTCCAGTCGGCGTTCCTGCGGATCGTGGCACCCGCCGTACAGGCTCTGGCTGTCACGCACCCGAACATCCGGGTCGAGGCGACCGAAGGTGAGGTCGAGCAGGCCGTACCGGCGCTTCGGTTGCAACAGCTCGACCTGGTGGTCGGAGACGAGTACGACGGTCAGCCGCGACCCGTCCACGCGGACCTGCAGCGAGAGCCCCTACTGCGTGAGCACATCCGCGTAGTGCTCCCGGAGGACCATCCAGACGCAGCTGCGGACCGAGTGAAGATCTCCCGGCTCGCTGACATCGCGTGGGCCGCCTGCCAGCCCGGTACTGGTCACCGCGAGATGCAAGTCCGCGTGTGCCGCGAGTACGGTGGCTTCGAGCCAGACCTGCGCTATAGCTCCGACGACTTCCTCATCCTGCTCGAGCTGGTCCGCACCACCGGTGCGGCGGCGCTGCTCCCCGATCTGGTCCTCCGTCACGGCACCCCGGGCGTCGTCGTACGGCGACCTGCTGAAGCGGACGTTGGCAGAGCTGTCTACCTGCTCACGCGCCGCGCCCGCACCCCACCGGTCGACGCTGTGGCCGAGGCGCTCGGCGAAGCCGCCCGGAAGGACTCTCACTGAGTGGAAGTTGAGATTGAAGCGCTCTGCCGCGGCTCCTACGGTGACGCCACCTAAGAGAGGGCAGCGACATGACGCTTCTGGATTCCGCCGACTGGTCGGGGAACGTCTTCAAGGCGGGGAGTTGGCAAGCTGGACAAGGCGGCCAGTACGCCGTCATCGAGCCTGCGACCGGTGCGGAGCTCGGCCGGATGGGGCTGGCTGGCGTTGAGGATGTCGCCGAGGCCGGACAGGCTGCGGCTGAGGCCCAGCGGGCATGGGCTGCGCTGCCGCACCCCGCGCGCGCCGCTGTCCTACGCCGGGCCGGCGACCTGTGGCAGGAGCACGCCGAGGAGATTGCCGGCTGGAACACCCGGGAGGTGGGTGCGACCGGCGGGATCGTCGGCTTCTCCCTGCATATCGCCGCCGAGGCGTGCTACCAGGCGGCGGCCTTGCCCGGGCATCCGCTCGGTGAGGTGCTGTCGTCGGAGGAACCCCGGCTCTCGATGGCGCGCCGGATGCCGGCCGGAGTCGTCACGGTGATCTCGCCGTTCAACGTGCCGATCATTCTCGGCATTCGCTCGGTCGCCCCGGCCCTTGCCCTCGGCAACGCCGTGATCCTCAAACCGGATCCTCGAACGGCGGTCACCGGCGGAGTGTTGATGGCGCGCATCTTCGAGGAGGCGGGGCTGCCTCCCGGCGTACTGCAGATGCTGCCTGGCGGTGCGGAGGTCGGACAGGCACTGGTGACCGATCCGAACGTCCGCGTCATCTCGTTCACCGGCTCCACCGGCGTCGGCCGCCGGATCGGTGCGCTGGCCGGCGAGCACCTCAAACGAGCTCACCTCGAACTCGGCGGCAACTCTGCGCTCCTTGTCCTCGACGACGCCGACGTCGAAGCAGCCGTCAACCTGGCCACCTGGGGTTCGTTCTTCCATCAAGGCCAGATCTGTATGACGACCGGTCGCCATCTCGTTGCCGCCGGCGTCTATGACGATTTCGTGGAAGCCCTTGCCGAGAAGGCCGCGTCACTGACTGTCGGCAACCCGGCCACCGAGGAAGTTGCCCTCGGCCCGGTCATCGATGCCGGTCAGCGCGACAAGATCCACGGCCTGGTTGGCGCCTCGACCACCACGGGCGCCAAACTCGTTGCTGGCGGCACCTATACCAACCTGTTCTACCGGCCGACCGTACTGGCCGACGTACCGATCGACGCCGCAGCCTTCACCGAAGAGGTCTTCGGCCCCGTCGCCCCGGTCACCAAGGTGAAGTCGGTCGAGGACGCCATCAGCCTGGCCGGCGCCAGCGAGTACGGGTTGTCACTCGGCATCGTCACCAAGGACGTGATGCGCGGCCTCGCCATCGCCGAGCAGATCCCGACCGGCATCGTCCATATCAACGATCAAACCGTGAGCGACGAGGCCAACGCCCCCTTCGGCGGAGTCCGCGCCTCCGGCACCGGCTCCCGCTTCGGCGGCGCCGCCGCCAACATCGAAGCCTTCACCGAAACCCGCTGGATCACCCTCCGCGGCACACCCCCCACCTACCCCCTCTGATCACAGCGTCCGAAAACACGCTGACCACGTACTGCGGTTCTTCGGACGTTGCGGGATGTGCAAGCGGTTCAGATGGTGATGCTGCGGCCGATGCCTTGGGCTGCTACTTGGAGGGCGGCCAGGAGGGCGGCTCGGTGGGAGCGGAGGTTGGGTACGACGAGGCCGACGGCGGCGACGACCGGGCCGTCGGGGCCGACGGGGCGGATGGGGACGGCGACTGAACAGGCGCCGAGGGTCATCTCCTCGGTGGTGGTGGCGTAGCCGCGTTCGCGGATCTCGACCAACTGTCGGGCTAGGCGTCCTGCATGGGTGATCGTGTGGGGCGTGAAGCGGGTGAGCTGCTTCAGAGCTTCTTCCTGTACGTCGTCTGGCGCGTGCGCGAGCAGGACCTTGCCGACGCCAGTTGAGTGCAGCGGCAGATAAGAACCGACCGTGCTGACCACGGGGACCGAGGCGCGACCGGTCATCCGTTCCAGGTAGAGCGTCCGGATACCCTCGCGGATCGCCAGGTGGACAGTCGCCCGGGTCGCCGCGTGGATGTCGTTCAGGAACGGGCCGGCCGTCTCGCGCAGGCCGCTCGGTAGGGGAGCGAGCAGGCCGACGCCCCACAGTTTGCGGGTGACGACGTACTGGCCGTCGGCCTGGCGGGTGAGGGCGCCGCCGGTGACCAGCTCGCCGATCAGGCGGTGGGTGGTGGGGAGGGGGAGGTTGGCGCGGTCGGCCAGTTCGGTGAGGGTGAGGCGGCGGTGCTGGTCGTCGAAGGCGAACAGGAGACTGAGCGCGCGGGAGACCACGGTCGCGCCCGGGGTGGAGACTCTGCCCGCCATCTCGGTAATCCTTCCACTCAGCGGAAGTCCATCGTGGCAGATGGAGCGCGCGCTGGCGACGATGAACGGGTGAACGAGCCTGCTGCGTCCCTGCCGACCCAGGCGCAGATCTCCGCCGAGATCGCCGCCGCCCCGTCCGGTCGATCCGATCCGGTGCTCGGCTTCGCGCCGTACCGGAGTTCGTTGCTGCGGTTCCCGACCAAGGACCTGCGGCAAGCGGACCCAGAAGGCGCCGAGCTGCTCGCGCCCGTCTTCGGCGAGCACGACATCGACCCGCTCGAGGCCGACCTGACCATCCAGGCCGGCGGCGAGCCGATCGGCGAGCGGATGCTGCTCACCGGGCGCGTGCTCGACGGCGACGGGCGTCCGGTCCGGCACCAGTTGGTCGAGATCTGGCAGGCGAACGCGTCCGGCCGGTACATCCACCAGCGCGACCAGCACCCGGCTCCGATCGACCCGAACTTCACCGGCGTCGGCCGCTGCCTGACCGATGCCGACGGCAACTATTCGTTCACCACCATCAAGCCCGGCCCGTACCCGTGGCGGAACCATCGCAACGCCTGGCGGCCGGCCCACATCCACTTCTCGTTGTTCGGCACCGACTTCACCCAGCGCCTCGTCACCCAGATGTACTTCCCGGGCGATCCGCTCTTCGGGCTCGACCCGATCTACCAATCGATCACCGACCCCGCCGCGCGCGAACGCCTGGTCGCGACGTACGAACACGACTTGTCCCAGCACGAATGGCTGCTGGGCTACCGGTGGGACATCGTCCTGACGGGATCGCACGCCACCCCGCTGGAGGACGAGAACCATGCCTGACCGCACCCCCGGCCAGACCGTCGGTCCGTTCTTCCACTACGCCCTCCCGTACGACGGCGATCGCGAGCTGATGCCGTTGGGAACGGGCATCCGCTTGCACGGCATCGTGTACGACGGCGCCGGGCAACCCGTTCCAGACGCGCTGATCGAGATCCGCCAGGCAGACGCCGCCGGTGTGGTCCCGGCCGTTTCTGGATCGTTGATACGTAACGGCGTTTTCACCGGCTGGGGTCGCTGCAGCACCGACCTGGGCGGCGAGTACTGGTTCTCCACCGTCGAGCCCGGCCCGGTCGACGGCGGTACGCCGTTCTTCGCGGTGACCGTGTTCGCCCGCGGTCTGCTCGACCGGCTGTTCACCCGGATCTACCTGCCCGACCCCTCCGGCGAAGACCGGCTCCTGGCCAGCCTTGATCCCGAGGAGCAGGCCCGCATGATTGCGACCCGCGAGCCGGACGGTTCATTGCGCCTCGACCTGCATCTCCAAGGTGACAACCAATCGGTCTTCCTGACCTACCCGGGGCACGAGTGAGCGAACTGCTGGAACCAGGCCGTCACCGCGCCGTCGGGCTCGGTGACGACGGGCTCTGGCGCGCGATGCTCGAGGTCGAGCGCGCCTGGCTCGCCGCCTTGGTTGCTCACGGCAAGGCCACCGATCTCCACCTGCGCACCCTCAGTGCGGCGATCGCCACTGACCTCCCTCGCCCAGCCCCGGAGACCATCGAGAACGCGGGAAGCCCGGTTGTCGAGTTCGTCCGGATCCTCCGTTCGGCAGTCGACGAAGGCACCGCCCAACACGTCCACCGCGGGCTCACCAGCCAGGATGTCCTCGACACTGCGTTGATGTTGCTGGCCAAGGATGCGCTCGGCCGGGCCGACACCTATCTCACCCTGACAGCTGCTTCGCTGGCCGAGCTCGCCCGAAATCACCGGGAGACGGTGATGGCCGGGCGGACGCTCACGCAATACGCCGTACCCGTGACTTTCGGGCTGAAGGCGGCGCAGTGGCTGGTCGGCGTACTGGATGCGCGCGACGCGATCCGTGGTGCTCAGCTTCCTGTGCAGGTCGGGGGAGCAGCCGGGACCAGGTCGCTCCTGGGTGAGCTGACCGACTCACCGGATGCCGTTGTCGACGCGTTCGCGACGGAGCTTGGGCTGCTCAACGCTCTGCCGTGGCACACCCGTCGTACACCCATCACGCGGGTGGCCGACGTACTGGCTGAAGCTTGTGCGGCAGCTGGCGTCATCGCGGGGAACGTCTTGTTTCTGGGGCGTCCGGAGGTCGGAGAGGTTCGGGAAGGGCGGTCCGCCGGGAAGGGAACGTCGTCCACGATGCCGCAGAAGGCGAACCCAGTGCTCAGCGTGTTGATCCGCAGTGCTGCGTTGCAGGTGCCCCCGCTGGTCGGCCACCTGCACAGCTGCAGCGCGTTGGCGACCGATGAGCGGCCGGATGGGGCCTGGCATGCGGAATGGCCTTCTTTTACTAGGGTTCTGACGCTCACCGTCACCGCGCTGTCCCAGACAGCGGATCTGGTCGGGGGACTGGAGATCGACGCGGCGGCGATGACTGCACGGGCGCAGCAGGCGGCCGCTGAGCTCCTCGCCGAGCGTGGCGGAGGGGGCGAACCTGCGGACTACCTCGGGTCGGCGACCTCCTTCGTCGATCAGGTGCTGGCGAGGTGGGACCGTGGTTGAGCTGACCTGCACCGATTTCGGCGGATCCGGCGACCTGCTGATCGTCGGCCCGTCGTTGGGGACCTCGGTCGAAGCCCTGTGGAGCGCGTGTGTCTCGGGGCTGACGAAGTCCTTCCGCGTCGTCGGCTGGGACCTTCCCGGACACGGTCGCAGTGCACCGGCGACCGGGTTCGATCTCGCGGACCTCGCCGACAGCGTCCGCAAGGTCGGGGCTGAGCTCACTACTGGCAACGCCCGGTACGCCGGGGTATCCGTGGCCGGCGCGGTCGGATTCGCACTCGCTGTCGACCCTGGGCCGTTCACCGCGATCGCGACCCTGGCGGCCGCGGGGAAGATCGGCGAGCCGGGTCCTTGGTATGAGCGCGCCGATCTGGTCCGGGCGGCGTCGACGTCCGCGGTGATCGCGGGTTCGGTCGAGCGCTGGTTCGGTCCCGGGTTCACCGATCGCGATCCGCGGACCGCCGGGCGATTGCTCGACAGCCTCACCGATGCGGATGCCCGGTCGTATGCCGCGACTTGTGAGGCGCTCGCCCGGTTCGACGTACGGGATCGGCTGGGTGCCGCGACGGTGCCGGTCCTGGTGACGGCCGGTCGCCACGATCGCGTCGTACCGCCCGAGCTGGCTCGGGAGTCGGCAGAACGGTTGCCCGCGGCAACGTCCTACGTGTTCGAAGGTAGTGCGCACCTGCCGCCGGCCGAGGAGCCGGCCGCGGTGGCCTACGTCCTGACCGAGTACTTCCAGCGAGGTGGGCGATGAGCGATCCGACGTACGACGCCGGGATGCAGGTGCGCCGCGAGGTGCTGGGCGACGAGCACGTCGACCGCGCCGAGTCGCAGAAGACCGAGCTGACCAAGGACTTTCAGGAGCTGATCACGAAGTATGCCTGGGGTTCCATCTGGACGCGGCCCGGGCTGGACCGCCGGATGCGGAGCGCGATCACCATCACCGCGCTGATCGCGCACGGGCACTGGACCGAGCTGCCGATGCATCTGCGGGCCGCGCGCCGGAACGGGCTGAGCGTCGAGGAGATCACTGAGGTGCTGTTGCAGTCGGCCGTGTACTGCGGGGTGCCCGCCGCCAACCACGCCTTCGCGATCGCGCAGGAGGTGCTGAATGACTGAACTGACGCGCACGCAGGTCGGGATCGTGGGCGGTGGGCCGGCGGGGCTGATGCTCTCGCACCTGCTCGCGTTAGCTGGGATCGATTCGGTCGTGGTTGATCGTCGTACCCGCTTGGAGATCGAGAACACGGTCCGCGCCGGGATTCTCGAGGACGACAGTGTCCGGCTGCTCGTCGAGACCGGGGTATCCGATCGGGTCCATCGCGAAGGGATCGCGCACGACGGCATCGTGCTCCGGTACGGCGGCGCGAGTCACCGGATCGACTTCAAGGGACTGGTCGGGGCGGCGTCGTGGTTGTATCCGCAGACCGATGTGTTCATCGATCTCGCGAACGCCCGGGCCCGGGACGGCGGTGATGTGCGGTTCGGCGTTGCGGACACTCGCGTTGTCGATGTCACCTCGGATCGGCCCGGGATTCTGTTCACCGCCGACGGGGTCGAGCACGAGGTTCGATGTGAGTATCTCGTCGGGGCGGACGGGTCGCATTCGATGTGCCGGCTGGAGGTTCCGGAGACGCTGCGGCAGCACTATGTGCGCGAGTATCCCTTTGCCTGGTTCGGGATTCTGGCCGAAGCGCCGAAGAGCGCGCCGGAGCTGATCTACACGCACTCGCCGCGCGGGTTCGCGCTGATCAGTCAGCGCACGGACAGCTTGCAGCGGATGTACTTCCAGTGCGATCCCGAAGAAGACGCCGACTCCTGGTCCGACGACCGGATCTGGTCCGAACTCCAGGCCCGCGTGGCCGGCCCCGACGGTCTGACCCTGCACGAGGGTGCGATCACCAGCAAGACGGTCCTCCGCTTCCGCAGTTTCGTCGCCGAACCCATGCGGTACGGACGCCTCCTGCTCGCCGGCGACGCCGCCCACACCGTCCCACCCACCGGAGCCAAAGGCCTCAACCTCGCCCTGGCCGACGTCCGGATCCTCGCCGAACTCCTCGCTCGAACCTTCGACGGCGACGACGATGCCCTGGACGAATACGGCCCCCGCGCCCTGGCCCGCGTCTGGAAAGCCCAGCACTTCTCCTACTGGATGACCAGCATGCTCCACACCATCCCCGGCGCCAACGCCTTCGACCTCCGCCGCCAACTAGGCGAACTCGACGCCGTCACCACCTCCACCGCCGGCTCCACCTACCTAGCCGCGTCCTACACCGGCTGGCCCACCCACCCCTCCACCATCTGATGGGTCAACCCACGCGGTGGTGAGCGGGCGTCGTACCGGATGAGCTCCACCATCTGATGGGTTAACCCACGCGGTGGTGAGCGGGCGTCGTACCGGATGAGCTGGACCATCTGATGGGTTAACCCATCCCGTTGTGGGTTCTGCACCCGCATGAGAGTGCAGAACCCACAACCTCATGGGTGAACCCACCACATGGCGCCCCAAGAGGTGCTCCCCAGTCCGCTCCGCGACGCCCCACCCGGCCCCCGCTAACGTCCGAACGATCGGAGGGCCCCTCTCCGGTCCTTCGGACGTTAACGACCCTCCTGCCGTAACGTCCGAAAGGTCGGAGGCGGGCTCTCCGGTCCTTCGGACGTTAGCCACCCTCCTGCCGTAACGTCCGAAAGGTCGGAGGCGGGCTCTCCGGTCCTTCGGACGTTAACGACCCTCCTGCCGTAACGTCCGAAAGATCGGAGGCGGGCTCTCCGGGGCTTCGGACGTTAGAGGGTTGCGATGGCGGTGATGCTGATGGCTAGGCCTACTGCGTAGGTGCCTAGGGCGCCTATGTCGCGGAGGGGACCGTGGCTGGCAAGGGTCTTCGACGTGAGCATGCCGATGGCGTGGGTGGTTCGGACTACCAGGGCGGCGACGGCCAGGGCGTCTACGAGCCAGCTGTCGGACAGCATCGAGCAGACCAGCAGCAGGACGAGCATCGTGGGGATGTACTCGGCAGCGTTGCCATGAGCCCGTACGGCGATCAGTAGCGGATCTGCAGGGTCTGATGGGGCCTGGTTGCCGCCGCCGCGCAGGGCTCGTTGGCGGGTGACGTTGGCACCGAGCAGGAACAGTAGGACGCCGAGCAGGCCCATGCAGACGATCGTGATGGTGGTCATGCGAAGACTCCTGTGGTGAGGTGCTGGACGATGGACTGGCTGAGGGTGGTACCGAGGAGGGCGTCGGTTTTGTGCATGCCGCCGGGGCAGGTGACGTTGACCTCGATCAGGCGGCCGCCGATCACGTCGGCGCCGGCGATGGTCAGGCCGTGCTGGACGAGGATCGGCCGGAGCGCAGCGGCGATCGCCTCGTCAGCGGCGTCGATCGGCGCGATGGCGACCGGCGGACCGATCCGGAAGTCGCTGGCATCCGGCCGGCGCAGGACCGCGCCGACGATCTCCCCGTCGAGCAGGAACAGTCGTTTGTTGCCGTGCGCAACAGCAGGCAGATACTCCTGAGCGATCACCTGCCGCCGCCCACCACGAGTCGCGGATTCCAGCAACGACACCGCGGAGTGATCGTCGTGCACCAGCCAAACATCCAGACCGGCGAATCCGTCGACCGGCTTGACGATCGCGGTACCGACGCGAGCGACGAAGGCGCGCAGCGCGGCGACGGACGTTCCGACATAGGTGGACGGGCACAGCGAAGGGAACCGTAGTGCGATCAGCTTCTCGTGGACCGCGCGGATCCCGTCCGGCCGGTTGATCACCCGAGTGCCCGCCAGATCCAGCAGGTACGTCGTGTGCAGGTACCGATCGTCGACCGGCGGATCGATGCGTAGATGCGCCACCATGAAGTCGGCGACGTCGACCAGGCCGACCTCCAGTTCGTCGTACCAGGTGGGGTCGACGATCCACCGGTGATCGTGCCCAGGCCGGCGTGGGCGCAGACGGATCCGGTGCGCGCGGACCTGCAGGCGGCCGTCGATGACGGCGAGCTCTTCCGGCTGGCAGCACCAGACGTCATGGCCGAGGTCCTGTGAGGCGGCCATCAGGCCGATGGTCGCGTCGATGTCGGCCTGCAGCCCGACGAGCGGGTCGGTGATGAAGAGGATGCCGTTCATGCGACCAGCTCCAGGTCGAGTTCGCCGGCTGCGGCGGCCCGCCATTGGGAGGCGAGCTCGCCCCGACCCGGTTCGAGCGCCCGCAACACGCTGCGGCGGTGAGCGTCGTCGTACATCAGGCTTGTCAGGGCGTTGATGACGCGGCCGATGGCGAAGGGTTCCTGCGCGTCGAGGAAGCGGACTTCCAGGTACGTCGATCGCGGCCGCACCGGCGGGAACATCGTGGTGAGGTGCTCACCCGGGCCGCCGGTCGTGAAGACCGCAGCACCCGCGGCGAAGGCGGTGTAGGCGGCGACCGGGTCGTCGCCCACGAGCAGCCGATCGTCGAAGCCGGTGCGCGCCGGGTCGGCATCCAGCCAGGTGCTGAGCCGGCCGTGCGAGCCCGAGCTCCGGGCGAACCGAGCGGCGAGATACGGCCCGGCGAGGTTGAGGACTCGCCACTGTTCGAGCCCGGCCCGCCCCGGCCACCAGTCGAGGCAGACCTGCGTGGATGCGGTACGGCGCATCATCCGGCGACCGGCAGGGCCGATCGAGTCGAAGTGACGGTGCATCGCGACGTACCGCGGGCTGGTGAGCTGCAGCGGGACCTCGTGCTCCGGCCGTGGGTCGACCGGGAGCGCGTAGATGGTGAGGTGGGCCGCGGTGAGGTGAGTGGTGAGGTCGTCGACCATCGTGCGGACCTGGCCGACCGGGTCGAGGGTGCACGGCAGGCTCAGCTCGAGCTGCCCACCCGGCTCGAATCCCAGGTACGGCGCCGCGATCGCGCCGGCCGCGGCACGTCGTACCCGATCGATCGGTACGGCGGCGCCCGTGGTGGCGTCGGCGACCAGGAACTCCTGCTCGACGGCGACCCGGACACTCCGGCGCCGGCCGCGCGCAAACAGCTCCGCCACCAGCGGGTGCAGATCCTTCGGATTCATGGTCGCTCCTGATACTGTAAGGATTCCTGTCGAAATAATGGAAGGAATCCTTACGAGTGTCAAGCCCTGAACTGCCCCGACCCGACCGCAAGCCGTTCATCGCCCTGGTCGACCGTGCGAACCGGGCGCTCCAGGTGGACATGGTGCGCGAGATGAGCCGGCGTGGCTTCCCGAAGGCGAAACAGGCGCACAACGCGGTCTTCGCCACCCTGCGGTGGGAGGGCTCGCGCTCGGCGGACATGGCGACCCGGGCCGGGATGACCCGGCAGTCGATGGGTGAGCTGGTCCGCGAGATGGTTGCCCTGGGCATCCTTGAGATGCGCCCGGATCCGCAGGACGGCCGGGCCAAGCTGGTCACCTACAGCGAGCTCGGTCAGAAGGTGGTGGCCGACGGGTTTCTGCGCCTCCGGGAACTGGAGGACCGCTTCGCCGAAGAGTTCGGTCCGGAGGAATATGCCGTCGCTCGCGACGTGCTCGCCCGCGTGGCCGACGTACTGGATCGCTGGGCCGACGAGTGAAGATTCGACTGCCGGCAACGCGTCCGCTGCCGACAGCCCCCTCGGATGGTGCGGGTTTCAGCTCTTGCTGTAGTCGCAGGCCGCGATCGCTGCCTCGCCCTTGGCGGTGGCGGTCTTGACCTGCTTGCCGTCGACCTCGATCACGCAGGTCAGCGTGCCCTTCTGGCCGATGCTGTTCTGCGCCGACACCTGGTAGACGGGGAAGTCCGTCTTGATCTTCAGGGTCTTCGTCCACGGTACGGCGGAGCCGGTCGACTGCTCGGTGGTCGTCGAGCCGTCTGTCGTGTAGGTCAGATCGGCCTTCTTCGACGTACCGCTGATCTTGTAGACGACCGTGTGTTCGGTGCCGCCCGTCGCGGCCGCGCTGCAGCCGGTGATGCCGACGGCAACAATTCCGGCGGTCGCCACGATCAGGTGCTTGGTGGTGAGCTTCATGCTGGTTCCTTCGGGTCAGGGGACCTTGTCGAAACCTCGGACGGGCCCTTGCAGGCAACGGATCCCGCCGATCCTCGGAGTTACCACTCCGTTGTGCAGTGGTCTAAACCAACGTGTCGGGAATAGTTGACATGTCGGAAATCTCCGACGTATTGTCGAGGCATGACGGATGCGTTCGCAGCGCTCGCCCACCCGGTACGGCGGCGGCTGCTCGAGTTGCTGGTGAATGGACCACGGACCGCTGGGGATCTGGCGGCGCAGTTCGAGTTGAGTCGGCCGGCAGTGGCGGAGCACCTCAAGATCCTGCGCGATGCGGAGTTGGTGCGGGACCGGGCCGAGGGGCGCGAGCGGCACTACTCCCTGGATGGGGCGCCGCTGGCGGAGGTCAATGAGTGGCTGCATCCGTTCGAGCAGTACTGGCGGCCGCGACTGCGGGCGTTGGCTGAGATTGCCGAAGAATTGGAGAGTTCGGATGAGTGAGACGGCCATCGTGGTGGATCAATTCGTGGCGGCGGCGCCGGAGCGGGTGTGGCGGGTGCTGACCGAGCCGGAGCTGCTGGGCCAGTGGTGGGCCCCGGGCGATGTCGCGCCGGTTGTCGGCCATCAGTTTCACCTGCAGATGCCGAAGTGGGGCGAGGTCGCCTGCGAGGTCACGCACGTCGACGCGCCGACCCGCTTCACCTACACCTTCAACGGAGACTGGACGCTGGATTGGCGGCTCAGCCCGGAAGGCCAGGGGACTCGGCTGTTCCTCGAGCATTCAGGCTTCGACCTCGACAAACCCCAGCACCGCAATGCGTTCGAGCGCATGGGTCCGGGCTGGCGGGACGACGTACTGCCGAGGCTGGCCAAGGTTGCGACCGAGCTCACACCGGAGAAGCTGGCCTGAAGCTGTCGGCAACGACCGCCTGACCCTTCGGGCTGGGACAATTCGGGCATCGACTAGAGCTGGGGGTGCTCGATGCGAACTTATCGCGTCATAGCCGGTGTTACTGGGGTTGTCGGAGTGCTCGGGGCGGTGGGAAGTCAGGTCGCGACGGTGAGTGCGGACCGGACGTTCGCGACGACCTCGACTGTTGCGCAGAGCCTGATCTCGATCGGGGTGCCGTTCATCGGTGCGGTCGCGGGAGCTCGGCGGGAGAAGTCGTTGTACAAGCTGGCCTTCGGGTACGCCGTGGGGCTGGCGGCGGTCGGGCTGATCGCGTCGATTCTTGTTGCCCTGCTGGTGCCGTCGACCTCGAACGACCTGTGGCAGCATGCGCCGATGATCGTCATCGGCTCCTTCGTGACGCAGCTTGTCGCGCAGTCGCTCGGTACCGGGTTAGGGTTGCTGATCGGGCGTGGGGTGATCGCGTCGATCCTCACGATCGTGCCGCCGCTGGCCGTGTACGCCGTACTGGCCGCGATTGGACCCGGGGTACGGCGACTGACGCCGTACGGGTCGGCTCAGTTGTGGTGGAAGGGCACGTTCAGTGGTTCGGACGTGTTGCCGTTCCTCGTGATGGTGGCGATCTGGGGCGTCGCGCTCAACGTCCTGGGACTTTACGTCGCGCGTTCGCGACAAGCCTGAGGACGATCCCGGTCACGAACGCCGCAGCGCCCAGGATGCCGACGGTTCCGAAGGCCCAGGTGGTTGCGGTGTTCGTGGCGTCGTGGTGGCGCAGGCCGATTTCGGTGCCGAGTTCACTGAGCTTGAACCCGTCCACGGCGTCGACGGTGCCGTCGGCCGCCATGGTCGCTGCGAGCTGCAGGATCTCCTGACGTTCGGCGTTGGTATAGCCGCCTTCCGGCGTACCGGAGCAGGGAAGCTCCTTGCCGCTCGTGCGATCCACGAACAGCACCGTCGGTTTGCACGCCGGCAGTCGGCCGGACGCACCGGGTTCGGCGACCATGATCTGATAGCTCAGCTTGGTCGCCGAGTCGGTCACCATCGCACCGACCAATCCGATCACCGCTGCCAGGGCTCCGCCGATCAGTAGCCGCTTGGCGGTACGTCGTACATCCATTCGCTGAGGGTCTCACCCGCACCGGGAAGCTGGCGAGGTGTGGCAGCAACCGGTCGTCAGGGCAGCGTGTTGCCGGCGGAGGTGTAAAGGCGGTACCACTCTTCGCGGGTGAGTCGGATCGCGGCGCCGGCGGCGGCGTCCTGGACTCGGCTCGGTGTCGTGGTGCCGATGACGATCTGCAGGTTGGCGGGGTGCCGAGCCAGCCAGGCGATGGCGATCGCGTCCGGTGACGTGTTGTGTGCGCTCGCGAGTTCGTCGAGGGCGTCGTTCAGCGCCGGGTAGTTCTCCCGGTCGCCGATGAACACGCCACCGTTCTTGGGTGACTGCACGGAGCCCCAGGTCTGGATGGTCATGTCGTGCAGCCGGCTGTAGTCGAGGATGCCGAGATCGCGATCGGCCGACTGCTCAAGGCCCATGATGTTCGCGGCCAGGCCCTGCGCGACCAGCGCGGCGTTCGTGATGCTGAACTGGAGCTGGTTGGCGACCAGTGGCTGCTGCACCGACTTACGCAGCAGCTCGATCTGACCAGGCGTGTGGTTCGAGACGCCGAACGCGCGCACCTTGCCCGCGCTGTGCAGTTCGTCGAACGCGGCCGCGACCTCGTCCGGCTCGACCAACGCGTCCGGACGGTGGATCAGCAGTACGTCGAGGTACTCGGTCCGCAACGCGGTCAGCGACTGCTCGACACTCGACAGGATGTGCTCGCGGGACGAGTCGAAGAAGCCGGACCGGATCCCGACCTTCGACTGCAGCAGGATCTGGTCCCGCTCGGACTCCGGTACCGGCTGCGCCTCGCCGTACCGCTGCTCGCAGCCGTGCGGCCCGCCGTAGATGTCGGCATGGTCGAACATCGTCACGCCGGCCTCGCGCGCGGTCCCGACGAGCGTGCGGATCTCCTCGTCGGTCTTGTCCTTGATCCGCATCAGTCCGAGCACGACCTGCGACGCAGCGGTTCCGGAAGCACCCAAGTCAATTGTCGTCACAAACTTGACCCTAGTCCTCATCCGGCGTCGGCGGCAGCGTCGGGTAGTCGACGATCGGGTAGAGACCGACGGTGAACCCGTACGTCGTGTCGCCGGCGCGCGGGAGTTTGTCGAACTCGAGGATGAGGTCGTGGACGCCGGCCCAGAACTCGGCGGCGCGTTCCTCGGGAATCCGGGCGTGCCGGATGAACGAGCGGAGCCGGCCCTCGTCGTACGCGGATCTGGACTCCTCGGCGGCGACCTCGAAGTCGTTGAAGTCCTCCGGTAGGCCCTGTCGGCCGAGCCCGACGTAGAACGCCCGCGCGGCGCGGCCGTAGAAGCGCTCCTCGATCGCGCGCACCTTGCGGGTCCGGACGACGCGCAAGATGCCGGCTTCGGTGAGCACCTTCACGTGGTGGGCAACCGTGCTCTTCGGACGTTTGACCGCGGTGGCCAGCTCGGTGACGGTCGCGGCCCGCTCGTGCAGGAGGCCGAGGATCGTCGTCCGGAGGGGGTCGGCGATCGCGCGCACCTGCTCCGCGGTGGTCAGCTCGATGGTCTCCGCGAGCTCGTAGTCCGGCACTTGACTGTTGCCTGTCACGATCGAACATACTAGCATCGTCGATTGTTCGAGATATTTGGATCATTGGAGCGGATCATGACCGAGGTTGTCCTGTACCACCACGCGCAGGGGCTCACCGACGGGGTGAAGGCCTTCGCCGAGGAACTCCGCCAGGCCGGGCACACCGTCCACCTGCCCGACCTCTACGACGGGAACACGTTCGACAACCTCGACGACGGCATGGCGTACGGCAAGAGCGTCGGCTTCGGCAACCTGCTCGAGGCGGGCGTCGCCTACGCCCAGGACCTGCCCGAAAACGTCGTGTACGCAGGCTTCTCGATGGGTGTCATGCCCGCGCAACAGCTCACCCAGACCCGCGCCGGCGCGCGCGGCGGGCTCTTCTTCCACTCCTGCATCCCGGTGTCGGAGTTCAGCGAGACCTGGCCGGCCGGCGTACCGGTGCAGATCCATGGCATGGACGAGGACCCCTGGTTCACCGAGGAAGACGGTGACCTCGCCTCCGCCCAAGCCCTCGTCAAGGCGAACCCGAACGACGCCGAGCTCTTCCTCTACCCCGGCAAGGCCCACCTCTTCGCCGACTCCTCCCTGTCGGACTACGACAAGGAGGCGGCCAACCTCCTCACCACCCGAACCCTCACCTTCCTCGCCAACCGCCCCTAGCCCCACCCCCATTTGCCTGGCTAGCCACTGTGCTTGGGGGTTCTGCACCGTGGTTAAGGGTGGAGAACCCCCGATTTGCCTGCCTAGCCAGGCAAATCGGGGGAGGAGGAGGGGGCGGGGTTAGGCGGGTGCTTGTGCGGGGGTTCGTGGTTCGGGGGCGTTCGCGGTGGGGCGGGTGGGGATGCAGGCGGCGATGGCTAGGGCTACCAGGGCGGCGGCGGCGCCGATGATGAGGACGGTGCGGAAGCCGTTCTGGGACGGCAGGGTGTAGCCGCCCAGGTTGATGGTGAGCTGGGCGAGGATGACGCCGGCCACCGCGCTGGAGACCGAGGTGCCGATCGAGCGCATCAGGGTGTTGAAGCTGTTGGCGGCGGCGGTCTCCGAGACCGGTACGGCGGACATGATGAGCGCGGGCATCGCGCCGTACGCGAGGCCGATACCGGCGCCGATCAGGAGCGAGACCAGGACGATCTGCCAGACCTCGCTCATCAGGATGCTGCCGACGCCGTAGCCGGCGGCGACCACGACGGCGCCGAGCATCAGCGTGACCTTGGGTCCGCGGGCGGCGGAGATCTTCGCGGACAGCGGTGCGGTGACGAGCATGACCAGGCCGGACGGTCCCATCACCAGACCGGACGCGAGCATCGACTGGCCGAGCCCGAAACCGGTTGCCTTCGGCATCTGTAGCAGCTGCGGTACGACGAGCGACATCGCGAACATCGCGAACCCGAACACCATCGACGCCAGGTTCGTCAGCAGTACCTGCGGTCGCGCGGTGGTCCGGAGGTCGACCAAAGGCTCGCTGGTACGGCGTTCCCACCAGCCCCACACGAGGATCGCGACGACCGCCAGTGCGAACAGGCTCAGCGTCGGAGCACTCGCCCAGCCCCAGTCGCCGCCCTGAGAGATTGCCAGCAGCAACGAAACCAGGCCGATCGACAGACCGGCACCACCCAGTACGTCGAAGCGGCCGCCGGAGCGGACTGCGGATTCGGGGACGAACCGCAGTACCAGCCCGAAGATGACCACGCCGAGTCCGGCCGACACCCAGAACAGTGCGTGCCAGCTGACGTTCTCGGCCAGCAACGCGGCAGCGGGCAGGCCGAGAGCGCCGCCGACTCCGAGCGACGCGCTCATCTGGGCGGTCGCCGTACCGAGGCGGTCGGATGGCAGTTCGTCGCGCATGATGCTGATGCCCAGCGGGATCACGCCGGCCGCGAAGCCCTGGAGGGCGCGGCCGACGACGAGCGGGATCAGCGAGCTGCTGAGCGCGGCGACGATCGAGCCGGCGACCAGGATGCCGACGCTGATCAGCAGCATCCGGCGCTTGCCGTACATGTCGCCGAGCCGGCCCATGATCGGGGTCGCGACCGCGGCCGCGAGGAGGGTGGCGGTGATGGCCCAGGCGGTCGAACCGGCCGACGCATGCAGGAGCCGGGGCAGTTCGGGGATGACCGGGATGACCAGGGTCTGCATCAGCGCGACCGTGATACCGGCCGACGCGAGTACCGGGACGACGGCTCCAGCACGCACGGGCGGAGCCGCGGGGACAGCGGACATCGGGATGCCTCCGAGGGGACGATAAATAGTTGGTTTCTGCAACCAAAGGCTAAGTCAGGCAGTTGACTTAAACAAGATCGCGAGGCAAGGTGGAAGGAGATCAACGCGGAGGTGATGTCTCGTGACCGAACGTGACCTAATCGACTATCCGATGCCCCCGGTGGCCGCTGTCGAGCCACCCGCCGAGTGGGAAGAGCTCCGCCAGCAGTGCCCGGTGGCGCACGTCCGGCTGCCGAGTGGTGACCAGGCCGCGCTCCTCACCCGGTACGACGACGTTCGCCAGGTGCTCGCGGATCCGCGCTTCGGCCGGACCACGCAGGCCGAGGGGGCCGCGCGGATCTCCGCGGAGGGGTCGAGTGGCGTGTTCGATCGCAAGGAGCCGTCGCCGATCCCGCAGTCCGGTGACGGGCACCAGCGCTGGCGCCGGATGCTCACCAAGTGGTTCACCACGAAGCGGATGGCCGCCCTGCGGCCGCGGATCGAGGCGATGGCCGATCAGCTCGTCGACGACATGATCGCGAGCGGTCAGCCGGCCGATCTCAAGGCCGCCTTCGGGTACCCGCTGCCGGTCTGGGTGATCTGCGATCTGCTCGGCGTCCCCAACGACGATCGCGAGCACTTCTCGCACTGGTCCGACACTTTCCTCAGTCTCAGTCGCTACAAGCCGGCTGAGATCGATGCCGCGCAGGCGGAGTTCACCGCCTACATGACCGAGCTCGTCGAGGCCAAGCGCAAGCAGCCGGGCACCGACCTGCTGAGCGATCTGATCACCGGCGCGGACGCGGCGGGGGAGAAGCTCGGCGCGGAGGCACTCGTTGCCACCGGCAAGGGACTGCTGATCGCCGGACACGAGACCACCACCAACATGATCGGCAAGATGATGGCGATGCTGCTCGCCGACCGGACCCGGTGGGAGCAGCTGGTCGCCGATCCGACACTCGTGCGGACGGCCGTCGAGGAGATCCTCCGGTACGACGCCAATCCCGGCTTCGGCCTGACCCGGTACCTGGACGAGGACGTCGAGGTGCCCAGCGGCGGTGTCCTGCCGGCCGGGACGACCGCGATCTGCAACATGGCCGCGGCGAACCGGGACGAAAGCGTCTTCACCGATGCGGCCGAGCTCGACCTGACCCGGAGTCCGAACCTGCACATCACGTTCGGAGCCGGACCGCATTCGTGCGTCGGACAGTCGTTGGCCCGGACCGAACTCCAGGTTGTGCTCGAGGTGCTCCTGCGGCGGCTGCCCACGCTCGCCCTCGCCGTACCGGTCGGAGAACTGCCGCCGGTCGAGGGTCTGCTCGTCGGTGGACTGCGGGAAGTCCCGGTGGTCTGGTGATGATGATGGCCAAGACCGTCCGGACCGACAAGGCGTCGGCGACCCGTGAGCTGATCCTGGACACGGCGGAGCGGATGTTCGCCGAGCGCGGGATCCACGAGGTCTCCAACCGGCAGATCAGCGAAGCGGCCGGGCAGGGCAACAACACCGCGGTCGGGTACCACTTCGGCACCAAGACCGATCTGATCCGGGCCATCCTGCGCCGGCACTCGACAGCGGTCGAGGAGCGTCGCGCGGAGATGGTCGCGGCGGCGCAGGGGAGTCGCGAGCTGCGGGACTGGGTCGAGTGCCTGGTCCGCCCGTCGACCGACTACCTGGCGTCGAGGGGCGTGCCGACCTGGATGGCGCGGTTCAACGCCCAGCTGATGACGGATCCGGCGTTGCGTGAAGAGGTGTACGACGAGCTTCTGATTCCGCCGTCGATGCTGGAAATCATCGACGCGCTCAACGAGTGCATCGGGGCGCAGTCGATGCCGGTGCGGATGGAGCGAGGCGCGATGGCGCGGATCGTGATCGTCCAGATGCTTGCGGACTACGAGCGCGACCTGGCCGATGGGCGAGCGACCGCACGCACCAGTTGGCACGACGTCGCGACCGGTCTGATCGATGGCATCGTCGGAATCTGGACCGCGCCGGTGACGCTATGACTGTTTTGATTGTGGGCGCGTCCGCGGCCGGCTTGTCGACGCTGGAAGCCCTGCGTAGGCGGGGATATCAGGAGCCGATCACGGTGCTCGGCGCCGAGACGCACCTGCCGTATGACCGGCCGCCGCTGTCCAAGCAGTACCTGGTCGGCGACTGGGACGAGGTCCGGACCCGGCTGCGCCCGGAGGAGATGCTCGCGAAACTCGGCGCCGACTTCGTCCTCGGCGACCCGGCGCGTGCCCTGGATGTGGACCGGCGCGTGGTGAGCACCGAGTCCGGTCGCGAGCTGTCGGCCGACTCGATCGTCATTGCCACCGGCCTCCGCGCCCGCATGCTGCCAGGACAGGAGGCTCTCGCCGGCGTCCACGTACTCCGCACGCTAGGCGACGCCGACGCACTCCGCCAAGACCTGGTGGGTTCTCCCCGAGTGGTTGTTGTCGGGGATGGGGTGCTTGGGGCCGAGATCGCTGCTACTGCTCGCAAACTGGGCTGCGCGGTCACCATGGCGGGACCGCAGTCGGCTCCGCTCGAGAGTCAGTTCGGGACGATCGTCTCCGGGCTGCTGGCTGAGCTGCACACCGCCGAGGGCGTCGACCTTCGATTGGGTACGGCGGTCAGTGGCTTGACGTCGGCGAGTGGCCGGGTGACCGGCGTACAGCTGGCGAACGGCGACCATCTGCCGGCCGATGTCGTGGTCGTCGCGCTCGGAGCGACTCCGGCTACGGAGTGGCTCGCGGACAGCGGTCTCACCCTCGACAACGGTGTGGTGTGCGACGCGCAGTGCCGGGCGGCCGACGGGATCTACGCCGCCGGTGATGTCGCGCGTTGGCGCCATGACGAGCTGGATACCCTGCTCCGCTTGGAGAATCGGACCAACGCAACCGAGCAGGCCGCTTGTGTCGCCGCGAACATCCTCGGCGAAAACCGTTGCTACACGCCGATTCCGTACTTCTGGACCGATCAGTTCGCGACCAAGATCCAGGTCCACGGCATCCCGAGCGCCAACGCCGAGGTCGTTGTCGCCGAGGGCGCACTCGACGAGCGCCGGTTCGTCACCCATTACCGCCGCGACGGCCGCACAGTCGCCGTACTCGGCTGGAACATGCCCAAACAAACCCGTCTGCACCGGGCACACCTGGTTCAGGCGTGAACCCTCGCTGGGGAAGGGGAACGTGATGACAGCAACTCATCAAGCTCCGGAGTATCCGATGGAGCGTGCCGCCGGCTGCCCGTTCGATCCGCCGCCGAAGCTGCGCGAGCTGCAGGAGGAGGCGCCGCTGACGAAGGTGGACGTCTTCGGCCAGATCGCCTGGATGGTCACCCGGTACGACGATCAGCGCCGGCTGATCGGTGACCCGCGGATCAGCTCGGACATCTACAAGCCGGGTTTTCCGGCCGGTAACCGGATCCTGCCGCGCCAGGACGACGACACCGGCATCGGCTTCATCCTGATGGACGATCCCGATCACGCACGGATGCGCCGGATGGTGACCGCGCCGTTCATGATCAAGCGGGTCGAGGCGATGCGCCCGCAGGTGCAGCAGATCGTCGACGACCTGATCGACGAGCTGCTGGCCGGGCCGAAGCCGGTCGATCTGGTGCAGGCGTTCGCGTTGCCGATCCCGTCGCTGGTGATCTGCCAGCTGCTCGGTGTTCCGTACGAGGACCACGACTTCTTCCAAAAGAACAGCAGCATCCTGCTCCGGACCAGCGCCTCGATCGAGGAGCGGACCAAGGCGCGCGGCAACATCGGCGGCTACCTGAACGAGCTGATGGGCGAGAAGATCGCCAACCCGAAGGACGATCTCCTGTCCGGGCTGGCCGAGCGGGTCACTGCTGGTGAACTGAGCCGCAAGGACGCGGCCGGGATCGGCGTCCTGCTGCTGATCGCCGGTCACGAGACCACCGCCAACATGATTGCCCTCGGCACCCTTGCGCTGCTCGAGCACCCGGACCAGCTCGCCAAGCTGCGCGACACCGACGACCCGAAGCTGATCTCCAGCGCGGTCGAGGAACTGCTGCGCTACCTGACCATCACCCACCAGGGCCGCCGCCGCGCGATCCTGGAGGACATCGAGTTCGACGGGCAGATCCTCAAGGCCGGCGAAGGGGTGGTCTTCCCCAACGACATCGCCAACCGGGACCCGGAGATGTTCCCGGACCCGGACACCCTCGACGTCACCCGGGACGCGCGCCGGCACATCGCCTTCGGCTTCGGCGTACATCAGTGCCTTGGGCAACCATTGGCGCGGATGGAACTGCAGGTCGTCTACGGCACCCTCTACCGCCGGATCCCGACGCTGCGCCGCGCCATCGAGCTGGACGACGTCCCGTTCAAGCACGACGGCGGCGTGTACGGCGTCTACTCGCTCCCGGTCACCTGGTAATCAGAAAGCAGGCACTCTCATGAAGGTCATCGTCGATCAGGACAAGTGCGTCGCCTCCGGCCAATGCGTCACGGCCGCGATGGACGTCTTCGACCAGCGTGACGAGGACGGCATCGTCGTCCTCCTCACCGAAAACCCGTCCGAATCCCTCGCCGCCGATGTACACCAGGCCGCGGCCGTCTGCCCGGCCCTCGCCATCGTCGTAGAGGACTGACCCGAACCGGGGGCGACCGCCCCGCGCCCCCGCCGCGGCAGTAGCGGGGGCCTTGAACAGGTCGTGG
>NZ_JBHVWY010000006.1:0-73312 GCF_042882005.1 Kribbella sp. NPDC058245
ACCGGCGGCACAGTAGCGAGAGTGGCGTGGACCTGCGCCCGGCGCAGGCGGTAGAGCTCGCTCTGGACGCTCAGCGCGTCGTCGGCGTCTTGCAGATTCAGGGTCGCCTCGTGGGCGTGGTCGACGGCGGTCATGCCGCACCGCCGATCTCGTACGCGTAGAACGTGACAATCGTGTCGTGCCGGTCCCAGGTCGAGCCGCAGGCACCGCACTGCTCTCCGCCACCGGACAAGGTGCTCGTGACGACATTGCCCGGGCATCCGCACGGGGCGGCGCGCGTGCCGTCAAGGTCTCGCAACCGGCGGGTGACGGCCAAGACGCGGTGCTCGGCGCGACGAACACGACGACGATCGATGTCGGACATGTTCGGACCGGTCGAAAGCTGAGTGATCTGGGCGTCCAGCAGGTCAAGCTCAGCCGCGATCAGCGGCCATTCCAGCTCGATCGCCACCAGATCGGCGGCGGACGGCTCATCGTCCCGAAGGACCGGAAGGTGGATGATGCTCATTGGGTTGTGCTCCTCTACGCAATGGATTGGTGCGGCCCAGACGCCTCGGCGGTTGCACCCGCCGGGGCGTCACTTCGATTGCCCTAGCGTGCCCTAGGGCAATCGAATCTGTCAATACACCGCCGTGCCCTAGTGGTTTCCGGTACGGTTATTGAGTGGCGATCGACCGGAGCAGCGCGCAGCCGCTGCAAGCTCAGTTGGCAGAAGACATCCGCCGCCGAATCCGTGCAGGAGAGTTCCCGGCGGGGGCGAAGCTTCCACCACTCCGTGCACTGACGACCGAGTACGACGTGGCCGAAATGACGCTCCACAACGCGATTCGGGAGCTGCAGCGAGAAGGGCTGCTCGTGTCCTCCCGTGGCCGGGGCACTTTCGTCAGTGAGGACCTGTCCGGCCTCGATCCCGAAGGCGCTCAACCGGCGTCCGTCCAGGACCAGCTCGCGGAGCTGCGTAGGACCGTGGAGGACCTGACGGTGAGGCTTGAATCGCTGGAATCTCATAGCGACAAGTCAACGGCCGATCGAGGCACCAAACCATGAAAGGCGTCTGCAACTCGTCTGCAAATTGCTCTGCACATCGGCGGTCTAGCTGAATGAATCTGCAGAGCGGGGCATGGACCTCCGAGACCGTTCAAGCGCTGCAAGACGCCTACCGTGCCGTGAATCCGGCGATGACGGACGAGGCGTTTGCACAGGACGTTCTCGGGGTTGCGCCGCGCACGCTGTACAACTGGCGGAAGCGTCCGCGGACCCCTCTCAGGCCAGATATGCAGGGGGTGATGTCCCGCGCGTTGACCGATGCACCTGAGGCCGTCGTTGAACGCTTCAGGGAGATGCGCCCCGCGCTGGTGGCCGGGAACTCTTCACCCAAGGCCGGCCACTCGTTGACTGTCTACCCTTCCGGCCTAGACGTGGCCGTGACGATCCTCCAAAACCTTGCGGAGCCGTCGGCCGACAGCGTCGTGTATCGCCCCGACGATCTCGCCGCAACCGTGCTCGACTGGCTGATGTCGGCCGTAGGGCAAGCCGTTGTCAGCGCCGACGGAAGCCGCGTCACGAGCGCGAATGTGCAGCAGGTCCGGGCGATGATCACGGCCATTGACACGATTGAACGGCGTGCGGGTGGTGCCGAGTGTCGAGCAACGGCCCGCAAGTATCTGCACGATGTCGCCTTGCCCTTGCTCCAAAGGGAGATCGAGTCGCAAGCTCGCTCTGAGCTCTTCTCTGCCGTGGCCGAGCTGTGCGAGATCGTCGGATGGATGTACTACGACGCCGGACACCATGGCATGGGGCAGGCGTACTTCACTCAGGCGCTCCGGCTGGCGCGCGAGGTCGGAGATGTCGCGTTGTCGGCGTACCTGATGACCAGCATCACGCACCAGGCGCTCCACATCGGTCAGGCTGCATCTGCCTTGCGCGTGGCCAGAGTCGCTCAGAATGTCGCTGAGTCCGCTGGTAGCCCGCCGGTCCTCGTTGAGGCCGATCTGCTGGTTGCTCGATCGCATGCCGCTCTCGGGGCGGTTGGGGACGCAACAGCCGCACTCCACCAAGCTGAGCGATCCTATGAGCGGATCGAGTCGGGGACGCCGCGCGCTTGGGAGCCTGAGTGGGATGAAATCATGTTCGCCAGCCACGCAGGGACCTGCTGGAACGACCTTGGCAACACCAAGGAAGCGAGGAGGCATCTCACTCAGGTTTGGGAAGGATCGGGAGACCGACCCAGACGCCGAATCTACAGTGCCGCCGAACTCGGGATTGCGGCCGCCCGGGAAGGTGAACTCGAGCTGGCTTGTCACTACGGCGCGGAAATAGTCGCGCTGACCGACAACGTTGACTCCAACCGCGCACACCGCCACCTCGAACGTCTAGCCGCGAAGCTCAAGCCATTCACGACCACGCAGGTTGTTCGAGACTTCTTCGACCAAAGCGGGCTCAACCCAGAAGGTGCAGGTAAATGACCCACCCCTATCGCGAAGCCGACGTAGCTGCCGATGGTGAGCCGGAGAAGGAATTCAACGCTGGCATAGCCGCCAGACTGCCGAAGAAGACCACCGCAGCCGGTGCCCTTGTCCGCAACAGCGAAGGTCTGATCCTCTTCCTAGAGGCGGTCTACAAGCCGACCCTTGAGATCCCCGGCGGGGTCACCGAGTTCGACGAGTCGCCGCTAGACGCTGTTCGTCGTGAAGCTCGCGAGGAAATCGGGATCGACATCGAAATCGGGCCGCCACTCGTGGTGGACTGGATCCCGGCATCAGGCCCGTGGTTCGACGGGATCATGTTCATCTTCGACGGCGGCGTACTCACCGATGAGCAGATTTCCCAGATCACCTTGGACGACACCGAAGCCCGACGCTTCCAGTTCATGACGCTCGACCAGGCGAGTGACCGCATGCGCCCCTCCATGGTTCGGCGACTCGCCCGCGCCCAGGAGGCACTCGCACAAGGCTTTCCGCTCTACACCGAGTACGGCCGCCACCCCGAACCGAAGGCCGTCGAGACAGTGCCGGCCGAACGGCCCGCCGGTGAGTGAATCGCCCTGGCGGAAGGTCCGCGAGTTCCACGAGGTCTTCGGGCTGTCACACCCTGACCGCCCGACTCCTCTGGCACCTGAGCTCGCCGAAGCCCGCCAGCGCATCCTTGACGAAGAAGTCCGTGAGGTCGCCGAGGCAGCTCAAGGCGGCAATCTAGTCGAGATCGCCCACGAACTGGCCGACGTCGTCTACGCCGCCTACGGAACGGCCATCAGCTACGGCATCGACCTAGACGCTGTCATCACCGAGATCCACCGCGCCAACATGACGAAGCTCGACCGCGACGGGCGCCCGATTGAGCGTGACGGCAAGGTCCAGAAGAGCGACCTGTACGAGCCGCCGGACGTCGCTCGTGTACTAAAACCGTCAGGAAGTTAATTCACCTAAGTGCCGCGCGCGACCTTGATCAGGCTCATAACCGCTTCGAGTACTGGGCCGAGGTCTGTGGTCGCTCCAGCCGGACCGGCATCATCAAGTGAATACTCGGGTGATGCGAATACTCGGCGAGCAAACTGTTCGCGCAACGCACGACGCTGCTCGTCCTCCATATCGGCCGCATAGGCATCCAGCGTCCTGAGCTGCACTGACATAACCTTCGCCCATCTACCCGCCCGGCGATGCTGCGACGATTCCCGCGCCATATAGCCGAATGCAGCGAGTCCAGACAGGCCAATCCCCACGTGCGCCAGCGATGCCCCGAGACTGGCGGGAAGCTTTGCGGCACTAAATACCGAGAATGATATTAGCAATAGCAGAAGACAGATTGCGGTGATCCGGAATACCTCAGCGAGCCTATTCTCTCGGTCTCCATAGGAACTGAAGGCCTCGGACAGCTCACCCTCAGCAACAGTAGAGGCCGCCCTCTGCGCAGACAGCTTGAGTTTTTCGAGCTCATTCGCAGCCGCATCCAATCGTCGCTGACGTGCAATTGAGTCGATTGCCTCTCCAGCATCACTAGAAGTCCTGGAGACAGCCTTATGTTCGGCAGAGTGATATCCCTCGCCAGCCTTGCCTCTAAGCGTTCCGTTCTCGAAATCGACTATTAGGCGATTGCAGGATTGCCTCAGGTATTCCTCAATCTCACTTGCGAGATCGTAGGCATCGGCTTCATCCCAAGAATCCGCATCTGCAGCCTCAGCGAATATATGAAGTCGGCGCACAAATGAACTGATTACCCCATCATCAAGATACAGATAGATATGCGGCGCCAGCCTCACCTTCTCTGAACCCTGTTCTTCATTTGGAAATGAACATATGGCGACTAGCCTGTGCACTGCCAATTGGAGACGCTTCCCGCCTGGCCTAGACACACCAGGTTCGGCCATAACATGGTTAGTCAGATTACTAGCCAATCGACCCAATTGTGCTATCTTCAACCCCATCTCAGGGTCAACTTGCGTGTCGAGAATCAAGAGCCCACCCCATTTCAGACTATCGACAATGAAGATAGCCCCTCGCCGCGTAGATTTGTATGCGCCACACGAGAGCTGGACACCACCCAGCCGGGTCACGCGGCTAGCGCAGCACCTGGTGTCAGCACCGAAGCCCTGTGCCCGATCCGTGCCCGATCCGTGCCCGATTGGACGGCTAGCGTCGGTTAGGGGCGGTCGGCGACGGTCAATCGAGCCCGGATTTGCCCCTAGGCGTGGCCACGCTCAGCCGTCTGGCGGATGACAAGTCAGTTCCCAAGCTGACAGTGCGAGTTCGATTCTCGTCACCCGCTCCACGAGAATGTTCGCCCCGGTGATGCCCCCCGGGCGGTTATACGCTCAGGCGTCCTTCGGGTGACCGGTCGCCCGCCCCTTTGTCAGCACATGTCGAGGCGCATACCCATGACGAGTACGGCGGCGAAAGCCCTCGGAGCGTGGTTGGGCCTCGGCGCCCTCCTGCTCATCGGCCTGATCTACGAACTGCCCGCCCTGTCCGTGCTGCTGGTCGGATGGATGCTCGTCTATTTCGTCGTGGCGGGCTTCGTGGTCGCCGATGCGATCCGCCTGCGGCGGCGCCAGGACCTGCACGCGCTGCAGGCCTCGGCGAATCTGGTGAAGATCGCCGCCATCCCGTTCTTCGTCCTGAACTTCGTCGCGCTGACCAGAGTCGTCATCCACGTCGGCTCAGCCGATAAGGACCACTTCGGTTTGCGCGGATTCCTGACCGCGTTGCTGTTCGTCGTCCTGACCTACCTCGTGCTGCTGCCGACTTCGGCGTACACGGTGGGTTGTCTGACGCTGATGCGCAAGACCGATCGGATCGGCCCGGTCTTTTACGGCCTGCACCTGATTCTGCAGTTCCTCTTCGTCACCGACATCGTCGGCGCGATGGTCGTGATCGAGGTCGCCCGGAACCGCCTCGGTACGGCGCGCCCGCCGAGTGTGGTGACGAAGCACCTGCTGACCGGTGTGCTGCTCGTGTTTTCGACCCTCTCGACGATCTGGCTGGTCGTCGTCGGGGTGTACTACCTCGATTGGCGGATCTTCGTCGGCACCACCTTGGACTTCCAGCTCGCCATCGTCCCGGCCGTGGCGTTCATGGTCCTCGTGGTCGTCCCGGTCGTGCCGCTGGTCGCCCTCCGGATCGCGGTCCGGTACTTCCTGGCCGACGACCTCGACGCGCTCCGGCGCTCGAACCGCGCGGTCAAGCTGACGATGATCCCGCTGTTCGTCCAGAACCTCGTCCTCGCGCTGGTCATCACCGGAGTGCTGTCGGCCCTCTCGCTCTACCTCGTGAGGTCGACGAGCGATCTGTGGTTCACCGCGACCATCGCCTCGCTGAGCCTCGCTCCCGGCCTCATCTGCGGCTACCTGATGCTGCTGCCGACCTCGATCTACGGGATCGCCTGCCTGGCGCTGCTGATGCGGCGACGAGCCATCACCCCGGCCTTCTGTGCCGTCAACGTGATCGCGCATCTCTTCTTCGTGACCGATGTGATCAGTGCCCTCGTCGTCGCCCGCCGAGCCGGGCACATCCTGGCGGGTCGATCAAACGGTTGATCGTTGCCCTGATCAACGATGCGGCGCGAGCAGTGCACTGAGCTGCTCCGCGATCAGCGCGCGCGGCGGTCCGAGGCCGGTGACCGCGAGCGCGCCGGTCCAGCTGACCAGGGTCTGCCGAGCAAGAGCCTGTACGTCGGCCGCCGGGCGCAGCTCGCCGCTGGTTTGGGCGGCGCGGTAGAACCGCTCACACGCGGCCAGCACGGCATCCGAGCGGGACTGGGTCTGACGCCGTACCTCCGGATCGTTGCCCAGGTCCACGAGCTGGTGCGCGGCAGCGGCCAGGAGAAAGGTGCGGAGGGCGGCCAACGGCGACGCGTGGCGGGACGCGGCCTCGTCGGCCTCGGGCAGCACCTGCTGCGCGGACCGAGTGGCTGCGGCGAGCAGCAGGCCGCGTTTGGAGCCGAACCGCTGCATCAACGTCGGCGCCGCCAGCCCGGCCCGCTCACCGACCGCTGCCAGGGTCAGCCGCGCGGGCCCGGACTCGGCCAGCACCCGGCGCGTCGCGTCCAGGATCGCGTCGTCACTCACCAGCCGCGGACGGGCCATCTCCGGCCTCCGAATTTGTGAATGGCGATTCGCTAATTGACGGGATCGTAACAGATCCGTGGTCGATCAGTTAGGTACGTCAACGGGTGAAGTAACGGGGATCCCGACGGGGCCCACGGCCGAGCCCGCTGTCCGGTCCCCCGTCCGCGGGCCGGGCTCGTCGTACCAACGGGAGCTCTCGATGCGTTTCGCCCGCACTGCTTTGGGCCTGCTGCTGACCCTGATCGGCCTGGTCGTCGGCGTCGCCGGTGCCGCCGCCGCGTTCTGGCTGGTAGGACCGGACAACACCATCTCCACCGGCGGCCGGTCGCTGACCAGCGACGGCCTGGCCGTGGTCACCGCACCCGACCTGCTCGACCGGCACGGCCCGACCCTGCGCGTCAGCGTGACCGGGTCGAAGCCGCTCTTCGTCGGCATCGCGCAGGACCTCGACGTCGCCGACTACCTGGCCGGCGCCGCCCACACCCGCGTGATCCGGTACGACGTACCGTCCACGATCAGCACCCAGACCATGAACGGCTTCGAGAACAAGCTGACGCCGCCCGGCGATCTGGACTGGTGGGTGGCGAAGTCCGGGGGCACCGGCGGCCAGTCGATCGCCTGGCCGATGCAGGACGGCCGCTACTCGGTCGTCGTGATGAACGCCGACGGCACGCCGGCGGTCGACGCGAAGGTGAGCTTCGGGATCGAGCTACACCGGTCGTTCGGGATCAGCCTGCTCGTGCTCGGCGCCGGGATCGTGGCTCTCACGCTGGGGATCGCCCTGGCGTTCCGTCGGCCATCGGCGGCCTCGGATGCGGAAGACGTGGACGCGGTTACTGAGACCGGAACGGCTCCGGTTCGGAGCGACAGTCCGTTCGCTCCGGTCGGCCGGGTGCCCGCGATGCTCGACGACGTCCCGGCGTACCGGGCGCCCGACGTACGGCCGGTTGAGCACGTGACCGCGGATGAGGCGACCGAGACGCTCGCGGTGATCGCTCAGCCGTCGTCGACGCCCGCCGTGTCGGCGGCTCCGCATCAGGCTGCGGTTCTCGCGGGTCCGAATGCTCCGACCCAGGCTCTGGACCCGACCACGCCGGCCACTCCGGCCGTCCCGGCTCCGGTCGCGGCTCCGGCTCGGCAGGCGGTTCCGGCTCGGCAGGCTCCTGGCCGATCGACTCCGGGAGTGCAGCCGTTGCGGTCGGCGCCGATGCTGATGTCGCCCGCGGCGGTTGCCCGGGCGAAGTCCCGCGCGGCGCTGCCGACCACCACCGCGCCCGCGGCTCCGCTCACCACTCCCACGCCGGCCTGGGATGCGGAGGGCGCTGCCCAGCCGACTCGCCAGGCCGAGCCCACTCCGCCCGCGGAGACGCTCCCGCTGGATGAGTCGCCGGAGTTCGTGAAGAGCGACGAGGCGGTCAAGCGGACGGCAGCTCTCCTGGCCAGCGGCGCTTTGTTGCTGACAGCAACGAGCTGCGGCCTGATGCCGCCGAAGAACAACCTGACGGTCCCCGACCGTCGGCCCGCGGTCACCGTCATCGACGCCAAGGCCGTGGTGACCAAGTACAACGAGGTCAACAACAAGGCCAACGCGACCCGCGACGACAAACTCGCCGCCACCATCGAGTCCCAGCCGACGCTCGCCCAGACCCTGGCCGGCTTCCAGATCGGCCGCAAGCTCGACGCCGCCGGCAAGGCCACGGACAAGCCGTTCACGTTCACCGACCCGGTTGTCGGTGCGCCCGAGTTCGCGGCGTACCCGATGCGCTTCGTCGTCACATCCGGCGTCTCAGGCGCCGCAGGCACCCGCCAGCTCGGCGTGTGGGAGCGCGAGAGCGCAGGCGCCCCCTGGCTGCTGACGCACTCGGTCTACCCCGGCCAGTCCATCGCCCTCCCGGCCATGGAAGGCGTGCGGACCCCCAGCCGCGCCGACGTGACCAACCTCGCCACCCACCCGACCGCGGTCGCACCGACCCTGGCGGCGTACCTGAGCGGCGGTCCGAAGGCCGCCGAAGCCAAGGCGTTCACCCCCTCCCCCGGCATGGCCAAGCTGCTCGAGCAGCGCGCCAAGTCGAAGGTCACCGACGCCGCCGAGTCCTACATCGCCGCCGTCAGCGACACCTTCAAGCCGGCCGGCACCCCGGTCACCTTCATCACCGCCGACGGCGAAGGCCTCGTCTTCCTCGCGCTGACCGAGCAGTACCTCCAGCGCGTCGAGCCAGGCTCCAACGCCTACTGGACCAGCGGTGAGGCGACAGCCTTCAGCAGCATGGTCAAGTACACCCAGGCCCTGCACCAGGACTACCTCCACCAAATAGCCCTGGTCATCCCTTCCAAGACCACCGGCGGGCCGATCCGCATCCTCTCCATGGACGGCCAACTCGTTGGGGCCGGCGGCTCCTGACCCCAGCCGCCCCGGCGCTCCGCGGCCACTTGTCGGGGGTGCGCAGAGCCGGTGGTGGGCTTGAACAAGAAATCACCTGTCCGGGGCCACCACATCCTGTTCACGGCCACGATTGCCGGGCGCGGCCGGTGACTCCGCACCGCTCAAAGTGAAGGGTGGTAACCGCTTGCCGGAAGATAGTTCCGGCTGATTGACTCCCGGGGTGAGGTTTTTCCCATCGCCCTGGGAGTTCTTGTGGATATCACCCGCCGCCGCTTGCTGTCGCTTGTCCCCGCCACCGCGCTGCTGACCGCCGTACGACCAGTGAGCGCAGGAGCCGCCACGGCGGACGAGCCGGACCAGTTGCTGGCCAACGCGATCGCGATCTACGCCGGTACGGCGGCCTCCAACGCGCGCCCCGAGGTCGCTGCAAAGGTCTCCGCGATCGACGCGACCGCGCGGACCTGGCTCGCCGCGATGGACCGAGCCGGCGCCAACGAGCTGTTCGCCGGCCTCCCACTCGGGACCAGCGATCCGAACCTGAGCGCGTCGTACCAGCATCTCTATGAGATCGCGCTCGCCTACCGCCGTCCCGGGCCGGCCTCCGACCTGCAGGGCAACGCGCAGATCCGCGCCAAGATCGCCGACGGCCTTCAGCGCCTGTCCGACGGTTGGTACGGCGATCAGTCGACCGGGTATTACGGCAACTGGTTCACGTGGGAGATCGGGATCTCCACGTTCGTCTCCAAGACGCTCGCCCTGATCGACGCCCCCGCCACCCTCGTCACGCCGTACGTCGCCTCGATGGACGCCTACCTGCGGAACGGGAAGAACGGCGACGTCGACCTCGACTCGCGATTCCACACCGGCGCCAACCTCGTCGACATCACCGCGAACCGAGTCCTGCAAGGCGCGCTGCTCGGCGACGACGCCCGGATCCGCAAGGCGCTGCAGGATCAGTTCACGGTCTTCGCGACCGTCGATCCGTACAACCTGCAGCACGGCGTCACCGACGGGTACTACGCCGACGGTTCCTTCATCCAGCACGCATCCGTGGCCTACACCGGCTCCTACGGCAAAGCTCTGCTCAGCCGGGTCGTCCAGACCATCAAGATCCTCGACAACACGTCGTACGCACAGACCGATCAGCTGGTTGGCGTCGTACAGGGCTGGGTCGAGCACGGGTTCGCGCCGCTGATCTTCGAGGGCTGGATGATGGAGATCGTCAAGGGCCGCGCGGTCTCCCGAACCACCACCGGGTACGACGATGTGGCCGTCGTCGTGGAGGCGGTCGTCGACCTGGCGGACTATGCGACCACGCAGGACGCGGCGCGGTTGAAGGGGTTCGCCAAGTTCACCGCGCGACCGACGATCAACCCGAACAGCTTCGTCTCGCCGGTGAGCATCGCGCGGTTCGCGGACCTGCGGGCCGATCCCACGATCGTGCCGGCCGATCTCAACCCGGCGGCCAGCAGCGTCGCGTTCAACGCGATGGACCGGACGGTGCACCGTCGGCCCGGATTCGCCTTCGCACTGGCGCGGAACTCGGATCGCATCAGCAAGTACGAGTACATGAGCGGCGAGAACCTGATGCCGTGGTTCCAGGGCGACGGCGCGCACTACCTGTATCTGACCGGCCAGGACCAAACCCGCTCGTACGGCGTCGACTACTTCACCACCATCTCGCCGTACGCGCTCGCCGGGGTGACCGCTCCGGTCGAGACCCGCAAGACCATCCCGGAGCTCTACGGGACCGCGTACTACGACAACCCGCCGCAGTTCACGGCGTCGTCGGAGGCGCAGAACACCTACGTCTACTTCCCGACCGGCACCAACAAGTACTCCGGTGGCGCCACCCTCGGCGCGTACGGCGCGGCTGGCTGGGTGCAGTCCGACGACTTCGCCTACGCGTCCCGCGACGAACTCCCGGACAACTTCGTCACCTACCGGAACGCGTCCGCGACCAAGTCCTGGTTCCTGCTCGACGACGAGATCGTGGTCCTCGCGGCTGGTATCCGTGACAGCGACCGCGCGGTCACCACCACCCTCGACACCCGCATCGCGGACCCCAGCGAGGCTGTGACCATCACCGGTGAGGGCCGGCCTTGGACCGGTTCCGGCAGGCCCCGCTGGCTGCGCTACGCGACCGCGAATAATGTTGCCGTCGGCTACTACTTCCTGACCCCCGCCGACCTCACCGCAGACGTGCAGCAGGTCACCCGCAGCCGTCGCGTGATCCGAACCGCCAACCCGGACACCCCCGTCACCAAGCAGGTCTTCGCCCTCACCGCCGCCCAACCCGCCGGCTCCACCCGCTCACTCGCCTACGCACTCGTCCCCCACGCGACCGAGCCCGCGCTCCGCGCCTACAGCCACGGACGCCTCGCCGTACTGGCCAACACTCCGCGCCTGCAAGCAATCCAACACCAAGGCCTCCGCCTCACCGCCGCCAACACCTTCACCCCAGGCCTACATCACCTGCCCGGCCTCACCATCGACGGCCCCGCCTCGGTCCTCCTCCAACGCACCCCCGCCGGCCTGACCGTCGCCGTCTCCGACCCCACCACCACCCGCGCCACCATCACCCTCAACCTCTGGGCCCGATACCTACGCCCAGTCACCCCCAACCCCGCCGTACAAGTCACCCGAACCCTCACCGGCACCCGCCTGACCTTCACCACCCACCAAACCCACGGCCAATCCCAACAGGTCACCCTCCACCCAGCCCGGTAACCCCGGCCGCCGCCGTCCTGCACTAACGACTGCAGGTGGTCACTCGCCACTAACGACTGCAGGTGGTCACTCGCCACTAACGACTGCAGGTGGTCACTCGCCGCGCCTGCCACCACCTCGCGCCCGCAGGGTGAGCACCCACCAAACGCAGTACCTGCAGTCGCTCGCGCCGGCGTACGACCGACACACCCCGACCGCACTACCGACTGCAGGTGCGGTGCACGGACCGGATGAATCACGCCTGGGCGCGAAGACGGACCAGGCTCGGACCCGACTACCTGCAGTCGCTCGTGCCGACGTACAACGGACACGCCCCGGCGGCACTACCGACTGCAGGTGCGGTGAACGGGCGGGGTGATTCACGCGGGGGCCCGGAGGACGGACCGGACTGGGGGGACTACCTGCAGTCGCTCGTGCCGACGTACGACCGACACGCCCCGGCGGCACTACCGACTGCAGGTGCGGTGAACAGGCGGGGTGATTCACGCGGGGGCCCGGAGGACGGACCCGGCTGGGGGCGACCACCTGCAGTCGCTCGTGCCGACGTACGACCGACACGCCCCGGCGGCACTACGAACTGCAGGTGGGGTGAACGGGCCGCATGATTCGCGCGGGGGCTCGGGGGCGGCCGGGATGGAGGGGCGGACTACCTGCAGTCGGTCGTGCTGGCGGAGGGTGGGTCCGGGCCTAGCTGACTACCTGCAGTCGGTCGTGCGGGGGGCGTTCAGGCTTCTAGTTTGGTGATGAGGGATTGCAGGGTGGTGAGGGTGGTACGGAGGGCGGGGAGGTCCAGGTCGGCGCTGAGGGTGGCGGCCCAGGGGTGTTGGGCGATGGAGACCTGGCGGATGGCCCAGTAGCCGGCTTCGGTGCAGGCGAGGAGTTTGGCGCGGCGGTGCGCGGGGTTGTCGCGGTACTCGGCGAGGCCGCGGTCGACCAGGAGGTCGGCGATGCGCTGGACGCCTTGGCGGCTGACGCCCATCAGGCGACCGACGTCGGCGACCGAGCGGGGTTCGTCGAGGACGCCGCCGAGGACCTGCCACCAGGCTGCGGTGAGGCCGCCGTGGGCGGCCAGTTCCTGGGCGGCCTCGAGGAGGCGGACGTTGAGGCGGAAGGTGGCGAGGATGACGTCGGTCAGCAGTGCGCCGCCTTCGGTCTCCTTGGCCGGCTTCGGCCAGTCGGCGCGCGGCGGGATCTGCATGGACAACATGTTGTCATCCGGACCGCGGGGTGTCCACCGTCAGCCGCGGAAGCGGGTCCAGAGGTTGAGGGTCTTGCCGAAGCGTTCGCCACGGATCCAGTCCAGGATGCTGCGGGCGACGCGTTCGGGCGAGACGTCGCCGCGGACCGAGCGGGGGACGTACTTGCGGAGTTCGGCGGCGTCGGCGAGGGCGTCGTCGATCTGATCCTGGAGCCAGCCGCGGGCGGCCAGCCGTTTGCGGCGGATCGCGTCGGGGCAGTCGAGGTGCAGCCAGCGCCCTTCCGGAAGTTCACTGGGGAGACCGGGCGTCAGCAGCAGGACGGGGATGCCGGAGCGGCGGATCAGCTCGGTGATGCGCAGCCAGACCGCGTTGTACGCCGGCCAGATGGGCGCCGCGGTCGGACTCGCGATGCTGATCCCGAGCAGCCGACCGTTGTCGTCCAGCAGCTCGTCCATGTCCATCACGACGAGATTCCCCGGATTCAACCGCACCAGCTCCGGCACGACCGTCGACTTGCCGGCCCCGGGCGCTCCTGTCACCACGAACAACCTCGTCACAGAACTAGTGTCCCGTAGGTGGTGTCGCTCGAGCGATAGCGGTGTCCAGGTGCGTGCATCGTGGTGCTTGGTCAGTGGCCTCGATGCGGAGCATCGTGGGCGCTGGGCAAGTGCCGCGAGGTGCGTGCCTGGGCGCCGATAGCGCCGAGCGACGCCGCCTACGGGGCACTTAGTGTGGCGCTGACTCGATCAGAAGGCTCGCCGGAGGGCGGACATCGGCCGAGATATGCGGCACACCACCGAGGCCGGGAGTGATCGATCCGAGCACGCTCGAGTGCGTAGCGCCGGTGCAGCTCGGCACTGTCCCGCCCAGCCCGTGCACGGTCAGGAACCCCAGTACGGCGAACGCCAGCGCCTCCTTGGCCGCCGACGGCAACCCCAGCTCGTCTGTGTTCACCACCGGTACGCCGTCCAGTTCGGAACCGAGCCGTTGCATCAGGGCCGGGTTCCGGATTCCGCCGCCGGAGGCGATCACCTCGGTCCCACCATGCCGCCGTACGGCGTCCGCAACCGTGCGGGCCGTCAGCGCGGTCACCGTGGCGACCAGGTCGTCGGCCGGGATCTCGGGCAGCCCCTCCATCATCCGGGCCAGGTACGCGAGGTTGAACAGCTCCTTGCCCGTGCTCTTCGGTGCCGGCAGCGCGTAGTACGGCTCCGCGAGCAGCCGCGCCAGCAACTCCTCGTGCACCTCGCCACGCCCAGCCATCACCCCGTCGGCGTCAAAACTCAGCCGCCCCACGGTCAGCTCCGAGACCACCGCATCAATCAGCGCATTCGCCGGTCCGGTATCGAACGCGACCGGATCCCCGTCCACCACGGTGATGTTCGCGATCCCGCCAAGATTCAAAGCAATCGGTACGCCGGTCCGCCCGCGCAGCCACAACACGTCGACGATGCTCACCAGCGGCGCGCCCTGACCACCCGCCGCGACATCACGCGCCCGCAGATCCGACACAACCGTCGTTCCGGTCGCTTCCGCGATCCACGCCGGCTGCCCGAGCTGCAGCGTCCCGCGGACCTGCCCCTCGTCGACCCAGTGATAAACGGTCTGCCCGTGCGACACGATCAGATCGGCGTACCCACCACAGAGCTGTTCGACCGCCTGCCGCGCCACGGCCGCGAACGCCTGCCCGATCCCGGTGTCCAGTCGGCACACCTGCTCCACAGAAGTGCTTGCTGGCGGCAACAATCCGGCCAGCTCGAGACGCACCTGGTCCGGATACGGCTGGCTGAGCAGTCCGAGTGGGGTCAGCACCAACTGGTCCCCGTCCAGGCGGAGGTCGGCCGCCGCCGCGTCGATCGCGTCGTACGACGTCCCGGACATCAACCCGATGACTCGCATGTCAGTCCCTCCTCCGGCTTCCGCACATTCTGTCTCAACCTTCCGGACCGCGCCGGTGTCATTCTCGGTACAGACCAGATCACAGGAGGGGCGCCGGGTGACTCGGGGCCAGGACTTCGACGAATTCGTCCGCGGCAGCGCGACCAGGCTGCCGCGGAGGTGGTCACGCTGCGTTGACCCCTTGACACTGGGTTTCCCGTCGATCGATGATCGGTCCGCTATACCGGTTTAGCTGTGCCATTTCAGCTGGGCCGTCGTAGCGGACCGCCCACCCTTGTGACGAGGAGTCGATCGAATGAGTGAGCTCATGCGCCGAAGGACCCTTCTGACCGCGATCGCTGCGGGGACCGCCGTGGCCGCGACCGGTGTAACTTCGGCCGCGCAGGCGTGCGCCGCCGTCAAGAAGCCGACCACGGTCGCGTACATCGAGGTCAACGACCACAGCATGCTGAGCGCCGGCAAGTACACGCTGGCCAACGACGGCCGTCCGGTGGTCGACATCGCGGTGATCTTCGCGGCGAACATCAACTTCGACACGACGACCCGCAAGGCGTACCTGTCCTTCAACCCGCAGGTGACGAACGTCCTGAACAACCGCGCGACGCAGATCAAACCCCTGCAGGACAAGGGGATCAAGGTCACGCTGTCGATCCTCGGCAACCACCAGGGCGCCGGGTTCGCGAACTTCCCGGACAAGGCCTCCGCCGAGGCGTTCGCCCAGGAGCTGGCGAACGCCGTCGCCACCTACGGACTGGACGGGATCGACTTCGACGACGAGTACGTCGAGTACGGCAACAACGGCACCGGCCAGCCGAACGACTACTCGTTCGTCTACCTGGTCCAGGCGCTGCGCCAGAAGCTGCCGGCCGGCAAGCTCATCACGCTGTACGACATCGGCCCCGCGTCGACCAAGCTGCAGTACAACGGCGTGAACCTCGCCAACACCTTCGACTACGCCTGGCAGCCGTACTACGGCAGCTACTCGGCCAACCCGGCCTTCGCCAAGTCGAAGTACTCGCCGGCCGCCGTCAGTTACACCGCCACCAGCCAGGCCACAGCCGCCAGCTTCGCGCAGCGCACGGTGGCCGACGGGTACGGCGTCTTCCTCACCTACAACCTGACTGAGGCGAACACCGCCACCTACATGTCCGCCTTCACCCAGAAGCTCTACGGCAAGAACACCGTCTACACGCCCTAGAGCCGGTACTCCCATCCCGGCTGCCAGTTGAACGGCTCGGCGATCAGCTTCGCCAGCGGGACCCCTCCGCCGAGCAGGTGCTGTAGCGCCCAGCGGTTCGCCGAGTGGGCGACCACGAGCACGGTGGCGCCGCCGTACCAGCGCTTGACGTCCTCGAGGAACGCTCGCGTCAGTTCCATGACGTCGTTGTAGCTCTGGCCGCCGGGAAACGGCTTGTGGACGCGCTCGGCCTTCGGGCTGAGCGCGTCCGTCGGCGCACCGTTGAGCTCGCCGTAGTTGCACTCGCGCAGCCGCCAGTCCTGCAGATGCGGTACGGCGAGATCGGCCAGCTCGACGGTCTGGACCGCCCGGCGCAGGTCCGAGCTGAACACCACGTCGACACCTCGCCGCCGTACTCCGAGCTCCTCCGCCTCCTGTCGCCCGCGCGCCGACAGCTCGCCGGGGAGCCAGCCGGTCGCGATGCCGTTCTGGTTGTCGAGGGTCGTCGCATGCGTCTCATAGATCAGCCTGGTCGCCACGCTTACCACCCAAACAGCTTTGCCTTCGTTACCGGCGGGTATATACTCAAGTTACTCGTGAGTATCTGTGTTAAGGGGAACCTGTGAGCCACTACAAGTCGAATCTGCGGGACATCGAGTTCAATCTGCTCGAGGTTCTCGGCCGGGGCGAGGTGCTCGGGCAGGGACCGTACGCCGACATGGACGTCGACACCGCGCGTGAGGTCCTCGGCGAGATCGACCGGCTGGCCAAGAACGAGGTGGCCGCGTCGTTCGAGGACGCCGACCGGAACCCGCCGGTGTTCGACCCGGAGACGCACGAGGTGCGGATGCCGGAGTCGTTCAAGAAGAGCTACCACGCCTACATGGACGCCGAGTGGTTCAAGCTGGAGCTGCCGGCCGAGCTCGGCGGTCAGCCGACCCCGCCGTCGCTGCGCTGGGCCGCGGCCGAGATGATCCTGGGCGCGAACCCCGCCGTCCACATCTACGCCGCCGGGCCGAACTTCGCGCACGTGCTCTGGCGTAACGGCATCGACCGCGACAAGAAGATCGCGCAGCACATCATCCAGCGCGGCTGGGGCGCCACCATGGTGCTGACCGAGCCGGACGCCGGCTCCGACGTCGGCGCCGGGCGCGCGAAGGCCACCCTGCAGGACGACGGCAGTTGGCACATCGAGGGCGTCAAGCGGTTCATCACCTCGGGCGAGCAGGACATGACCGAGAACATCGTCCACCTGGTGCTGGCCCGTCCGCAGGGCGTCGAGGGTGTCGGCGGTCCGGGGACGAAGGGGCTCAGCCTGTTCGTCGTACCGAAGCACCACTTCGACCTGGAGACCGGTGAGCTGACGGGTGAGCGCAACGGCGCCTTCGTCACGAACGTCGAGAAGAAGATGGGCATCAAGGTCTCCACGACCTGCGAGCTCACCTTCGGCGACGGCATCCCGGCCATGGGCTGGCTGCTCGGCGAGGTGCACGACGGCATCGCGCAGATGTTCCAGGTGATCGAGTACGCGCGGATGATGGTCGGCACGAAGGCCATCGCGACGCTGTCCTCGGGCTACCTGAACGCGCTCGAGTACGCCAAGACGCGCGTCCAGGGCGCCGATCTGACCAACCCGGCCAAGGACGCGCCGCGGGTGACGATCACCCACCACCCCGACGTACGGCGTTCGCTGCTGACCCAGAAGGCTTACTCGGAGGCGCTCCGCGCGCTGGTGCTGTTCACGGCGACGTACCAGGACCGTGCCGAGCAGGCCCGGTACGCCGGTGAGCACGACGTGGTCGCCGAGGGCGTGAACGACCTGCTCCTGCCGCTGGTCAAGGGCTACGGCTCGGAGAAGTCGTGGACCCTGCTCGGCACCGAGTCACTGCAGACCTTCGGTGGCTCCGGCTTCCTGCAGGACTACCCGATCGAGCAGTACGTCCGCGACGCCAAGATCGACACCCTCTACGAGGGCACGACCGCGATCCAGGGTCAGGACCTGTTCTTCCGCAAGATCATCAAGGATCAGGGCAAGGCCCTCGGTCACCTGGCCGAGCAGATCCAGGGCTTCGTCGCCTCCGAGGCCGGCAACGGCCGCCTCAAGGAGGAGCGCGGGCTGCTGGCCAAGGGCCTCGAGGACACGCAGAAGCTGCTGGGCATCATGGGCCAGGCCCTGATGGCGAGCAACCCGCAGGCCGAGAACGGCGACCCGCGCAACGTCTACAAGGTCGCGCTGAACACCTCGCGGCTGCTGTTCGTCCTCGGTGACGTCGTCTGCTCGTGGCTGATGCTGCGTCAGGCCGAGGTCGCCCTGGAGCGGCTCGGTGGCGACCTGTCCCCGGCCGACCAGGACTTCTACAGCGGCAAGGTCGCGGCCGCCCAGTGGTTCGTCCGCTCGACGATGCCGACCGTCCGCGCCGAGCGGATCAAGGCCGAGCTGACCGATCTCGACATCATGGATCTGCCCGAGTCGGCTTTCTGAGGACTCCTCCGGCTCGGTCGCTTGCGCGGTCCGAGCCGGAGGTTTGTTTCCCCGTCAAGGGGCATGTCTCGACCGATCGATCTGCCCCGCCATCTGCCCTTCTTCTGAAGCGGTTCCGTGTAGCAGCGTTTCTGCCCGTGGCACCCGCGTCCCTGGCTTGGCTTCCCCTGTCCTAGCCAGGGCCGCGGTGTCCGTAAGGAACCGCTGGTCCCATGACCGCGTCTGTGCGGATGTGTATCCGTCAGGTGGTCGTAGGCTGTCCGCGATGTCCGCCCACCTCCGCCGCCTCGCCACGCTGCTCGCCGTCCTCGTGGCCCTGCCACTGCTCCCCGCTCACGCGGCGAGCCCCTCGCTTCCGGACCAGGTCGCGTCCGGCTGGCGCACCGACCACCTGTACGTCGACGCCCGCCTCCGCCCGGCGATCCCGGATTCCGAGCTGGACTGGATCCGCGCCGAGTCGGCCGAGGCCAGCTTCGCCGTGTACGTCGCGCTGGTCCCACGAACGCCGTACCTGAAGGACAACCTGTATGACCTGCCGACGCTGCTGCAAGCGCGAGTCGGTCAGCCGGGCCTGTACGTCGTTCGTGTCGTGTCGGACGACTACTGGTCGGGTGTCGAGGAGCTGTTCCGGCCGGGCGGTCTCAAGGGGCGCGACCTCAGCAGTGTGAAGTCCGATGACAAGCAGCGCCTCGACATTGTCGACAACCGGCCCGCGCCGCAGATCGTCCGGACGATCCAGCAGGCAGCGACAGCGTACGACGGTCGCGCGTTGCCCGCGCCCGTGGCGAGCGACCTCGAGCCGCCGCAGGTGGACACACCCTCCGCTACCTCTCAGGAGGATCGGGCCGCGTTCATCGGGCTCGGCGTCGGCGGCCTGGCCGGCTTCGTCCTGACCTTGTGGCTGGTACTGCGCCGACGCGGTCGCCGGCCGGGTTCACCGCCGAAGAGTGCGTCGCATCTGGTTGAGATCCGTCGGCAGGCCGACCAGACGATCAAGCGCGCGGCCACCTCGGTCCGGCAACTGGAGAAGCGGTCCAGCCTTTCGCTCGAACTGCTCGATCGGCGCGACGATGCGAACCATCGGCTGGACGCGGCCCGCACTCTGCGAGCGGATCAGCCGGACGACCTGCTCGCTGTCACCGGTGCGCTGGTGCTGGCCCGCCAGGCTCGGCAGGCCGCCGACGGAACCGCGGTTCGGCCGCCCTGCTTCTTCGATCCGACGCACCGAGCCGGGACGAACCACGTCACCTGGTCCAACGGCATCGACGTACCGGCTTGTCGCCTGTGCGCCGAGCGACTGGCCAAGGGCAAGACGCCGTACGGGCTGCGGGTCCGGCGCAGCAGCGGACTGCTCGGACGCAGTCACGAAGTCGTCCCGTACTGGACCTTGGACCCGAAGGACAGCCCGATGGTGGCGACCGGTTTCGGCGCGTTGACCGACGACCTGGCCGAGCGTGTCTCCGGCCGGCTGGACGACGTCCGATGAGGCGCGCCCTTATGTTGCTCGTGGCAACGATCTTCGTCCTGGCCGTTCCGTCGGCGGCCATGGCCGCGGTCCCGGCCGATGCCCGGATCACCGCCGCGGCCAAGGCCTGGGTCAGCACGCCGCTGTATGTGGACCCCGATTACTCGGCGGACACGGAGCAGATGCTTCAGGTGATCCGGTCGGCGCCGGTGCCGGTCTACGTCGCCGTCGTACCGACCGGCACGTGGTTCCAGGAGAAGGGCGATACCGCGCTCCTGGCCGGGTGGCTCGCGCAGGCGAACGGGAAGCCGGGGGTGTACGTCGTGATGGACGAGAACACGACGTACGGGGTGGCGCACGAGCTCCACGCGTACGCCTCGCAGTCGGCCTACTCGACCGGCAAACAACCGATGAGCGGTCAGCTGTCCGACTACCTCGACACGGTGAAGGTGAACGACCGGTACGACGCCGAGCCGGCTCGGACGACGCCACTCCCGCCGAAAGCGCCGTACCGGTCCGAGCCGGATCGATTCACCGTCGGTGATGCGCTCGGGAGCGGATTCGGCGCGGGAGTACTCGGACTGCTAGGCGGCGCGATTCTGGCCGGTGTGGTGCTGGGCGTAGCGGCGCTGGTCGCCCCAAGACGTGGAGGACGCTCGTGAAGAAGCTGATCGCCCTGATGCTCGCCTCGCTGGTCACGCTGCTGATGCTGACCGCGACGCCGGCCCAGGCTCACCCGACGCAGACGCCTGCCGAGCGTGCCCGCGAGATCGCGACGGCTCTGCGCAAAGACGCGCTGTACGTCGATCCGGCGTACAAGACTGCTTTGCCGGAGAACCTGCTGGCCGACGTGCGCACCAAGGCCAAGGCGCTCGGCTACCCGGTCTACTCGATCGTGCTGCCGCTGACGCCGAGCGACGCGTTCCAGGGCAAGGAAAACAACGTGCTCACGCTGGTGATCGACGCACTCAACCTGCCAGGCCTGTACGTCGTGATCGACGGTGGCAGCCGGTTCCCCTGGTACGAGGCGCACAACCTGCCGCAGCTCACCGAGGACCGGCTCCAGGCTGTCCGGGAACGAGCGCTCGACGACACCGGGTACGACGCTGGGCCGACCGAGGTGATCGCCCGGATGTACGCGCTGTTGGCTTTGCCGGCGCTGCCTCCGGCCACCAAGTCGACCAAGCCGGTCAAGACCACCAGCCCGGGTGCGGACTCGGACTCCGACGACTCGTCGTCTGGCGGCAAGGCCGCGCTGTTCGTCGTCCTCGGTCTGGTCGCGCTGGTGGCTCTCGGGCTGGTGATCGGTCTGACCCGCCGTCGTTCCGGCGGTGTCAGCGAGCCGCGGCGCGAGAAGCCGTTCAGCATCCCGCCGCACGTCGCCGCGACGGTGGCGGCCGAGCAGCGCCGGCGGCTGACCCGCGAGACGATGCTTGAGCTGACCACCCTCGGTTCGCAATTGGCCGCGCTGCCGACGTGGCAGGGCGGCGGGCTGTCGCATCAGCAGGCCGCACTCGACGCTCGTCAGGCGGCCGAGAAGGTGCTCGACTCGTCCGAGGATCTCGTGGACGTGGTCGGTGCGATGGTCCTGCTGGACAAGGCCAGGCGCGAGTACGACGCCGCAGTCGCGGTCGCCGCCGATCGCCCGGTCGACGTCGTACCGGACCTGTGTGCTTTCAACCCGCTGCACGGCAGGTCGTCCGGACAGCCGACCCAGGTGAAGTCCGACGGCGCCACCCTGACGCTGCCGCTCTGCGCCGCTTGCCGCCGAGCGCTGAAGCGTGGCGAGGCTCCGGCGTCGCTGCCGGGCGTCGATGGTCCGTACTGGCATGACAAGGATCTTTGGGCGCGGACCTTCTTCGGTGCTGTCGGCGACGACCTCGCCGGTCAGGTCGCGCGGGGCGCCCACCGCTCCTGACCCTCCGGGGTTCCGCTCAGGGGTTCCAGGGGGTTCGGCTCGGGGGTCTGCCTGATCCGGCGTACGGCGTCGTCCACCTACGGTCGAGGCTGACACGCTGGGAGGCGGACGATGGAGAGCAGGCAGCTGGGGGTCGCGGTGCTGGTGATAGCGGCCGGTATCGGGTTGTGGCAGTTCGCGGGGAAGGACAGCGACGACGAGCACAAGGTCGACGCGAAGATCGACACGGTCCAGCTGGCGGCGGACAACGCCGACATCAGCATCAAGGTCTCCGACGACGACACCACGTCGGTCAAGGAGAAGCGGCACTACTGGTTCTTCAAGCACGGTGATGCGTACTCGGTGGACGGCAGCACCCTGAAGCTCGACGGCGACTGCGGCTGGAACTGCAGCGCGGACTACGAGGTGACCGTGCCGCGCGGTACCAAGGTGGTCGGCGAGAACGGGAGTGGTGACCTGACGCTGACCGGGATCGCCGGGATCGACGCCGACTCGCGTTCGGGCAAGGTCGAGCTCGCCGACGTGACCGGCGACGTGAAGCTCGACCTCACCTCCGGCGACGTCTCGATCCGCAATCTCACCGGCCGGCTGCAGGTGAAGGCGAACTCGGGTGACATCGACGCCGAGGGTCTCCGCGGGGGCGCGGTCGAGGTCGAGACCTCATCCGGTGACATCGGGCTGGACCTGGCCGAGGCGAACGACGTACAGGTCAAAGGCACCAGCGGCGACGTCGACATCACGGCGCCCGGCGGCTACCGGGTGACCACCGATACCCGCTCCGGCGAGGTCGAGAACAACCTCGGCAACGACACCGCGGGCGCCCACAGCCTCTCCGCGACGACCGTCAGCGGCGACATCGAGCTCGATCGCAACTGACGTTTGCTCACGGGGTACTGGTGGCGTGTCTGACAAGTGATGGATTAGGTCGCACGCACGGAGTAGCGTCGTACACACGCGCGCACTTCTTTTAGGAGGCTCGGATGAGCATCGGTGTCGGGATATTCCTGATGGTGGTGGGCGCGATCTTCGCGTTCGCCGTCCGCGACAGCTGGGACGCGGTGAACCTGCAGGTCGTCGGCTACATCCTTCTGCTCGCCGGTCTCGCGGGGATCGCGCTGTCGTTCTACATCACCAACCGGCGGCGCCGGGTGGAGACGGACGCGATCGACCCCGCGATCGAAGAGGAGTACCGCGTCGTCGAGCAGCACCACCGCGACATCCAGGAGTAAGCCAACCCCCTCGGCTCAGCCTCCTGACAGCACCAGCTGCAACCGTGCCGGTCCGTCCGCAGTGACGCGGACCGGCACTCCCCAGTCCTGCCGATGCATGTGGCAGGCGGGGAACTCGACCGCGTCCGAGTCGTCACAGGACGCGGCCTGAACCGCGACATGCAGTACGCCGTCGCCCACGCGCTCGTCGATGACCAATCGCCGGGTGAGGTCGGTCGAGTCGCCCGCACCTTCCTTCAGGAGGGTGTCCGGCGTCGAGGAGACCAGGAGTCGGGTCGAGGGACCGTAGCGGCCGTCCAGCTTCTGACCTGGCGGCGGAGTGAAGACCACCTCCAGGGTCACCTCGCCTGCGGCGATCTCCATCGGCGGCCGCTGGGTCCGCGTGCTGAACTCGGACGCCTTCGCGGAGGCCCCGAGCGGGATCCTCGTGAGGCGGTGTGCGGCCGACTCGACCACGAGCAGTTCGTTGCCTACGACAACGGCTCCGCTCGGCTCGGCGAGGTCCGTGGCCATGGTGTCGACTGTGTCGGTCTGCGGGTCATACCGCCGTACGGCGCCGTTGTACGTGTCCGCGATCGCCAGCGAACCGTCGGGGAGCACGGTCACGCCGAGCGGGTGCTGGAGGAGCGCTTCACTCGCCTTGCCGTCACGGAGGCCGAAGTCGAACAGTCCGGTCCCGACGGCGGTGTGCACCTCGGTGTCGATCCAGCGGAGCGCGGAGATCTCCGAGTCCGCGAGCCACAGCCGGTCGCCGTCTGCTGCGAGGCCGCTGGTCTGCGCGAACCACGCCGCTCTGGGATCGCCGTCTTTCAGGCCCTCGTTGGTGGTGCCGGCCGCGACCTCGGTGACCTTGGTGATCGGGTCGTACGTCCAGAGCTGATGGACGCCGGCCATCGCGATCCACACCTTGTCCTGCCACCACGCGACATCCCACGGCGAGCTCAGTACATCGGTCCCGTCGCCGTCCATCCACTGCTTACCGGTGCCGACGAGGGTGGTGACTTCGCCGGTCGTCAGGTTGAGCCCGCGCAGGGCGTGGTTGACCGTGTCCGCGACGACGACGTCGTACCCGACCTGTTCCGCGATCTCTTGTGGCAGCTGGGTCAGGCCGTTGGGCTCGGAGAAGGTCGGCTGCGCCCCGTCGGTGAAACCACGCTGGCCGGTACCAATTCGCCGTACCAGCGTCTCTGTATCGGCCTTGAGCTCGGCGATGCTGTGGTTGCCGGCGTCGGCCACCAAGAGGTTCCCGTTGTCCAGGGCAATGACCTTCGCCGGGAAGCGAAGCTCCGACTGCTGCGGCTCCGGTGCGACGTACGGCGATTTGCCTCGCGTCAACGTGCCTGCGGCTTCGTGCTCAGCGATCAGCTCAGCCAGCTGCGCGTCGAGCGCGTGGGCGTGGCCCTCACCCGAGTACTGCGCCACGATGTAGCCATTGGGATCCACCAGCACGAGCGTCGGCCAGGCGCGAGCCGTGTAGCTCTGCCACGTGACGAGCTCCGGGTCATCCAGGACCGGGTGCGCGACCTCGTAGCGTTCGACGGCGGCGTTGACGGCCGCCTCCTCGCCCTCATGCGCAAACTTCGGCGAGTGCACGCCGACGATCACCAGCGCATCACCGTACTTCTCCTCGAGCGGCCGCAGCTCGTCCAGCACATGCAGACAGTTGATGCAGCAAAACGTCCAAAAATCGAGGAGTAAGAAGCGGCCGCGGAAGTCGGCTAGCGCTAACTCCTGACCACCCGTGTTGAGCCACCCACGACCTCTGAGCTCCGGCGCGCGCACATGCATGCCCCTATTGTCCGCCCAGCCTCAACTCGTCCTGTACTCCGCCCGCCCCTCGGACCGCCACTCGGATGCCTGACAGCTAACCCGCCGCAGTAGCAGATCCCCAAGGAACCGTCACCCCCAACGCGACCCCTCATGAACCCCAGCCACAGCCCGTCAACCCAAAACAACGCGAGCCCCGATCGCCAACCGCACCATTCCCCTCAGCCACAGACCCGCCGTACCCGAAGGCTTCAGTGGCCGCTGAAGGCGGACGAACCCACCCTTTGTGGAAACTAAAGTGCACCAGCTGACATGGAGTTTCCACACAGCAAGCAGTCCGCCGGAACTAGGGATCAAAACCGACCCGTATCGACCGGCAAAACTCCCCGGCCACCCCACCCGCCCTGGGCCTTCCGCAAAATGAACGGATCTCCCCTCATCTTGTCCCTTCTCCCCTCAAAATTTGAGCAGAGAACCAGCACATTGAGCGGATATCCCCTGAAATGGCCCAACGGCGGGCGGGGACAGGAAGGGGGGCGGTTAGCGGGGGAGGATGAGGGTGTCGGTGAGGAGTTTGGCGGTTTTGCGGAGGGTGGCGGGGGATGAGGAGAGGTCGGCGGCCAGGGAGTAGGGGGTGAGGGTTTCGCCGGGACCTACTAGGCAGTGGCGGTGGGCCAGGAGCCAGACGATGGCTCGGGGCCAGGTGGAGAGGCGGGCCTTGGCCAGGAGGTCGGGGGCTTCGCGGACTAGGCGTTCGGCGATGTCGAAGGCGTCGGGAGCGTAGGCGGTGCCTAGGGTTTCGCCGGCCATGAGCCAGGCGTGGGGGGCCAGGACCGAGAGGGTGGCGGCTTGGGATTTGTCCAGGCCCTGAAGGTCTGGTTGCGGTGGGGAGCCTAGGCCGGAGAGGGCGCGGTAGGCGTCTTCCAGGTCGCTGGTGGTGTCGTCCAGGAAGACGCGTTCGCCGACCGGGTCGATGATGGCGGACGCCTGCAACGCCGGAGTCCAGACGTCCACCGCGTCGACCGCTTCCTCGACTACGTCCAACGCGAGTTGGGTGCGGTCGCCGGCGTGGGCCAGCCAGGCTTTGACGACCGTTGGGACGGCGGCGAAGTAGGTGCTGTCGGCAAGGACTTTGCGGGGTAGCCAGTAGGCGAGGAAGAGTTCGACCAGTACGGCGCTCACGCGGAGCGGGCCGCCGACTGTGTGATCGACGGCGTGGTCGATCCAGAGGCGGACGATGTCGGCCGCGTCGTCGGGGAGGTCGGATCCGAACGGGGACTGGAGAAACTCGTCGACCAGCTGGTCGCGCTGGCGTGGCGACAGGAGCGGTCGGATGGGCGGGCGGACGGGCCGTTCCGGCAACTGGGTGAGGCGATTCACCAGCAGGGCCGAGAAGAACTCGAAGTCCTCAGTCACGGGCGGTTCGTCGTAGTCGTTGGTTTCACCGAGGGCCTGCAGGATGATTCCGGCGGCGGTGGCGGGGCGGACGGTGCGGATCGTGACGCGGCCGCCGCGTTGGTAGGCGTCGAGAACACGGTCGACGGGCGGGCCGACGAAGACGTCCTTGACGATCGCGCCGATGTTGTTGTCGATGAAGACGACGACGGTATGCGGATGCTGCTCGTCGTCATAATCCAGTACGACGCTCAGCCCGTCACCCGTGATGTCCTCGGACACGATCGCGCTGGTCAGCCGGAAGCCGGCGATGCGGGTGACCCAGTCCTGCACCTCGTCCTCGGTGCGTAAGCGGGACAGGTGGGCGCGTTGCAAGGGCAGACGGCCGGCCGGACCGACTGTGCGGGCGAGTGAGGTGAGGAGCTGGAATGACTCCGGGTCGCGGCGTTCGCCGAGGACTCGGGCGGCGTCGGCCCAGAAGAAGCGTTCGACCTCGCCGATCTCGTCGGGGCGGCCGGCCGGCCAGAGCTGGTCGGCGAGCATGGCGGCGGACCGGGCTACGGAGGCTTCGGCGATCACCGGGTGCAGGCTGCGGGGGGCGGCGGCGAGGTCGAGGGTCAGGGTCTCGAGCAGGGTTTCGAGCACGGCGACACTCGGCGTGGTGTCGACGTCGACGCCCGCCGTAGGTGCCTGGGTGGGATCAGGGGTGGAATCGACGAGGCGCAGGTGATTGCGCCGTCCGTCTCGCCCTCGGGGTGACTTGGTCACCTTCGTGAGGTTACCGCCCGTACCTAGCCCCCCGCAGGCCCCTGCGCGCGTCCTGTGGACAACTGTTAGGACACGCCGTGATCACATGACAACGGCCTGTACATCCCCGAGCGTCCGGGATGCACAGGCCGTGACGATGGTCAGCCCTTGAGTGCTCCGGCCATCAGACCGCCGATGAACCAGCGGCCGAGCACGATGTAGACGATCAGCGTCGGGAAGGACGTGATCAGGGCGCCCGCCATACTGGCTGCGTAGTCGACCTTCTGGCCGCCCGACAGGGCCGCGAGCCCGAGAGTGACCGGGCCGTTGTTCTGCTGGGTGAGGAACAACGCGAACAGGAAGTCGTTCCAGACCGAGGTGAACTGCCAGATCAACGTCACCACGAAACCGGAGATGGAGATCGGCAGGATGATCCGCGCGTAGGTCTGGATCAGTCCGGCGCCATCCACCCGGGCCGACTCGATGATCTCCATCGGGACGACGGTCGCGTAGTAGTTCCGGAAGATCAGCGTGCAGATCGGGATGCCGTAGATGCAGTGCGCGATGATCAGCGTCGGCACCCCCCGGGTGACATCCAGTTCGGTGAACGTCGTCCGCAGCGGCAGCATCACCGCCTGGTAGGGGATGAACATCCCGAACAGGATGAACGCGAACACCAGGTTCGCGCCGGGGAACCGCCACCGGGCCAGCACGAACCCGTTGGCCGAACCGATCAGCGAGGAGATGATCGCGGCCGGGATCGCCAGCGTCAGTGAGCGGATCATGTACGGCTGCAGGACGTCCCACGCCTTGCGCCACGGCTCAAGGGTCCAGGTGTGCGGCAACGCCCACTGGTCGGCGGCAGTGGTGTCGGCAGACGTCTTGAAGCTGGTCACGATCACGACGTACACCGGCGTGAGCACGAACAGCAGGAACAGGATCAGCAGGATGTACCGGACGGTCCGGCTCTTGCGCGTGGAGCCGTCCGCGATCACCCCACGGCTTGTCGGCGTACGACGGATCGCCGCCGCGGCCGAGCCGGTCGCATCGGTAACAGCAGTTGGGGCGCTCACTCTTCTGCCTCCTGCCGGACGGTGTACGCGACGTACGGAATGACCAGCACTGCAACGACAGCCAACAGCACGATCGCGATCGCAGCCGCCTTGGCCATGTCACTGCGGAGCAAGGTGTTCCACATGTAGACCGACGGCACTTCGGTGCGGAACTGGTTCGGCCCGGTGATCGCGTAGATCAGGTCGAACAGCTTCAGCGACATGTGCCCCAGGATGATCAGCGCCGAGAGCGCGATCGGGGACAGTTGCGGGAACAGCACGTGCCGGTAGAGCTTGAACTCCGAGGCGCCGTCCACCCGGGCCGCCTCGCGCAGCTCGCCCGGGATGCCCCGGAAGCCGGCCAGGAACAGCGCCATGATGTAGCCCGACAACTGCCAGACAGCGGGCAGCGCGATCGACGCCATCGTGGTCCACCGGCTGCCGGCGGTCCACCACGGATTCTCCAACGCACCCAGGTGCAGGATCGAGAACAGCCGGTTCAAGCCGCGCGCGTCGTCGCCCTGGGACGGGTTCAGCAACCAGCTCCAGACCACCCCCGAGGCGATCATCGAGACCGCCATCGGGAACAGGAAGACCGACCGGAAGATGCCCTCGCCCGGGACGCCCTTCTCCAGCAGCAGCGCCCAGAGCACGCCGAAGATCAGCGTGCCCACGATGAACGCCACCGTGAGCACGCCGAGGTTCTTCAGCGAGTTGAGGAACCGCTCCTCACCGAACAGGTGCGCGTAGTTCTCGAAGCCGACGTAGTCGGCCGGGCCCTTGCGGGCCGTGTGCCGATCGGTCAGCGACGTGTTGAACGACCACGCGATCAGGCCGTAGACGAAGTACCCGAGCAGCAGCACGGTCGGCAACAGCACCAGGGCGCCAGGGCCCCAGGTTCGGATCCTTCCGTGCATGATCAGATCCCCAACTCGCAGGCCATCAGCTCGTCTTCATCGCGGCGCCGAGCGCGGTCTGCAGCTTCGCGACGTCCTGCGCACCGCTGAACTGGCTCAGCGCGGACAGGATGTCGTTGTTCTGACCGGCGGAGCAGGCCGAGCCGTGCGCGCAGGACGGGGCGATCTTGTCCTTCTTCCAGTCGGCCATCGCGGCCTGCTGGTATTTCGGGTAGTCGGCCGGATTGGCGTCCGAGCGCGCCGGGATCGAGCCCTTCTTGGTGTTGAACGCCTTCTGGCCCTCGGCCGAACCGACAGTCTTCAGCCAGCACTTGGCGCCGTCCGGGTCCGCGCCGTTGGTCGGCAGGGTGAAGGAGTCGGACAGGAACTGGAAGGTGCCCGCGGTTCCCGGGGACGGCCAGTAGGTGTACGCCGTGTCCGGCACCTTGTCGGACAGCTGCTGCGCGGCGACCCAGTCACCCATCAGCGTGTAACCGGCCTGACCCTTGTTGACGTACTGCAGCGCGTCCGACCAGTCGATCGCCTCGCGGTCGGCGTTGGTGAAGGTCAGCAGCGTCTTGTACTTGTTCAGGGCGGCGGTCACGTTCGCACCGGCCCAGTCGGTCTTGCCGTCCCACAGACCGTTGAACGTGTCGGTGCCCAGCTCGCCGAGCAGCACCGCCTCGACCAGCATCTCCTGGGCGAAGCCCTTGGAGATGGCCAGCGGCGCCTTGACGCCGGCATTCCTCAGCTTGGTCAGGTCCGCGATCCACGCGTCGACCGTGGCCGGGGCCTTGCCGGCGTCGATGCTGCCCTTCTTCAGGACCGTCGGGTTCGTCCACACCACGTTCGCGCGGTGGACGTTGGCCGGGATCGAGTAGATCTTGCCCTCGACGGTCAACTGGTCGATCAGGTTCTTCGGGAAGGCCGTGTCCAGACCGTAGTCCTTGTAGAGCCCGCTCACGTCGTCGACCTGACCGGCGTTGATGTAGTCCTTCAGTTCGGCGCCGGCGTGCGCCTGGAAGGTGGACGGCGGCTTGCCGGCCTGCAGGTCGTTGGCCAGCACCTGCTTCGCGTTCGCACCGGCACCACCCGCGACCGCGGAGTTGACGAACTTGTAGTCCTTGCAGTCGGTGTTGAACACCGACACCAGACCGTCCAGACCGGCCTTCTCGCCGCCGTCGGCCCACCAGGTGAAGACGGTGACGTCCTTGCTGGCCGTGTCCCCGCTGCCGCCGCCATCGCTGCTGTTACCGCAGGCGCTCACTGCGAGAAGACCCGCCGCACTCAGCACCGCGAAGGTCTTGCTCAGACCACCACGCATGTTCCACTCTCCGATCAAGCAGGTTGTGGCGCCGTTGACAACGATGCCCCCTTGACACCGCCCCACTCTGGGCACGGCGGACTCCGGTGTCAACGCTGCGTGCGCGCGCGTTGCGCAACCGACATCGCACCGCGCATCTCCGATGAGAGCGCGCACATATGAGCGGTTTCGAGTAGTAATGTTGGTTATCGACTGACCACGCGGTGTTACGGACGCAGCAGAACCTTGATCGCACGGCGCTCGTGCATGGCCTTGTAGCCGTCGGCGACCTCGGCCAGCGGCAGCTCCAGATCGAAGACCTTCCCGGGGTTGATCTCCCCGGCCAGTACGTCGGCCATCAGCTCGGGCAGGTAGGCCCGGACCGGCGCCATCCCGCCGGCCAGTCCGACGTTGCGCTGGAACATCGTCCGGATCGGGACCTCGACCCCGTGCGGTACGCCGACGAACCCGACCGTGGCGCCCGCCCGGGCGACATCGAACGCGGTCTCCATCGACTGCCCGGTCCCGACACACTCGAGCACCGCGTCGGCACCGACACCGCCGGTCAACTCCAGTACGGCGTCGCGCGCCTCGTCACCACGTTCGGACACGATGTCCGTGGCGCCGAACTCGACCGCCAACTGCTGTCGCGACTCGTGCCGGGACAGCGAGATCACCCGCTCGGCGCCCATCCGCGCAGCAGCCAGTACGCCGGACAGCCCGACCGCGCCGTCGCCGACCACGACCACCGTGTCGCCCGCCTTCACCCGAGCAGCCCGGGCGGCGTGCCAGCCGGTGCCCATCACGTCGGACAGGGTCAGCAGCGACGGGATCATCGCCTCGTCCGGCACCTCTGGAGTGGCGACCAGCGTGCCATCGGCGTACGGGAGCTTCACGTACTCACCCTGACCGCCGTCGGCGCGGCTGCTGCCGAAGCCGACCAGGTTCTGGCAGGCGGTCTGGAACCCGGCTCGGCAGTGCGGGCAGGTCCCGTCGCTGATCACGAACGGCGCGATCACGAAGTCACCCGGCTTGACCGTCCGGACGTCGGCGCCGATCTCCTCGACGATGCCGACGAACTCGTGCCCGATCCGGCTGCCCGGCTTGATCTTGTTCTCGCCCCGATAGGGCCACAGGTCCGACCCACAGATGCAGGAGGCAACGACCCGCACGAGCGCGTCGGTCGGCCCGTCGATCTTCGGGTCCGGAACGTCGCTCAGCTGGATGTCGTACGGCGCGTGGATCGTGGTGGCTCGCATACCCCCACTGAACCACAGCCGGTCAGATCGCTTTCAGCATCCCGCCGTCGATCACCAGGTCCGCGCCGCTCATGTTGGGCACCTGGCCGGAAGCGAGGAACACCACCAGCGCCGCGATCTCCGCAGGCTCGGCGAACCGGCCGGTCGGTACGCCGACGGCCGCCGGCAGCCGCTCGGTGAAGTCCTCGGGGTCGGCGCCGGCCCGCCGGGCCAGGACATCGCGGGGTCCGCCCGGAGCTCGCCACACGTCCGTCCACACGGGTCCGGGAGAGATCGTGTTCACCCGCAGACCGCGACCCGCGAACTCCTCGGCCAAGGCCTTGCCGAGATTCGTCAACGCCGCTTTGGCGGCCGACTGAGCAACCAGTCTCGGCTGGGCCAGTCTCGCGTTGACCGAACTGATGTTGACGATGGCCCCCGCACTGCTCAGGAGGCTCGGCAGTGCCGCCCGGATCGCGCGGACGGCAGCCATCAGGGTCAGATTCACCGTGTGCTGCCACGCGTTGTCGTCGAGTTCGAGGAAGCCACCCGCAGGTGCGGAAGTTCCGGCGACGTTGTTGACGAGCAGGTCGATCTGCCCGTGCCGGTCGATCGCGTGCCGGATCAGCACGCCCGCTCCCTCGGGGGTTGCCAGGTCGACCGTCAGCGCATCGGACGTCGCGTCACGCAACGCAGCAGTGATCGTTCGGCTGCCGGCAACCACCTGGTACCCGTCCGCGATCAGAGCCCGGGTGACTGCCAGTCCGATCCCCCGTCCGGCTCCGGTCACCACGGCCACGCGCCTTGTATTTGTTGTCACTCCAGCTCCTCCTGTGTTCGGGCGCGACCAGGATTCACGGTGAACTATGGTTCAAGTCAATGAGCGAACTATCGATTTCCGAACTGCAGGCGCGCACCGGCCTGCCGTCCTCGGCGCTGCGTTTCTACGAGCGCAAGGGGCTCCTGGGATCCACCGGGCGCTCGGGCGGGAAACGGATGTACGCCGCGCGAGCGGTCGAACAGGTGGCCTTGATCGACCTGCTCAAACTCGGCGGCTTCACCCTGGCCGAGATCGCGGCGCTGGTCGGCCCGACCGGTCGAACCGCGCCGGACTGGCGGGCGAAGGCGCTGGCGAAGCTCGGCGAGCTCGATGAACGTGCTCGGCAGGTCGAGCAGGCCCAGAAGGCCCTGCGACACACGCTCGACTGCTCACAGGAACATCTCGACGACTGCGCCGTGCACCACCGGATTCTCCGGGCCCACGCTGACGCCCTCGCGACCGCGGCTCAGTCCCGGAGCGGCGGTCGCGAGGGTCAGACGACGATGTAGCGGCCGCGACGGTGGACGATGACCGGGATCTCATCGGCGGCGAGTTCCACGTGGACGATCTCCAGCTGGACCTGGAGCGCCCAGCCGACCTCGGGCGGGTCGGGATCGACGAGCGTGCAGCCGGCCCACGCGCTGACACCGACCGGGGCCGGGCCCCACTCGGTCTCGGTCCAGTCGATCATCCGGAACGGCCCGCCCGGCGCCGGAGCGACGTACCCGAAGGCGTCGGCGAGTTGACGATGCGGCTCACCGAGCAACGACACCACTGCAGTCCTTGCCTTGAGCAACATCTCGCACAGATCCGAGTCCGGGTCGAGCAGGCCGATCACGTACCCGGGATCGCCGTCGGCGACGAGCATTGACGACACCGTCAGCCCGGCCCGCTTACCGTCGTACGCGGTGGTCCACAGGCCGACCGGCGACGGCAACCTGCCGCGCAACCGGCGGACCGGGCTCCGGTCGGACTCCGGCGGCAGGAACGGATGGTCGCCGTGGATCGTCATGGTCCGACCGTACTCGCCGCCGGTTGGCCAGCTGCAAGACCTACTGAGCGACTGTCACCCGGTCGGGCAGCGCGAACTTCTCGACGGGCTGCATCGACAACCCGCTGGACCCACGGATCGACTCGACAGTGCCGTCGGGGCCGAAGGTGAAGACGTAGGACTCGCCGTACGAGCCGTAGCCGGTTCCGCCGGTGACCCGGAGGGTGTCGCCGTCGACCTCGAGCGGCTGCGGGTCGGCGGCCGGGTCCCCGTTGGTCGGGTCGATCGCGTAGAGCCGGCCGCCGAGGACGGCGAAGTCCGTGATGCCCCACAGATCCGCGTAGCGGCCGACGAAGCGGCTGAGCCCGGTCGCGTCACCGCGCTCCTTCGAGGCGGCGAGGTCGATCAGCTTGAGGCCCGCCTCGGCGAGCTGGGTGGCCGGGCCGTCGATGGCGTTCGTCAGGACCGAGATCGCCAACCGGCGGTCGCCGTCGGTGAAGGTCTTGGTGATGTGGCCCGGATATCCGCCGGAGTGGCCGAAGTACTCCCGGTCGCCGATCTTCGCGACCTGCAGGCCGAGCCCGTACCGCGGCCCGTCCGCCTCACCCGTCTTCCAGAGCGGATGCTGCATCTCGCGCTTCGAGCGGTCGGACAGCAGCCGCTCGTCGCCAGGGAAATGCGCGGAGAAGTACGTGACCAGATCCCGGGCGTTCCCGAAGAATCCCGTCGCGGCGGCCAGCGCCCGGGTGTCCACGTGATCGATCGGCACCCGCACATCGGCGTACGAGAGAGCGCTGTAGCCACCGGCGTACTCACCGAGCCGGTTCGGATCGAGCTCAGGCCCCAGCCCGGTCAGGCCGAGCTTGTCGACGATCCCGGTCTGCACGAACGCGTTGTACGACGTACCGGTCGCCGCCTCGATGATGAGCCCGAGCAGGCCGTAGCCGATGTTCGAATACTTGAAGCGGTCGTTCTCCGGGAGCACCGCGGAGCCGGAGTCCCGCAGTACGGCGAGCAGTTGCGCGCGATCCGGGAAGAGGGTCCACAGCTGCCACCAGTCGGCGTCGGCGCTGTCGCGCGTCACCCCACCGGCGTGCGCGAGCAGCTCGCGGACCGTGCGCTCACCGAGCGGCGTACCGACCAGCTCGGTCACATGCTGGGCGGCCGTGTCGTCGAGCCGCACGCGCCCCTCTTCGACCAGCTGGAAGATCGCCGTCGCGGTGAAGGTCTTCGAGTGCGAGGCGATCCGGAAAAGGTGTTCCTCGGTCAGCGGTACGGCGTTCTCGAGGTCCGCGAACCCGTACGCCGCCGAGAAGGCAACCCCGTCGTCGGCGTAGACCGCAGCTTGCACCCCCGGCACCCGCTGGTAGCGCTGATTGAACGCCAGCCAGCGGTGATAGTAGGCAAGAGCTTCGTGCAGGGTCTGGGCACTGAAAGCGTCAGGCATGACGCCTAGATTGAATGACGCGGAAGCGACTCGCAACGTATGCGCCGTCGGTATAGGTCGAATTCGCCGCCGGGTTGGCTCCAGTGCCGTGAAAGTCACTGAACGCAGCCGACTGGTTCACGAAAACGGGTCCGGTCAGGTTCTCCGACAACGCGACGCCCGCGTCGAGCGCGGCCTCGCGGGCCTGGTCGAGGACGGCGGCATCGGTCGAGTAGATGCCCGCGGTCATCGCGCCACCCTCGGTGACGGTCTGCTGGAACAGCGCGATCGACTCCGCGGTGTCCGCCGTCTTGATCAGGAACGAGACCGGGCCGAAGCACTCCCGCCCGTACACATCGGTGTCCTTGGCGTCGAGCGCGACCAGCAGCGGCGTCCGGATCTTGGCCTCCGGGAAGGCCGGGTGCTTGATCTCCCGCGACTCCAGTACGACGTCGCCGTACTCGCCGGCCAGGTCGAGGCGGCTGATCACGGCCTGGTTCACGATGCCGCCGAGGATCTCGACCGCGCGGGCGTCGTCCCCGAGCAGCTTGCTCATCGCGGCGCCGATCCCGGCCCCGACCTCCTCGAACGACTTGTGCCCCTCGTCGGTCTCGATGCCGCCGGCCGGGATGAAGATGTTCTGGGTGGTGGTGCACATCTGGCCGGAGTACAGCGCGAGCGTGAAGGCGAGGTTCCCGGTCAGGGCCTTGAAGGCGTCGGTGGAGTCGATGATGACCGCGTTCACGCCGGCCTTCTCGGTGAAGACCGAGGCCTGGATCGCGTTCTGCTCGAGCCAGTCGCCGAACTCGGTGCCGCCGGTGAAGTCGATCAGCTTCACCTCGGGGCGAGTGGCCAGCGGCTTGGCCAGGCCGTCGCCGGCCTTCTCGACGGCCAGGGTGACCAGGTTCGGGTCGAAGCCGGCCTCGCCGAGCACCTCGCGGCAGACCTCGACGGTGATCGCCAGCGGCAGCACGGCCAGCGGGTGCGGCTTCACGACGACCGCGTTGCCGGTGACGAGCGAGGCGAACAGGCCGGGCCAGGAGTTCCAGGTCGGGAAGGTGTTGCAGCCGATCACCAGCGCGACGCCGCGGCCGGTGACGGTGAAGGTCTTCTGCATCCGGATCGGGTCGCCCTTGGCCGGCTTCTCCCAGAGTGCGTCGGCCGGGTAACGGCTCATCTCCTCGTGCGCGTAGGCGACGGCCTCCAGCGCGCGGTCCAGCGCGTGCGCGCCACCGGCCTGGAAGGCCATCACGAACGCCTGGCCGCTGGTGTGCTGGACGGCGTTGGCGAGCTCGAACACCCGCTTGTGCAGCCGGTCCAGGATCTCCAGTACGACGCCGGTCCGGCCGTCTACCCCGGCGTTCCGCCAGTCGGTCAGACCCTTCCGCGACGCCTCGAGCAGCTCGTCCAGACCCGCCTCGACGGTCCGCGGGTAGGACACGTCCAGCTTGATGCCGAACGGCGACTCCTCGGTCACCACGGTGCCGCGGGCTCCGGGGGTCTCCACGGCGTACGTCGTACCGAGGTGGGCCTCGAACGCGGCCTGGCCGTCGGCGGCCGCCGTCTCGCCGTACACCCGCGGACTGGGGGACTCCGGGAAGGCGGAGTGGTAGCCGCGACTGTGGATCGCGGTCAGGGCGGCGTCGAGACGGTCACGGTGGGCTGCGAGCAGGTCCGAGGTCATGACGATGATGTTACAGTCAATGTCGTAATCGGGGCTAGGGTGTAACAAACTCCTTCCTGAAGGGGCAATCAGACATGGGCGACGACCTGGCGAACCGTGTGGCCGCGGCGATGTGGGCGGAGGACACCGCCAGCGCCGGGCTGGGCATGCGCCTGGTCGCGGTCGGGGACGGTACGGCGTCGGTCGAGATGACGGTTCGCGACGACATGACGAATGGCCACGGGATGGCCCACGGCGGCTTCGTCTTCAGCCTGGCCGACTCGGCGTTCGCCTTCGCCTGCAACTCCCGTAACCAGGTCACCGTCGCGCAGGCCTGTGACATCGTCTTCGTCGCACCCGCCCACCGGGGCGACCTGCTCGTCGCCGAGGCGGCCGAGCGCACCACCTTCGGCCGGAACGCGATCTACGACGTAACGGTCCGCCGTGGCGACGACGTGATCGCCGAGTTCCGCGGCCGCAGCCGTCAGCTGTCTGGCACGATCATTCCTGCGGAGGATGTATGACGAGTGAGGCATTCCTGGTCGACGGCGTCCGGACCCCGATCGGCCGGTACGGCGGCGCGCTCGCGACCGTCCGCCCGGATGACCTGGCCGCGCACGCGATCCGCGCACTCATCGCCCGGCACTCCACGCTCGACCCGGCCCTGATCGACGACGTCATCCTCGGCTGCGCCAACCAGGCCGGCGAGGACAACCGCAACGTCGCCCGGATGGCGGTCCTGCTCTCCGGTCTCCCGGTCGACGTTCCCGGGACGACGATCAACCGGCTCTGCGGCTCCGGTCTGGACGCCCTCGCCTATGCCGCCCGGTCGATCATTGCCGGGGACAACGACGTACTGATCGCGGGTGGCGTCGAGTCGATGTCGCGGGCACCCTTTGTGATGCCTAAGGCAACGACAGCGTTCTCCCGGCAGGCCGAGGTCTTCGACACCACCATCGGCTGGCGGTTCGTGAACCCGCTGCTGCAGAAGCAGTACGGGATCGACTCGATGCCGGAGACCGCGGAGAACGTTGCCGCCGACTACAACATCTCCCGCGAGGACCAGGATCTGTTCGCGCTGCACAGTCAGCAGCGCGCGGCCAAGGCCCAGGCGAACGGCCGGCTGGCCGAGGAGATCGTGCCGGTCGAGGTCCCGGGCAAGCGCGGCGCAGTGACCGTCGTCGACACCGACGAGCACCCGCGCGAGACCACGCTCGAAGCACTGGCCGGGCTCAAGACGCCGTTCCGCACTCCTGGCACTGTCACCGCCGGCAACGCGTCCGGCGTGAACGACGGCGCCGCCGCTCTGCTCGTGATGAGCGGCGCGATGGTTGAGCGGCTCTGGGTCACACCACTGGCCCGAATCGTCGGTACGGCGACCGCCGGCGTACCGCCGCGGATCATGGGGATCGGGCCCGCGCCCGCCACCCGCAAGCTTCTCGCCCGCACTGGTGTCTCGCTGGAAGACATCGGCGCGATCGAGCTGAACGAGGCCTTCGCCTCACAGTCCTTGGCAGTCCTGCGCGACCTCGGTCTCCCCGACGATGCCGAGCACGTCAATCCGAACGGCGGCGCCATCGCCCTGGGTCACCCCCTGGGGATGTCCGGTGCCCGTCTCGCCCTCACCGCCGCCCTGGAGCTTCGCCACCGCGATGCCGGGTATGCGCTGGCCACCATGTGTATCGGCGTCGGACAGGGCATCGCGACCCTGCTGGCCCGTCCTTAAGCGCGGAGGAATACAGATGCTCGGTGATGCGTGTCCCGAGGAGCTGCTGGACGCCGGTGAGCGGCTGTCCGTCGACGAGCTCCGGTCCCGCCAGTTGTCATTGCTGCAGGCAACGGTCAGGACGACGTACGAGAACGTCCCGCACTATCGGAACGCCCTGGACGAGATCGGGTTCAAGCCCGGTGATCTGCAGGAGCTGTCCGATCTGAGCCGGTTGCCGTTCACGGCCAAGAAGGATCTGCGGGACAACTATCCGTTCGGGATGTTCGCCGTACCGCAGTCCGAGGTGTCGCGCGTGCACGCCTCGTCCGGTACGACGGGTCGCCCGACCGTGGTCGGGTACACCAAGCAGGACATCGACACCTGGGCCGACCTGATGGCGCGCTCGATCCGGGCGGCCGGCGGGCGTGCGGGCGACGTCTGCCACGTCTCCTACGGCTACGGCCTGTTCACCGGCGGCCTCGGCGCGCACTACGGAGCCGAGCGGCTCGGGTGCACCGTCGTACCGATCTCCGGTGGCATGACCGAGCGCCAGGTCGATCTGATCCGCGACTTCGGCGCCCGGATCATCATGGTGACGCCGTCGTACTTCCTGTCGATCATCGACGAGATGGAACGGCGTGGCATGGACCCGCGCGACACCCAGCTGCGGATCGGCATCTTCGGCGCCGAGCCGTGGACCGAGCAGATGCGCACCGAGGTCGAGCAGCGCACCGGCATGCACGCCGTGGACATCTACGGCCTGTCCGAGGTGATGGGCCCGGGCGTCGCGCAGGAGTGCGTCGAGTCCAAGGACGGCCTGCACATCTGGGAGGACCACTTCTACCCGGAGATCATCGACCCGGTCACCGGCGAGGTCCTGCCCGACGGCTCCGAAGGCGAGCTGGTCTTCACCTCACTGACCAAGCAGGCCTTCCCGGTCCTTCGCTACCGCACCCGCGACCTGACCAAACTGCTCCCCGGTACGGCGCGACCGAGCCTGCGCCGGATGGAGAAGATCACCGGCCGTACCGACGACATGATGATCGTCCGCGGCGTGAACGTCTTCCCCACCCAGATCGAGGAACAGATCCTCCTGGTCGAGGGCCTCACCCCGCACTACCTCTGCGTTCTCACCCGCCCCGGCCGGATGGACGAACTCACCGTCCAGGTCGAAGCAGCCCCCGACCTCACCGACCGCGCCACCGCGGCCGCCAAGCTGTCCCGCCGCATCAAGGACCGCGTCGGCGTCACCGCCAAGGTCGAGATCGTCGACCCGCACGCCCTGGAACGCTCGCTGGGCAAGGCGAAACGCATCAAGGACAACCGCTGAGGGCGGACCTGCATCACCGTCCAAGTGCGTTCCGGAGCCGTCCGGCACGGCGTGCTGAGCGTGAACGACGCGGGTCCCGCGCTGTTAGACGGTGATGGCGGTCCGCCGTCAGACCAGCAGCTCGGACTGCGAATCGGCCAGCGGAGGCACTTGGTGAGTGGCGCAGGTCCGCCCCCGATAAACCTTGGCGCCTGAGCACGGCTCCGTTGTAGCGTGCAGCTCTACGCGGAGGGAGGTGAGCACGGTGTTGCAAGGCCCCATCGTGCTGTCCGACCACCGCACCCGCGGCTGAGGTCGGGTGGCTCCCCGTTCACAGGAGCTTTCGAATGAACTTCAGCAAGCAGGCCGCATGAGGCCGCCACTCGCCGGCGACGAGCGCGAACAGCTCGTTGGCTGGCTCGACCACCTGCGTTCGCTCATCCGCGTGAAGTGCGAAGGACTGAGCGAAGTCGACGCCCATCGCGTGGTGCTGCCGACCTCGCCCCTCACCAACGTTGCCGCTCTGGTCGCGCATCTGCGCTGGGTGGAGTACAGCTGGTTCCAGCAGAACCTCGGCGGCGTTCCCGACACGGGGCAGACCCCGTGGACACCGGATGGGCATCCTGACGCCGAGATGCTGGTGGACGACGTACCGCTCGCGCAACTGCTCGACGAGTACGAGGCCGAGAACGCGCGCTCGAACGCGGTCGTTGCCGCAATGGAGCTCGGCGACCTCGAAAAGGCCGTCGTACGGGACAGCGGACAGGCGTCCGTGCGGTATGTCCTGTGCCATCTGATCGAGGAGACAGCCCGGCATCTCGGGCACCTCGACATCGTCCGCGAACTGCTCGACGGCGGGGTCGGCTACGAGTCGATGAGCTGACTGGTTTCCAACCAGCGGGCCGGTCGTCGTGGCGTGCTTCGGCGCGACGACCGGTACCGGTACCGGTGCCGCCAAGGGGTGGATAGGATGTCCGGGATCTGGCACGGGGTAGCCGACAAGAGGTGCAATGAGGGAACCCTCCGTACGCCGTTATTCCGGGCGATCGGTCGAGGAGTGGAAGGCTGCGCGCCGGGAGCGATTGCTGGCCGCGGCATTGGAGTTGTTCGGGACCGAAGGGTACCCGGCGACATCGGTGGAACGCCTGTGTACACAGGCGAAAGTGTCCACTCGGCACTTCTACCACGAGTTTCAGAACAAGGAAGCCGTGCTGCTCGCGGTGCATGCGCAGGTGATCGAGCTGACCGTGCGGAACACCGGGGACGCGATCCGGGCGACCGACGGCCGGCCGGTCCGGGAGCGGATCACCGCGGCGGTCGACAGCTACCTGAAAACCATCATGGCCGATCTGCGCCGGGCGCGGATCTCGTTCGTCGAGGTGGTCGGGACCAGCCCGGCCGTCGAGGAGCAACGGATCGCGTTCCGGGACCTGCTGATCGCGAGTGTGCGTGACGTCGGGGACAGTGCGGCGGCCAAGGGCGAGATCGAACGCCGGGACTTCCGGTTCGTCGGTCTGAGTTTCTTCGGGGCGGTGAACGCGGTCGTCTACGACTGGATGCTCGCCGACCCGCGACCGCCGGAGCAGAAGGTGCAGAAATCCCTGCGGGACCTGGCGATTCAGCTCATGACGAGCTGAACCGCTTACGCAGTTCGGCGAGGGCGTCGTCCCGCGTCATCGCCGCGGCCGCGCCGTACGCCGTCTCGAATCCGTCGTCACCCAGCAGCTCCCGCAGCTGTTCGGTGGCGGCGCGGACGTCGGCGTCCGGCAGGCTCCGCATCCCGCGCAGCGCGGCCGCCAGACCGAGAGTCCGCGCGCCGGCCTCCGCCTCGCCGTACGCGAGGTCGATCTCGGCGGCGGTGTCGACGATCGTTGCGGTGATCGGCATGTCCGAGCTGCCCAGCGCGACCTCGACCGCCCGGCGGTTCAGGTCGCGCGCCGACTCCAGCTCGCCACGACGCAGCGCGATCCGGCCGGACTGCGCCAGCAACATCGCCCTGCCGTGCGGGGCCGTCTGGTCCCAGCGGTCACCCATCATTGTGTCGGCGCGATCGATCAGTGCCTTCGCCTCGTCCAGCCGGCCGGCCCGCAACTCGATCCGCGAGAAGCCGAACAGTGACATCGCCTCGCCCTCGCGGGAGCCGTTCTCCTCGGCGATCCGCAGCGCCTGCTGCTGTGTCGCCCGGGCGCCGTCGATGTCACCGAGCTCGAGCTTGCTGATCGAGGCCGCACCGAGCAACTGCCCGATGCCTTCGGTGGTGCCGAGCTCGGCGAACAACTGCATCGACTCGTCGAGTGAGTCCAGCGCGGCCCGATGCTCACCGCGGGCGGCCTGCAGGCTCGCCAATCCGCGCAGCGCCATCGACGTGCCCCAGCGATCGCCGATCTCCCGGAAGCCTTCGAGAGCGACCCCCAGATCAGCGTCCATCTGGACTGGTTCGCCCTCGTTGTCGCGGAACATCGCGAGCAGCAATGCGGCCATGTGCCGGGTCCACGGTTCCGGGTGGTCACGCGCGGCCTCGAGCTCGCGGAACGACGTCGCCGTGTCGCGCCGGAGCGCTGCCCACATCGCGTTGACGAACCGCCCGACGGCCGAGTCGCGGACGATCTGGTGCTGCCGCGACAGCAGCCGGACCTGGGCGAGCGCCCGCAGCGCCTTGGGAATCATCGCCGCTTGGTCTTCCTCGGCGGACATGGTGCCGAAGGCAAGCATCATCAAGGTGATCGCCCGCTCGACCGGCACGCTCGGTCCCGGTACGGCGAGCGCTGCGCGCATCCAGCCGACCGCCTCGGACGGGCGACCGCTCATGTTCCAGAGCTCGGCGAGCACGGAGACCATCTGCACCGAGTTCCGCGCCGAGCCCGAGTCGATCGAACTGCGCAGGGCATCGGTCAGGTTGTCGTGGTCCGCCTTCAGCCTCGCGATCCATTCGACCTGCGCCCGGGTCCGGAGATTGGGCGCGGCCTGGCGCAGCAACCGACGGAAGTACTCGGTGTGCGCCTGCCGGAACCGATCGCGCTCACCGGCCGCCGTGAGCTGCTCGGCGCCGTACGCGCGAACCGTCTCCAGCATCCGGTAACGCACCGACCGCTCACCGGAGACGGCCTCGACGAGCGATTTGTCGACAAGAGAAGCCAGTACGCCGAGCACCGCCTCCGCCGGGAGGTTGTCGTCACTGCACACCCGCTCAGCCGCTCCCAGCGTCGCGCCACCGGAGAACAGCGAGAGCCGGCGAGCGACCGCCTGCTCGTCGTTGTCGAGCAGATCCCAGCTCCACTCGACGACGGCCCGCAGGGTCTGATGCCTGGGCAGTGCAGTCCGTGAACCACTGGTCAGCAGGCGGAATCGGTCCGCGAGCCGATCGACGATCAGCTCCGGAGTCATCGCCCGCAGCCTGGCTGCGGCGAGCTCGATCGCCAGTGGCATCCCGTCCAGCCGACGGCAGATCTCGGCGACTGCGATGCGGTTCCCGTCGGTCAACGCGAAGTCCGGGCGGACGGCGCGGGCCCGGTCGACGAAGAGCTGGATCGCGGCGAACTCATCACCGGAGGCATCGATGGGTGGCAACCCCAATGGTCCAACAGGATGCAGGTGTTCACCCGGAATGCTGAGCGGCTCGCGGCTCGTCGTCAGCACGCGCAGTCGCGGACAGGCCGCGAGCAGGGAGTCGACCAGCCCGGCAACCTCCTGAACCAGGTGCTCGCAGTTGTCGAGCACCAGCAGGATCCGGCGGTCCGCGATCACCTCGACGAGCCGGTCAGTCGCGGCCCGGCTCGCCCGCAGCTGCTTGGGCACGAGACTCGACGCCGGCACGACGTCGACGTACTCACTCGCACCAAGAGCCGACAGTACGGCGGGGGCCACGTCGGCCGCGTCGCCGAGTGGCGCGAGCTCGACGAACCAGATGCCGTCACCGCTCTGCTCCACCAGCGTCCGACCGGTCTCGGTGGCCAATCGAGTCTTGCCTGCTCCACCAGGTCCGACCATCGTGACCAGGCGCGTGCCGTTGCTCAGCAGGCGACTCAGCTCGGCGACGTCTTCACGACGGCCGACGAAACTCGTCATCGGCGCGCGCAGGTTGCTCCGCGGCTCGGCCGGCATCGGCGCCGGGGTGGCGGCCGCGACCGGGTCGACCGCATCGCCACGCAGGACTGCGACATGGAGCTCACGAAGGCGCGCGCCCGGGTCCGCGCCCAGTTCGTCGGCGAGCGTCGTACGGACTCGCTCGTAGGCCGACAGTGCCTCGGCTTGGCGGCCATCGGCGTACAGGGCTCTGATGAGGAGTTCGTGCAGACGCTCGCGGAGGGGATGCGTGGCGGCGAGGCGCTCGAGCTCGGTGATCAGGTCGCGGGCGCGACCGCAGGCGACCGCGGCTTCGGCGAGGTCCTCGGCCGCGCCGAGCCGGAGCTCGGTCAGCCGGTCCGCTTCGATCGCGACGAACGGGAGGTCCCGCAGATCGGCGAGGGCTTCACCGCGCCAGAGCTTGTCGGCCTGGGAGAGCAGCGCGTGGGCTTGCTCCGGTTCGGAGCTCAGCCGCGCGCGACCGCGTCGTACCAGGTCTTCGAACTGCTGGGCGTCGACGCAGTCCGGGCCGATGGTCAGCGTGTAGCCGGCCGGGCCGGACTGGATCGAGATGCTCGACTCGGTCGCCGGAAGGCTCGAGCGCAACCGGGAGACGAGCGACTGCAGCGCGTTGGCGCTGGGTGCTCCGGTCCCCCACAAACCGTCGACCAGGGTCTCGACGCTGACCGGCTTCCCCGCGCTCAGCGCGAGCCTGGCCAGCAGCCCGCGCAGGCGAACTCCGCGGACGTCGAGCGGAGTCCCGTCTGCCGCCCACATCGCGAGAGGACCGAGCACCGCTATGCGCACCACACCAGCCTCGCACATGACGCGGTCCGTGCACTCTGCCTTTTGTCATCTCGCTCGCTTATTGTCGACTGTCGTGACCGAACTCGCTGCGCAGACGCAGACCGCCCTCACCCAACTCGTCGCCGAACGCCAGGCCAAGGGCCGCGTCCCCTCAGTGGTGGGCGCCGTCGCCCGCGCCGGGTCGCTGGCCTGGTCGCACGGTGCCGGCTCCGCCGATCTGGCGACTCCGGGAGTGCCGCCGACCGCGGATTCCCAGTTCCTGATCGCCTCGCAGAGCAAGACGCTGACCGCGGTCGCCATCCTGGCGCTGCGCGACGAAGGCAAGCTCGGCCTCGACGACCCGCTGGAGACGCACGTACCGGAGAGCAAGCACGGTGGCGTCACCATCCGGCAGATGCTCAGCCACGCGAGCGGCATGCAGCGCGAGCCCGTGGGCGACGTCTGGGACCTGATGAAGTTCCCCGACCGTGACGAACTGGTCGCCGGCTGGAACGAGGCCGACCGCATCGGCAAGCCGCACCACCGGTTCCACTACTCGAACCTGGTCTACTCACTACTCGGCGAGGTCGTCGCCCGCCTCGACGGCAAGCCCTGGTACGACGCCATCAAGGCCCGGATCCTCGATCCGCTGGAGATGCGCCGTACGACGGTCGGCATGGACGGTGGTCCGGCTGCGACCGGTTATTACGTGCCGCCCTTCACCGACGTACCGGTGCAGGAACCGCTGCTCGACCTCAAGGCGATGGCCGCCTGCGGTGGTCTCGCCAGTACGGCGGAGGACCTCGCCAAGTGGGCCATGTTCATCGCGAACCCGGTCTCCGAGGTGCTGTCGGCAGACACCCTCGAAGAGATGTGCCAGGTCCAGATCATGGCCGACACCGCCCGCTGGCAACTCGCCTTCGGCCTCGGCTTCATGCTCTTCCGCCAGGACAACGAGCTGTACGTCGGTCACGACGGCGGCATGCCCGGCCACATCACCTCGACCTTCGTCCACCGCGCCTCCGGCACCGCCGGCATCTGCCTGCAGAGCTCCACCTCGGCCCCGGCCCCCTCGGCCCTCGCCATCAGCCTGATCAACAAGGTCCTCGACACCGACCCGCTCCCCGTCGACCCCTGGCTCCCCGGCACCCCGGTCCCCGCCGAACTCACCGGCGTACTCGGCACCTGGTTCACCGAAGGCTCCCCCTTCACCTTCACCGTGAAGGAAGGCGTCCTGCACGGCAAGTCCCCCGCCGCCGCCGACTGGCAAGCCCCCGCCGTCTTCGAAAAGGTCGCCGACGACACCTACCGCACCGTCTCCGGGCGCGAGACCGGCGAACTCCTCACCATCACCCGAGACGCCACCGGAACCCCCGTTAAGTTGCACTGGGCAACATACCTCTGCACCCGCGAACCCCTCGCCTTCGCGGAGCTCTGACCCCGGCAGGTTGCCTGCCGGAACGGGGTCGGCTAGGCTCTGATCATTCCCCCAGTTGCTTCGGTGGCTGGGTGCGAGGCCCCACTCCGGTGGGGCTTCTGCTTTTACCAGCCCTCCGGTTTCCGGATGACGGCTCCGGAGTCCCCGACGACCCGATCCGGGAACTGGCTCGCGCCCAGCACACCCGCCCGAATCTGCTTCGCGAACGTCGGTCGGCAGGTCATCAGTCGCTGGCTCGCCACCGGCTGCGGATTGAGTGAGGGAGCAGCAACGCACACATCCGCTCGAGGTTCAGCCATTTGTACGGTCGGCCCTTGAGAGAGCCGTAGTACAAGTTGAACCCGTCGATGTAAACGTTGATCCGCATCGGTCAAGCCTAACCAGGAATTCGACGGAGCCGGACCACCGGAATCCCTTTGTGGACAAAGAGTTCCTGTCCGCTCGGGGCATGCCCCGAGACGCCACCGAAACCCCGAAACCATCTGATGGGTTACCCCATCAGATGGTGGGCTTTGGACCCGCATGCGGGTGGGGAACCCACAAGCTCGTGGGTGAACCCATCAGGTGCGTTCGGTCAGGTGCGGCGGCGGTAGGCGCGGATGGCCAGCGGGGCGAAGATCGCTACCAGGCCTACCATCCAGGCGAGGGTGACCAGGAGTGGTTTTTGGATGGCGCCGCCGCCCATCAGGGCGCGTTCCAGGTCCACGAGGTAGGAGATCGGGGTGTACTTCGCGAACGTCTGGAGGAAGGCGGGCATGGTGCTGGTGGGGGCGAAGATGTTGCTGCCGAAGGTGAGCGGGAACATCACCAGGAAGGCGATGCCCTGGACGCCTTGGGCGGTCTTCATGGTGAGGCCCAGCCAGACCCAGATCCAGCACATGGACAGGGCGAAGCCGAGGACCATCACGAGTCCCAGCAGGCCGTAGCCGACACCGTTGTCGAAGCGGAAGCCGAGGGCGAAGCCGGTGGCCATCAGGATCACGATCGAGAGCATGTAGCGGACGGCGTCGCCGAGGACGGCGCCGATCAGCGGGGAGATGCGGGCGATCGGGAGACTGCGGAAGCGGTCGAAGACGCCTTTGGCGAAGTCGTCGTTCAGGCCGACACCGGTCCCCATGGTGGAGAAGACGACGGTCTGGACGAGCAGGCCGGGGAGCAGCCAGGGCAGATAGCCCTGCCAGCCCTGGCCCTGGTTCATCGCGCCACCGAAGACGAACAGGAACAGCGTCAGGAAGATGATCGGCTGGAACGTCACGTCGGCCAGGGCCTCGGGGTTCTGCCGGATCCGGACGATGTTGCGCCAGGCAAGGGTCAGGCTCTGCTGCACCCAGGCGAAGGGCCGGGACTTGTACGTCGATACGTTCTCGATAGTTGCCGTGGTCATCGGCTTGCTCCTTCCAGGATGTCGGCCGGGCGTTCTTCGGCGGCATGACCGGTCAGGGCGAGGAAGACCTCGTCCAGGCTGGGCAGCCGGAGTGCGAGTTCAGTGACGGCGATACCGGCTTCGTCGAGCCGGCGGACGACGACCGGCATCGACGTACCGTCGGTGACCGGTGCGCTGACCAGTGCGTTCACGACGTCGACGCTCGGCCGGACGCCGACTGCTTCGGCGACGATCGCGGCGACGCGTTCCAGGTGGGCGGGCTCGGCCGGACGGACGTCGAGCGTCTGCTTACCGGCTTGCGCCTTCAGCTCGGCAGGACGGCCGGACGCGACCACGCGGCCCTTGTCGAACACCATCAGCGAGTCGGCCAATGCGTCGGCCTCCTCCAGGTACTGCGTGGTGAGCAGCACCGTGGTCCCGTCCAGGACGAGATCGCGGATCGTCTCCCAGACGCCGTTGCGGGCGTGCGGGTCCAGACCCGTGGTGGGCTCGTCGAGGTACAGGATGCGGGGGTTGCCGACCAGGCTCGCGGCCAGGTCGAGCCGGCGCCGCATGCCGCCGGAGTAGGTCTTCGCGATCCGCTCACCGGCGTCGGTCAGCTCGAACCGCTCGAGCAGTTTCTCGGCGCGGTTCCGGGAATCGGCCCGCGACATCCCGAGCAGCCGGCCGATCATGACCAGGTTGCGGCGGCCCGACATGTCTTCGTCGACCGACGCGTACTGCCCGGTCAGCCCGATGATCCCGCGCACCTTGGCGGCGTCGCGGACGACGTCGTACCCGCCGACCGTCGCGTGGCCGGCGTCGGGACGCAGCAGCGTGCCGAGGATCCGGACCGCCGTCGTCTTGCCCGCGCCGTTCGGCCCGAGCACCCCCAGCACCGTCCCGGTCGGGACGGTCAGGTCGACCCCGGCCAGCGCAGTCGTGTTTCCGTACTTCTTGACCAAGCCGACCGCCTCGATGGCGACCTGGTTCGATGCAGTCATCGATTCCTCCCAGTGGTGTTGCTTCTCACTGGGATTACCTTGCGCCTGGTCGCTGTCACGGGCCTGGCATCGCTCTGGCAGGCCCGCGACAGCTGGTGTCAGCCCTGACTGGGTGTCAGCCCTGACTGGTGTCAGCCCTGGATGGGGACGACCTTGTTGGCGAGCAGCGCCTGGTAGGCCTCCGGGTTGTAGCGGGCCAGGTGACCACGCGCCCGGCGGCGGTACTTGAGGATCTGCCGGATGCCGATCGCCCACAGCACGTACTGGAAGGCCAGCGCGTACTTGAAGTCACCGATCGTCTGCGGAGCGCCACCGGACGAGGCGTCCAGCAGGATCCCGACCATGCCGATGCAGATCAGCGTGGCGATGAAGCCGCCGGTGTTCACCATTCCGTTGGCCGCCCCGAAGCGGTTGCTCGGGTTAAAGGTCCGTGCGTAGTCCAATCCGAGCATCGACCCGGGTCCACCAGCCGCCTGTACGACGATCAGCAGCAGGAGTACCGGCATCGGGGCCTGACCCGGCCAGAGCAGGACGACGGTCCACATCAGCACCGAGCCCGCGACAACCGCCAGCACGATCCAGGACCGGTAGAACGGGAACTTAGCGGCGTACCGGCCGACCAGCGGTCCGTAGCAGAGCCCCGCGAGCACAGGGAGGATCAGCATCGCCGCTGCGGTCCCGGGCGCGACGCCCTGTCCCTGCACGAGGAACGGGTAGCCCCAGAGCAGGCCGAACGTGCTGCCGGAGAAGCTGGTGGTGAAGTGCGTCCACAGGCCCAGCCGGGTACCCGGCTCGTTCCAGGCCCGGCGGAGGTTCTTGCGCACCTCGGTGACCGACTGCTTGGGCCGCCGCAGCGGCTCGTCGTACGGGGTGTTCTTCATCAGCAGCAGTACGGCGACGCCCGCGACCAGGCTGAGGACACTGGCGCCGGCGAACGTCGGGGTCCAGCCGAAGGCGTGGAAGGCAGCGGCCATCGGAGCGGTCGAGACGATCGCACCGATACCGCCGAGCATCCCGGTCACCTGCGACATCTGTGGCTGCCGGAGCGCGGGGAACCAGGCCATGACGACGCGCAGCACGCTGATGAAGACCAGTGCGTCACCCACACCCAGTACGGCGCGCGCAGCGAGCGCCGCCGGGTACGAGTCGACCATGCTGAACGCGGACTGCGCCACGAACAGCAGTCCGGACGCAACGATCAGCAGCCGCTTTGAGCCGTACCGATCGAGCAGTACGCCGACCGGCACCTGCATGGCGGCGTAGACAGTCAGCTGTACGACGGTGAAGCTGGCCAGCGCGGATGCGGAAATGTGGAAGCGTTCTGCCGCCTGCAGCCCCGCCACACTCATCGAGCCGCGGTGCAGCACGGTCACCAGGTAGGTGAAGACAGCAGTGGCCCACACCGCCCAGGCGCGCCGTCCGCCCAGGGGGAAGAGGAGTTCGGTCACCGAATCCCCCGCAGATCCGCCGCGGCGGAATCGATGTGGGCGACAACGAGCTCACGGAAACGCTTGGCGCTGTTCCCGCCGAGCGCCAGGATCATCTCCTGGTGCGCGATGATCGACTTGTCCATCCGGGCCGGCTGCACCTCGATACCGGGCACACCCATCCGCACCTGGCGGTCCCGCAGGCTGTTGTAGAGCTTGGCGAGAATTTCGTTGCCTGCGGCACCGACAATCGCCTCGTGGAAGGCCCGGTCGGCCTCCAGGAAGCTCTTCGCGTCCCCGGCCTTGCGGTGCGCGCGCATCTCGTCGACGCGCGCCGACAGACTCTCGATCAGCTGCTTGCGGCGCGGCCAGACCTTGGCGGCCGCGTGCGTCTCGATCAGCTCGCGTGCCTCGAGCACGTCGTTGATCTCCTGCGGCAGCACCGGCAGCACCAGCGCGCCCTTCTTCGGGTACAGCTTGACCAGGCCGGACTCCTCCAGCCGCAGCAACGCCTCCCGGACCGGAGTGCGCGATACGCCGACCGCAGTGGCCAGCTCGCCCTCCGTCAGCAGCTCCCCACCGGGGTAGACCCGGTCCAGGATCGCTGCCTTCACATAGGCGTACACGCGCTCAGCGGCAGGGATCTTCTCCACACCCGGCGCTGACTCGACGACCACCCGAGCGATCTCGGCGGTTTCTTCCCCCAGTTCGAACTGCAACTACCTCACCCAACGACTAGCTGTGCACTGAAACATACGGTCGGTATCTCTGATGTATCTATCCTACACCCACAGGCAATCCACCGCTCGTCCCCAACTTCTCCACGAGTTATCCACAGGGTGATCCACATGATGTGGGTAACTGAGCGTGAACCGTCGCACGATCGGTAGTGACAAACGCAGGGTTTCCCCTGTCTTGTGGACAAACCAGACCACTTGCCGGTGATCGGATTTAGAGTCACCAGTGATTGCGCCTGGACCCGTCCGCTCCAGGCCCCGCCATCTGGAGGCAGCGTGACCCGTTTGTCCCGACCCCGCCGGCTGTCCGCCGGCCTGGCCGCCACCGCCCTCGTGCTGACCACACTCGGTGCAGCTACCGCCGCGAGCGCCGTACCGGCCCCGACGGCTGCTGCTGCCGAGCCTGGCCCGCTGATGAACTACGTGGTGAACACCAAGGCCTCCCCGGGCCATGTCCGGAAGGTCGAGAACGCTGTCAAGGCCGCCGGTGGCACCGTCCTGGTCTCCTACGGGCAGATCGGCGTCGTCGTCGCCCAGTCGACCAACCCCGACTTCAAGACCGCGCTGAAGTCGGGCCGCGACGGCCGAGAGGTCCAGTCCGTCGGCGCCACCCGTACGGCGGCCGTCACCGACGGCACGACCGCGACCTCCGCCGCGGCCCCGGCCGGTGCGGCGTCCGAGCTCGAGACGGCGGCGACTCCGGTCCCTGACCCCCGTGAGAGCGAGCAGTGGGACCTGACCCAGATCAAGGCGGACCAGGCCCACGCGATCACGGATGGCTCCCGCAAGGTCCTGGTCGGCATCAACGACAGCGGTGTGGACGACGCCCACCCTGACCTCGCGCCGAACTTCGACGCCAAGGACTCGGTGAACTGCACCACCAACGGCGTACCGGACCGGACTGTCGGCGCCTGGCGCCCGACCACCAGCGACCACGGCACGCACGTGGCCGGCACGGTCGCCGCTGCCCGCAACGGTGTCGGCATCGTCGGCGTCGCGCCGGGCGTGCGGATCGCCTCGGTCAAGGTGGTGAACGACAGCGGCTTCATCTACCCGGAGTACGCGATCTGCGGCTTCATCTGGTCGGCTGAGCGGCACATGGACGTCACCAACCACAGCTACTTCATCGACCCGTACGAGTACTGGTGCAAGGACGGTGCCGACCAGGGCGCGGTCCAGGAAGCAGTACGGCGGGCCGTGGCGTACGCGACCGACAGCGGCGTACTCGCGGTCGCAGCAGCCGGCAACTCGAACTACGACCTGGCCAACAAGACGACCGACACCGGCAGCCCGAACGACACGACGCCGGTCACCCGGACGATCGACAACAACTGCCTGAACATGCCGACCGAGCTCCCGCACGTGATCACCGTGGCCGCGTTCCAGAAGGACGGCACCCGCGCCGCCTTCTCCAACTTCGGCCTGAACAAGATCGACGTGACGGCGCCCGGCCGGACGATCCTGTCCACCCTGCCCGGCGGTGGCTACGGCACGAAGAGCGGTACGTCGATGGCCTCGCCGCACGTCGCCGGCGTCGCCGCACTGATGAAGTCGGCACACCCATGGTGGGGCCCGCTGCAGATCGAGTCCGCGCTGCGCAAGCAGGCCGACGACGTCGCCTGCCCTGCCGTCATCGACGCCCGCTGCACCGGCACCACGGCGAACAACGCCTTCGCCGGTGAAGGCCTCGTCGACGCGCTGGACGCGGTCAAGCGCGGCTGGTAACCCCTGATCGGAGTGGGGGTCTCCCGCCCGGGACCCCCACTCACTCAACGTCCGAAGATCCGCAGTACGTGGTCGGCGTGTTTTCGGACGTTAGCGAATTAGTTGAGACTGATCAGCACGATGCCGGCGACGACGACCGCGGCCGCGATCGCGCGGCGCGGGCCGAAGCGCTCGCCGAAGAAGACGGCGCCGATGAGCGCGCCGAAGATGATGCTCGTCTCCCGCAACGCGGCGACCTCAGCCAGGGTGCCCCGGGTCTGTGCCCACAACACCAGCCCGTAGGCCACCATCGACACGGCACCGCCGCCCAGCCCGGACAGCACAGCAGCCCGCGGCAGCCGCAGTACAGCGGTCCCTCGCCAAGCGACGACCGCCACTGGCATCACGAACCCCTGCAGCATGAAGACCCACCCCAGGTAGGTCAGCACCGGCATCTTGTGCACCGCCAGCCCGTCGACCACCGTGTACGCCGCGATCATCACCCCGGTTCCCGTGGCCGCTGCCAACGCCGGCACCTGCCGCCGCCCGGGCCGCCCGATGAACACCAGCGCTATCAGCCCGGCCGACACCAGCAGCACGCCCGCCAGCACCGCCGGCGCCAGGGTCTGCTGCAGAACCACGACCGAGACCACAGCCACCACCCAGGGCGACGTACCGCGGGCCAACGGATACATCTGGCTGAACTGCCCCAGCTGGTACGACGTCAGCAAGCCACCGAAGTACGCCAGGTGCAGCACCGTGGACCCGACGATGTACCACCAGGTTCCCGCTGGCGGCAGTCCCTGCACGAGCACGATCCCCAGCCCGATGACCCCCGTGGCCAACGCCATCCACGCCACCCCGGCCGACCGATCGACCGCTCCATGCGCCATCGCGTTCCACGTCGCGTGCAACACCGCAGCGCCCAGCACCACCAGGATGACCACCACTGCTTCACCCTCTCACAAAGGTGAATTGGTCCGGACCTACAGGTCAGAACCCGCCGGACAACGCCGTCGAGTGTTCCCGACGGCGTGGCTCCCGGCCAATGATTTGTCAGCTGCAGGTGACCTCGGGGTTGAGCCAGTCGGCGTGGTCGTAGTCGACCGAGCCGGCCGAGTCGAGGCGCAGCTCCAGCGTGGTGACGTTGGCGAGGTTGGCAGTGAGCGGTACGGCGGGGCCGGCACCGGTCGCGTCGGCCTGGGCCAACCGGGTGCTGTCGCCCCAGACCTCGAAGTGAACCTGACCGCGGTCGGCGACCTCGTCATCGATGCCGACGGCAACAGTCAGGGTGGAGCAACGCTTGCCCAGGTAGAAAGTGATCGAGCCGTTGGCGTGTGCGCCCAGTCCGGAGGGGTAGACGGTGCCGGCCACGGTGAGCGGCTGACCGTCACCGGCGGGCTGCTCGCCGTTCGAGCGGTTGCGCTCCACCGGTCCCCAGCCGTTGGTCATAGCGGTCCAGGGCCGGTCGCCGAGCTTGGACTTGCCCGCGGGCGGCGGCGTACCGACGCAGGTGAGCTCAGGAGCCAGCCAGTCGGCGTGGTCGAAGTCAGGCGAGCCCTTCGGGTCGACGACCAGCTCAACGACCTGTACGCCGGTCAGGTCGGCGTTGAGCGTGACAGCTCCACCAGCACCAGTTGCAGTGGCCTGCGTGAGCCGGGTGCCGTCAGCCCAGATCTCGAACTGCACCTCACCCTTGTCGCCCACCTCATCGTCGATACCCGCCTTGGTGGTCAGCGTGGTGCACTGCGCGTCCAGGAAGTACCCGACGCGACCAGGTGCGTGTACACCAAGGCCCTTCGGGTACACAGTCCCCGCAACGGTCAACGGCTTGCCGTCACCGGCCGCCTGCTCACCGACACTCATGTTGCGCTCCACAGGTCCCCAGCCGTTGTCGGCGTAGACCCATGTCCCGTCGGAGAGCGTCGTACGGCCGAGCGCCGGTGGATTGGCCACCACGAACCTGCCAGCTCCGGCGCCGTTCTGTGAACTACCGTTCCACGTCCAGCTCGCACTGGTGGCCAGAGCGACCGGACCGAGCGCTGGGTTGTTCGCAGCAAGGTGCCAGGTGACCGACCCGGACTGCCCAGCACCGACAGTGCCCAGCTCCGTCGAGCCTTCCGGAGTCGCCGTCCAGGCAGCCGGTGCGGTCAGGGAGATCTGCGCACCGGTCACCGCTGTCGGACCGTCGTTGTGCAACTGCGTCTGTACGTCGACCCGTCCCGCAGTCGACACGTAAGCCTTCGCCGGAACCGCCTCGGGTACAACCATCGGCGCCACGTCCGCAGCAACTCCCGGCGTCACGCGGAACATCGCAGCGTCGTGTGAACCGACCTGTGCCCGCACATTACCCACAGACGCCCGTACGGCGTTGCTCCACAGGTCTTTCACCGTGTACGCCGATGACGCGGGCAACCCGAGCGCAGAGGCCGTCGTACTGATGGTGGCAGTGTTCGGTGAGCGGTTGAGCAGGACGACCGCTGCACCACCGTCGGACAGCTTCTTCGACCACACCTCGATGTCACCGTCGTCCCGGAGCTTGGCACCCTGCCGGCCGGCCCAGTCCTGATTGACCGCGACTACGTCGGGATCGGTGAGCAGGTCGCGAGTCGACGCGGGCATGGAGCGCAAGTCGTTGCCTGCAACGAGAGGCGCGTTCATGATCGACCAGAGGCTCATGTGGGCGCGGCTCTCGGCGTACGTGAGACCGCTGTTGCCGACCTCGAGCATGTCGGGGTCGTTCCACGCGTTGGGGCCGGAGTACTGCTCCAGTCCGACCTGCTGGTCCAGCAGGGACATCACACTCGACCAGTTGTTGGCGATGTCGCCAGTGGTGCGCCACATGTGGCCGCCGGCGTTGGCAGCCCACAGCCATGGCTGGTTCTGACCCCACTCGCAGATGCTGTAGAGGATCGGGCGACCGGTGGCCTGCAGGGCGTCAGCCATGGTCTTGTAGCGCGTAGTGGCCGGGATGCCGTTCTGCTCACCACAGTTGTCGTACTTGAGCAGGTCGACTCCCCAGCTCGCCCACGACTGCGCGTCCACCGTCTCGTGCCCGAGGCTGGCCGGAAGCCCTTGGCAGGTGTGGGATCCCGCCGACGAGTAGATGCCGAGCTTCAGCCCCCGCGCGTGCACGTAGTCGGCGACAGCCTTGATACCGCTCGGGAAACGGCCCGGGTCGGCCTGCAGCCGCCCACTCCCGTCCCGCTGCGGCGCCATCCAGCAGTCGTCGATGTTCACGTACTTGTAGCCGGCAGCCGCCATCCCGGACGACACCATCGCGTCGGCGGTGTCGCGGATCAAACCCTCGTTGATGTTGCAGGCGAAGGTGTTCCAGCTGTTCCACCCCATCGGTGGAGTGGACGCGATATCCGGTTTGGCTTGTACGGCGGCCTGGGCCGCGCTCGGCACGAGGGTCGCGGACAGGACCAGACCGAGCAGGGACGCGAGCAGACGTCGGCGCATGAGGGGACTCCATCTGTGGGTGGGGCGGCACTCACTGCGATGGAAGCTACACGCGTCGTCACCCGCCGACAAGACATGTAGGCCCACAAACCAACAGATTCCGTCAGGATCGAATGGTCTTCAGCAGCTTGTGGACAAGGCGAGGCCCCGGTAACCAACCAGATGGTTACCGGGGCCTCGCAGGCAGGTCAGCTCAGGTTGAGGGCCGTGTCGTCAACGACGAACGACGTCTGCAGGGAGCTGTCTTCGGTACCGGTGAAGGTGATGGTCGACGTCGTGCCCGCGAGGGACGAGACGTCGAAGGACCGCAGGGTGTAGCCCGTGGCCTTGTTGAGGTTGGAGTACGTGGCCAGCGTGGTGGCGCCCGCCTTCACCGTCAGCTTGTCGTACTGGACCGTGGTGGTGGTCTCAGCCGAGTCGATGTGCAGGTAGAAGGACAGGGTGCCGTGGCAGCCGGCCGGGATGGTGACGGACTGGCTCAGCGTGTCGGTGTGAGTCGTTCCATAGCCATCGAGCCAGGCGTTCTTCGTCCCACCGTGAGTCGGTTGACCGGCGTCGGAGCCGATCACCCCGGCCGAGGCCGTCCACGGTGCCGCAGTGGCGGACTCGAAGCCCGGGTTGCCGATCACCTGGCCGGAGCAGCCCCCGCCGCCACCGGTGATGGTGAAGGTGAAGGAGGTGCTACCGGATCCACCGGCACTCGCGGTCGCCGTGGCGGTGACGTTGAAGGTGCCTGCGGCGGTCGGCGTACCGGAGATGGTGCCGGTCGAGGAGCCGATCGTGACGCCACCCGGGAGGCCGGTGGCCGACCAGGTGTACGGCGCGGTGCCGCCGGTGGCCGACAGCGTGAACGACGCGATCGCCGTACCGACGACGCCGGACTTGTTGCCCGGGTTGCCGACGGTGACGCCACCACTGGTGCTGCAGGTCGGGTCAGCGCTCTGCGCCGGAACACTCACCGCGTCCCACGCCGCCTTGACGGTGTTGAACTCGGTGCAGCTGCCCGGGAACAGGTTCTTGGCCGCGGTCAGCGTCCAGGTGCGGTACTTCAGGTACGAGCTGCTGCTCGTCTTCATCAGCATCGCGTTGTACATGATCTTGATGGCCTTCTGGATACCCAGACCGGTCACCGTCGAGCTGTTGCAGGTCGGCACGTTCGGGTTACCGCCACTGCCCTGGGACAGCATGGTGAACCAGTGGTTGCCGGGTCCGGCCGCCGCGTGCACCTCGGTGCCCGGGATCGAGCTCGAGTAGCAGTTCGGGTCGCCGAGCTGCGACGGGTCGTACATGTTCCGGATCGGGCCGCTGCCGACCAGGTTGACCTCTTCGCCGACCAGGAAGTCCGGCGGGTCGTACGACGCGCCCTGGTTGCTGTAGAACTCGGTGGCCGCGCCGAACGTGTCGGCGACGAACTCCTGCGTTCCCGATCCCGAGATACCACCCGGGGTGTGGTCGTCGATGCCGTGGCCCATCTCGTGCGCCAGGACGTCGATCGAACCGATCCAGGCGCCGGCGGTGTTCTTGCCGATCTGGACCTGCGAACCGTCGTAGTACGCGTTCTGGTCGTTCAGGCCGACGCGGATCGGCCAGGCGCCGCCGGCGCCGTCCATGCCGTTACGGCCGAGCCAGTCGGTGAGCATCTTCTTCTCGGTCTGCGCGGCGAAGAGCGCGTCGACACAGCCCGTCTCCCGGCTGGTCCCGACCCCGTTGCCCCAGACGTCGTCCGGGCCGCTGAAGGTCGTGTTGTTCGCCGCGTCCTGGCAGGCCAGGTTGGTGGTGACCGGGTCCTTCATGGTGAAGGTGCTGCCGGACTGCGTCGTCGCCAGGGGCAGCGGGGCAGGCCCGCTGTAGGCGCCGGTGCCGGTGCCGGCCATCACGTGCTCCTTGGTACCGAGCACCTTGCCGCTGACAGCATCGACGTACACGGAAAGGCTCGACGGCTCCTCGCCGTTGCTGCCGCTGACGCGAGACTGCCAGGCCAGCCGCGGCGTACCGCTGAGGGCATAGACGGCAAGCGTCGGGGTGGTGCTGGAGGTGACGACCTTGAGTTGCTTGGTCGCGGTCGCCTTGGCGGTGGCCGCGCTGATGCCGGACTTCGTCGCGAGTTCGGGAATCGCTGTGGTCTGTGCGACGGAGGTGGCCTTGACGGCGCCTTGCGCGTCGGTGACAACGACGAAGTCACCGCCGATGACCGGCAGGCCCTTGAACGTGCGCTCGTACGGGACGTACTGCAGTCCGGACGGATCCGAGATGACTGGCTTGGGGACAAAGGTGTCGCTCTTGCCGGCATGCAGTCCGGCGAAACGATCCGCCACCAGCGACGACGCGGACTGGGCCGCGAACGTCTTCGACTGGGCCTGTGACGGCCTTGGCGGGGGTGCCGCACTCGGCACGGCACTGGAGGCCGTGGTCCCCAGCGCAGCAGCGGTAGCTACTGAGAGGCCGAGGATCGCGAGAGCGGTGGCGGGCTTACGGGAACGCTGAAACAAGACCATCGGTGTGGTCCCTTCGCGAAATGGTGCTGGGCGGATCGCGCAACGCCGGGCCTGCAGACGGTTGCACCAACTCCGCCTGGAACGCTCCGGCTCCCCACCCGACGTACTGCCCCTCCCCTTCCATTCACATCCGATGGAGCGTGCGGACGGACACTATGCCCGCGCATTTTCTCCGGCAAGGCGCGGAAATGCCGCTGACACCAACACGCCAAGTGGCGACGTTGTCACCCTCCGGACATCGCTTTCCCAGCCCTATTGGACAGGTCATAGTCCCCTCAAGCAGCGGCGGTCTCGAGGATCTTGGTGGCGATCGTCTTCTGGACGGGGATGAGGGTCACGTCACCGGACTCGCTCTCGTCCTTGGTGAAGCTGACCACGATCTCGAGGTCGTCCTTGCGGACATGCAGCTCGTTGTTGGACTTGATGAAGTAGGCCTGGTCGCCGATCCCGTCGACGATCTCGGAATCGCCGCCGGGCCCCGAGAACTCGTCGGCCTTGGTGCGCTGGGTCCCGATCAGGAAGTGACCACCGTCGACACCCCAGATGCACGCGCGCTGACTGTCGCCGGGCTGGTACGGCTCGGGGCCGCCGCGCGCACCGTCGGCGTCCGGGGCGATCTTCAGCCCGGTCAGGGTGGTGACGTCGGCCTCGGTCCAGCCCTTGCACGGGTCGGGCAGGTCGCCTTCGGCGGAGCCGGCGCCGGTCGTCGGCGTACCAGGGTCGGAGGACGGCTGCCCGGCCGGAGTGGAGACGGCCTTCGGGTCGTCGCTTCCGCCGCAACCGGCGGCGGTCAGGGCCAGTACGCCGGCCAGCAGTGCGGTCGCGCCGGTGGTGGCGAGCCGGGTACGCATCACAGGTCTCCCTCGAAGAACAACCAGTCGAGGGCGAAGCTAGCAATTCCGGACGCACGATTCGGCGTTGCTCGGGGCAACCGTCCCGATCGGGAAGCAAACCCTTCCCCGCAAGCCGAACCGCCAGTCGCCGTCGCGCACCACCGCCGCATCGAGCACCATCTCGTGGGTTCCCCCATGAGGTTGTGGGTTCTGGACCCGCATGCGGGTGCAGAACCCACAACGGCGTGGGTCAACCCATCAGATGGAGGTCGGCGGCCGGAACTCTGGGCATTCACGACTACGGCGCGACCGCACGGGGCGGTCGCGCCGAAGGCGGGGGTCCTTCAGAACATCAGGGCGCGGGCGGGGTCCTCGAGGAGTCCGGCTACGTCGGCGAGGAAGGTGGAACCCTTCTCGCCGTCGATGAGGCGGTGGTCGAAGGAGAGCGCCAGGGTGGTGATCCAGCGCGGGACGATCTCGTCGTTGACGACCCAGGGCTGTTTGCGGACGGCACCGAAGGCGAGGATCGCGGATTCACCGGGGTTGATGATCGGCGTACCAGCGTCGACGCCGAAGACACCGACGTTGGTGATGGTGAAGGTACCGCCGGCCTGGTCGGCCGGTGCCGTCTTGCCTTCGCGGGCCGTGGCGACCAGGTTGCCCAGGGCGGCGCACAGCTCAGGCAGGGTGAGCGATTCGGCGTTCTTGATGTTCGGAACGATCAGCCCACGCGGGGTGGCCGCGGCGATACCGAGGTTGACCGCACCCTTGTAGACGATCTCCTGAGCCTGCTCGTCGAGCACCGCGTTGATGATCGGCGTCCGGCGGGCTGCCAGCGTGACCGCCTTCGCGACGATCAGCAACGGCGATACCCGCAGGTCGCGGAACGCCTTGTCTGCCTTGAGTCTGTCGACCAGCTCCATGGTGGCGCTGACATCGACAGTGATCCACTCGGTCACATGCGGTGCCGTGAAAGCGCTGGCCACCATCGCCTGCGCCATCACCTTCTGCACGCCCTTGACCGGCACGCGGCTGTCCCCAAGCCCACTGGCAACAGGCTGGTACGTCGGTGCTGCCGCCAGCGGAGCGGCCGTAAACCCTTCGACGTCGGCCCGAGTGATCACACCACCAGGTCCGGTCGCGGTCACCGTCGCGAGGTCGATCCCCAGGTCCTTGGCCAGCTTCCGCACCGGCGGCTTGGCCAACACATGATTGCCATGAGCAACAACCGGCGCAGGTTCGACAACCGGTGCAGGCGCAGCGACAACAACAGGCGCCGGTACGACGGGTGCCGGTGCCGCAGAGCCACTGGGCTTACGGGCCCGGCGCTTGGCTTCGGTGGTCCGCGGACCATAGCCGACCAGTACGGCGGTGCGACCGCCATCGGCCGGCTCATCCGGCGCGGCGGCCGGTTCGGGTGCATCAGTCAGTACGGCGATGATCGGCGTACCGACGTCGACCGTCTCACCCTCGGGCACCAGCAGCTCGTGCACGGTGCCGGCGAACGGGACCGGGAGCTCGACCAGGGACTTCGCGGTCTCGATCTCGACGATGGTGTCGTTGAGCTTGACGGTGTCGCCGGGCTTGACCTTCCAGCTGACGATCTCGGCCTCGACGAGGCCCTCACCGACGTCGGGGAGGTTGAAGCGCTGAATGGCCATCAGTACCCCATCACCCGATCGATACCGTCCAGGACGCGGTCCAGGTCCGGCAGGTACTCCTCCTCCATCCGCGACGGCGGGTAGGGGGTGTCGTACCCGGTGACGCGCAGGACCGGCGCCTCCAGGTGGTAGAAGCACTCCTCGGTCACGCGCGCGGCGATCTCCGAACCCGGGCCGAACGAGAGCGTGGCCTCGTGCACCACGACCGCCCGCCGGGTCTTCTTCACGGAGGCGAAGATCGTCTCCAGGTCGAACGGCGAGATGGTCCGCAGGTCGACGACCTCGAGGTTGCGTCCGTCCTCGGCCGCGGCCTCGGCGGCCTGCAGGCAGGTCTTCACCATCGGGCCGTAGCAGAACAGGGTGGCGTCGGTGCCCTCGCGGAGCACCTTCGCCTGGTGCAGCTTGAGCGCCGGCGGGACGGACTCGTCCAGCTCCGCCTTCTCGTGATAGCGCCGCTTCGGCTCGAAGAAGATCACCGGGTCGTCGGAGGCGATCGCCTGCTGGATCATCCAGTAGGCGTCGACCGGGTCGCCGGCCGTCACCACCTTGAGGCCGTTCACATGCGCGAACAGCGTCTCGGGTGACTCCGAGTGGTGCTCGACCGCGCCGATGCCACCGCCGTACGGGATCCGGATCACGACGGGCATCTTGATCTTGCCGGCCGACCGGTAGTGCATCTTCGCGACCTGGTTGATGATCTGGTCGTACGCCGGGAAGACGAACCCGTCGAACTGGATCTCACAGACCGGCCGGTACCCGCGCATCGCGAGCCCGACCGCGGTCCCGATGATGCCGGACTCGGCCAGCGGGGTGTCGATGACGCGGTCCTCGCCGAAGTCCTTCTGCAGTCCCTCGGTAATCCGGAAAACCCCACCGAGCTTGCCGATGTCCTCGCCCATCATGATGACCTTGGGGTCGGCCTCCATCGCGGCCCGCAGACCGGCGTTGATGGCCTTGCCGAGAGTGGTCTTCGCCATCGCTCAGCCCTCCCCTTCGAACGACGCCGCGTAGGCGGCGTACTGGTCACGCTGCTGGGCCAGCTGCGGCGTCTCCTCGACGTACACGTGCTGGAAGAAGTCGGTCATCTGCGGATCCGGCAGCGCGAGGCAGCCGGCCCGGAGCTCGGCCGCGACCTTGTCCGCCTCGGCCTCGACCTCTTCGAAGAAGTCGTGCTCAACGCCCGCGTGCCGGGTCAGGTAGGCGTGCACCCGCTCGATCGGGTCCTTGAGCTTCCAGTGCTCGAGGTCTTCGGACAGCCGGTACTTCGTCGGGTCGTCGGAGGTGGTGTGCGCACCCATCCGGTACGTGTACGCCTCGATCAGCGTCGGCCCGCTGCCCTCGCGAGCGCGCTTCAGCGCCTGCTGGGTGACCGCATAAGTCGCCAGTACGTCGTTGCCGTCGACCCGGACACCGGGGAAACCGAACCCGGCGGCGCGCTGGTACAGCGGGATCCGGGACTGCCGTTCGATCGGCTCCGAGATCGCCCACTGGTTGTTCTGGCAGAAGAAGACGACGGGCGCGTTGAACACGGAGGCGTAGATGAAGGCCTCGTTCACGTCGCCCTGGCTGCTGGCGCCGTCGCCGAAGTACGCGATCGTCGCCTCGCCGGTGTCGGCGTCCCCGACAGCGTGGTCGCGCTGCTGACCCATCGCGTACCCGGTCGCGTGCAGCGTCTGGGCGCCGATGACGATCGTGTACAGCGCGAAGTTGTTGTCCTTCGGGTCCCAGGCGCCCTGGTCGACACCGCGGAACAGACCGAGCAGGTTCAGTGGGTTGACGCCCTGACAGAAGGCCACACCGTGCTCACGGTAGGTCGGGAAGACCATGTCCTTCTTGTTCAGCGCGCGGCCGGAACCGATCTGCGCGGCCTCCTGGCCGAGCAGCGACGCCCACAGGCCGAGCTCACCCTGACGCTGCAGGGCGGTCGCCTCGGAGTCGATCCGGCGGACCACGGTCATGTCCCGGTAGAACCCCTTGATCGCCTCGTCGTCGAGCTCGAAGGAGTAGTCCGGATTCTCGACGCGCTCACCTTCGGGCGTCAGGAGCTGGACGAACTCGACCTCTTCGGGAGGCTGGGAAGGACTGACCGGCACCTCGACGGGTGCGAACACTTCCGGGGGAGTCCCCGGGACAGACTCACTCAACATGCACTCCTCGGGTTCGAGCGCGGGATCGCCGCGACCGCAACGTTGCACGGGCCCGGCCTTTCCGCCGGGTGAGGCTTCGCAGGCAGGACCGCATGGATCCAGGGGTTGATGCACACCACTTGCGGCACACCGTACCGAGCAGTTGCCTGATGCGCTAACAGTCTGGACGCTCGCGGGTACGCCGGTACCGAAATCGGTCTCGACACGAGACACCAGTCCACCCACTGGTCAGGTTTTTCGCCTGCCCGCACCGCGCGTGAGCGGCGAGCCGCCCGGTGTGACATGCGCCACCCAGTAGTTGACCCCTGGCAGGAAAACCCTTGCCCCTGGCAGGAAACCTTCTTGAACTCCTCGCCGGGCACCTCTAGCGTAAGTATCGTCTTTGCTTAACGCCCCTGACGCCCCTGACGCTCCCGGAGGTACACCCCATGGCCGCTCCCGCTCCGGTAGCCCCGTCCGCGACCGGTGACCGGACAGCGTCCAGCGCGATGATCTGGTCGGCGCTCGCGATCGTGTACGTCGTCTGGGGCTCGACCTACCTGGCGATCCGGGTCGTGGTCGAGGCCGAGATGCCACCGATGCTGAGCATGGCGGGCCGCTTCCTGGTGGCCGGCACGCTCCTGGCACTGATCCTCGGGCTCAAGTCCGGCTGGCGCCGGCTCCGGATCACCCGCCGCGAGGCGTTCGGTGCCGCCGTCGTCGGCCTCCTCTTACTTGCCTTCGGCAACGGCGCGGTCGCGATCGCCGAACAGACAGTGCCCTCCGGACTGGCCGCACTACTGGTTGCCGCGACACCCCTTTGGCTGATGGCGCTCCGGGTCGGCGGTGGTGAACGCCCGCGCGCCCTGACCTGGCTCGGCGTCCTGATCGGCTTCGCGGGCGTCGCCGTACTGGCGTTGTCCGGCGGTGACACGAGCGCCAAGCCGCTGTCGATCGCGCTCATCGTGCTCGGCACGATCTCGTGGGCGACCGGCTCGCGCTTCTCGCCGCGACTCGGCCTGCCGAAAGATCCGCTGGTGACGGCGCTCTACGAGATGCTGTTCGGCGGTACGGCGATGGTCGTGCTCGGCGTCGTCCGCGGCGAACCCGGGCGTCTCCACCTCGACCGGATCCACGGCAGCGGCTGGATCGCGCTCGGCTATCTGGTGCTCTTCGGGTCCCTGCTGGCCTATTCGGCGTACTCGTACCTGCTCGCGAACGCGCCGATCTCGCTGATCGGGACCTACGCGTACGTGAACCCGGCGGTCGCCGTACTGCTCGGCTGGCTGATCCTGAGCGAACCGCTGACCTGGGAGATCCTGGCCGGCGGCGCGGTGATCATCTGCGGGGTCGCCCTGGTAGTCACGGCCGAACGCCGACCCAGGGCAAGCAGTAAGGCCAAGTAGCCGGATCGTCAGAAAGGAAGAACCCGGGCCCCCTAGAGGACCCGGGTCTCCCACCGCTGCCGATGCGCGCGGCAGCGGGCCAAAGTGCCGGGTCGGCGCGCCCTGCCCCGAAAAAAACACGGCGCGAAACTCCGGCAATGGTTCCGACGATTCCGATTCATCGTGGTATTGCCGGTTCGACGGCCACCGAGCCCATCGACAACAATCTTCCGAATCACCGAATGTTTCCGTCACCCGCGCTGACTCAACGACGAAGACATGAGCCGGTTACGGCCGGCCCCGATACAACTTCCGCACAGTCTCGGGACCCGACAATCTCTCACAAGTTGCCTGGTCAGAGGCGGGTTACCTGTCTCGTCAAGGAACTCATCACCGGTCGGCTATGGGCTTCGGGGCTATTTCAGGCGTGGTGTCAATAGCTGACAAAAAAGTTTGTAACCGGCCGGGCCAGGTGTCGTTACCAACTAAGACGATCCCGTCATACCCGAAAGGAAACCTGGCACAATGCAGGTAACTCGTAAGATCGCCGCCGCCGCGGCCGTGGCGACTGTCGCCACCCTCGGCCTGGCAACTGTCGTCAGCGCCAACATGCTCGACGGCACCACGCAGGCCACGGACCTGGCCAACCAGGCCTCGTCGGTCTCCAAGGGCTACGCCAACGGCGGCGGCAAGCACTGGGCCTTCGTGAAGAAGGACGGCGGCCTCGTCGGCATCGACGGCAACCGTGTCGGCCCGTTCCAGGCCTGCCACAACACCGGTTCCGTGGCCGGCATCGGCGGCGCCGTGAACGCCGAGGACGTCCTGGCCATCGTCGGCTGGGACAACAACAACAACTCGGTCACCGCTGTCAAGACCTGCGAGCAGGGCACCAAGCAGGACAACAGCAAGTGGTACCGCGTCGGCAACGACGACCTGGTCTCGGTGAGCGACAACCGCGTCGGCCCGTTCCAGGTGTGCCACAACGACGTTGCGGGCTCGGTCATCGGCGGCGCTGTCCCGATCGGCACCATCGCCGGCATCCTGGGCTTCGACAACAACGACAACGCCATCGACTCGCTGAAGACCTGCGAGCAGGCCACGTCGCAGAACAACTGACCTCTCCCTGGTCAGTGATGCAGGACCCGAGCGAGTCCCCTCGGTGGGGTGACTGATTCGGTCAGCAGTATCGGCGGCGCCGGGAGAAAGCCTCACTCCTCCCGGCGCCGCACTTTCTTTCCCGGCTCTCGTCCCAGCGAGGGCCGGTTTCTTTTTGCCTACTTCCAGCTGCAGGCGACCTTGAGGAACAGGTCGTTCGCCTCGCGCTCACCGATGCTGACCCGGACACCCTCGCCCGGGAACGGGCGGATCGACACGCCCTCGGCCTGCACGGCGGCAGTGAAGTCCAGCGTCGCCTCGCCCAGATCCAGCCAGACGAAGTTCGTCTGGGTGTCCGGCACCCGCCAGCCCGCGGCGCGCAGCGCCTCAACCACGCGAGTCCGCTCGGTGACCAGGTCCTCGACCCGGGCGAGCAACTCGTCCTCAGCCTGCAGCGAGGCGAGGGCGGCAGCCTGCGCGACGTAGCTGACGCCGAACGGCAGCGCACACTTGCGAATCGCGGTGACCACCGGCTGATGACCGATCGCGTACCCGATCCGGAAGCCGGCCAGGCCGTAGGCCTTCGAGAACGTCCGCAGTACGACGACGTTGGGGTGATCGCGGTAGACCTCGACCCCGTCCACGACCTCCGGGTCCCGGACGAACTCCCGGTACGCCTCGTCCAGCACGATCAGCACGTTGGACGGCACCGCCTCGACGAACGCGAGCAGCTCGTCGCGGTGCACCACCGGTCCGGTCGGATTGTTCGGCGTACAGACCAGGACGACCTTCGTCCGGTCGGTGATCGCCGCCTCCATCGCCTTGAAGTCGTGCCGGGCGTCCTCGGTCAGCGGGACCTGGACGGACGTCGCGCCGGTCAGCTGGACCGCGATCGGGTACGCCTCGAACGAGCGCCAGGCGTAGACGACCTCGTCACCATGGGTGACCGCCGCCTGGAGCAGGTGGTAGAGCAGCGCCACGGATCCGGTCGCGATGGCGAAGTCGTCGACCGGCACCTTGAACCGCTCCGACAGCGTCTCCAGCAGCTCGCCCGCACCCATGTCCGGGTAGCGGTTCATGTGCTGGGCGGCGTCGGTCGCCGCGGCGAGCACGCCGGGCAGCGGAGGGTACGGGTTCTCGTTACTGGACAACTTGTACGACGGTTTGCCGTCGGAGGCCGCAGGCGGACGACCGGGCTTGTAAGCCGCGACATCGTCCAGACAACCGCGGAAGCGCACGCCCGGGGGGAGTCCTTGGTCAGGAGTCATAGCCGCAGGTTAGTCCTGACACCACGCTCCGGCCAGACCCTGCCGGGCGGTGTGACATGCGCCCTGCCGAGCTGTGTTGCGCGGACGGAAAGTTGGCTGCACACTGACTGATTGTCGGACAATCAGGAAATCCTGGAGGGGATCATGGGTCAGCCGCTGGAGTGGGGTCGCCGCTATCTGATGGTTCGTCCGGACCATTTCCGGATCGACTACGTGATCAATCCGTACATGTCGACGCAGGACCAGCCCGACCCCGAGCTCACGCTCAAGCAGTGGGACGCGCTGCGGCAGGCGATCGTCGACGCCGGCGGCGAGGTCGAGGTGCTGGCCCAGCGGCCGGACTCCCCCGACATGGTCTACGCGATGAATCTCGGCCTGGCCACGGCCGACAGCCGGGCGATGCTCTCGCACATGCGTTTCGAGCCCCGCCGCAAGGAGTCCCTGACCGCGGCCGACTGGTTCGTCGGCCACGGGTTCGACCTCGGCCGGACCGGTAGCGACGACGTCGGGCCGCACTTCGAGTCCGGGGACGCGTTCATCTTCGGCGACGGCCTGGTCGTCGGCTACGGCCCGCGCACCGAGGCCGACGCGCTCAAGCAACTGGCGACGCAGTGGGACATCCGGGTCCGCGGGCTGCGGATCACCCACGAGGGGATGTACCACCTCGACCTGCCGTTCTGCCCGGTCGACAGTACGCACGCGATGATCTACCCGCCGGCCTTCGACGCCGCGAGCCAGGCCGAGCTGGCCGGGATCGTGCCGGACCCGATCGTGCTCACCGACGAGGAGGCCTTCGCCTTCAGCGGCAACTCGCTCGTGGTGAACCAGACGATCATCATGCCGGCGTGCTCACCACGGCTGCACGAGATCCTCACCGGCCTCGGGCTGCGCGTCGTACTGGTCGATCTGAGCGAGTTCCACAAGGGCGGTGGGTCGGCCCGCTGCCTGACCAACCCGCTCGACTTCCCGCTCACCGCCGTCGCCGCTCCCGGCGGCGAGCTGCACCTGCCGGCGGCGGACTGACTATTTGGTGCTCGTGGTCGTGTAGATGATGTCCAGGGTGGCGGGATCCGTCCCGTCCTCCTGGATCCACTCCAGAGCCAGCTGCTTCCCGGTCGCCGTCCAGGTGTCGACGGTCACCGAGATCGCCTCGGGGTTCTTCGGGTCGGACTTCGAGGTCGTGCGGGTCACCTCGAAACCGGGGCCGATATACGGCAGCCGCTTGATGATCGGGTACTTCTGCACCAGCCGCCGCTGGCCCTCGTCGTACTGGCGACCCGCCTCGGCCTCCAGCTCGTGCTCCTGCTCCGGGTTGTTCTTGGCCCATTCCCGGCCCTCGGCGCTGTTCGCGTACAGGTACATCTTGACCTTGAGCTCGTCGCCGCTGCCGGCCCGGAACGTCGTCGAGTAGGTCTGGAAACCGCGGCGCTCACCGGTCAGCGTGTGGGTGCCGGACTTCACCTTGATCTCGCCGTTGGCGTCGACCGGCTGACCGTCGACGGACAGGGTGAGGTCGTTCGGGATCGAGGTGACGCTCACCGTCGCGCCCTTGTCGCGGAACAGCAGGAAGCCGCCGATCAGTACGACGACGACCCCGAGCACGACAGCGCTGATCAACAGCGGCCGCCGGTTCTCGTCTTCCATCTGCTGCTCCTCCTCAGGCCTTCGGTTCCGTGGTCGGTTGCGGCGCGTTCTTCAACCGGAACACCGTGAACTGGACGCCGACCTTGTACAGGTGCCCGGCCTCGGGGACGTGGCCGTACAGCGACGCGGACGCCGAGTCGTAGCCCTGCCCCGCGGCACCCCACGGCCCGACGTACAGGTAGGTGTGGCCGGGGCCGTTCAGGATGTCGCCGGGTTTCATCCCGCCCGGTGGTGTTCCGAACCAGGAATCGTACTTACCGGAGTTCTTCATGTAGTCGAACTGCGTTCCGGTGGACACCTCCGGGAACTTCGGGTCCGCACCGCTCATGTGCATCACAGTCGCGACGAACCGCCCGCAGTCGGTGTAGGCGCGCTCACCGTTGGGGTCGTTGTACTGCTTCATCGCCGCCACGTACTCGGGCTTGGCGACGGTCGCGTCCGACGCGTTCGTGCCGAGGCCGTTGTGGCCCTCGGTCGGCCAGGCCAGGTTCATCGCGACCGCGGCGATGTTGCCGCTGCCCGCCGCACACGCGGTGGCCGGGCCCGATCCCGGCACGCCGGTCCCTCCGCCGTACAGCTCGAACACCTTCCGCGCCGAGGTCTTGCGTTCCCCGTACGTCGGCGCGTTCGGGTTCTCGTGTCCGCCGAACCGCTCGTACTTGTCGGCGAAGACGAAGGCGGCCTCCTCAGGCGTCTTGGTCTGCCGCAGCGACGCCCCGGCCGGACCCTCCTTGGCGGGGGTCTCACCGATGAGCTGCCGACGCAGGAAGTCGAGCTGGTAGGCGAGCGTCTCGATCGTCTCGTACGGAACGTCGGCGTTGCGCGAGTTCGTGATCAGCTTGCCGGCCGGGGTCCACTGGACGATGCCCCAGCCGAGCGAGCTGCCCTCCGCGGACTGCGCCTTGGTCTGGGTGGTCTCGCTGGTGTTCTGCAGCCGCATCGGCTTCACCGCGGACTCGTGGATCATGTTGCCGACGATGCCGGCGGCCTGCTCCTTGGAGTAGCCGTTGGAGACGAAGTAGTTGAACGCCTGCTGCTGCTCGTTGCTGCCGACCAGCGGGCCGCCGCCGCACCCGCACGATCCACCGCCGGAGGCCGCCGCGGCGTCGCCGAACGACTCCTCCTTGGGGTCGGTGTTGACGAGCTTGCCGTCACCCGACTGGTCGATCCAGAGCTCGAAGTGCAGGTGCTCGCCGTCGAGCCCGTCCTCCTCGTCACCCGACCCCGACGTACCGATCTGCTGGCCGCGGGTGACCTTGTCGCCGACGTTGACCGACATCGTGTGGAAGAACTGGTAGTGGAACTCGACGGCCTTCTCGTGCCGGATCCAGATCTGGTTGTCGGCGACCTTGATCACCTCGCCGCTGTCGACGGCGACCACCGGCGTCTCCTCGTCGACGTCGAAGTCGAGCCCCTGGTGCTTGTCGCTGAACTTCTCGTCGACCTCCTGGCGGCTGGTCGGCCAGGAGAACGCCTTGCCCTCACCGCCGCTCGAGCCGCCGCAGTCGGCCGCCTCCGCGTCCGGCAGGCTCATCAGGCTGCCGATGATCAGGGCCACCACGATGATGATCGGCAGGAAGACGACCATCAGCACGCCACCGAGGATCATGGGTGCTTTGTTGTCCATCCTGCTCTCCTCGCAGCGTGTCGGGGCGGCAACTACACAGCAGATCTTCCCCCAGATCGAGGTCATTGTGTCGTGAGTTATCCACAGGTTGTCTCCGGCACCGCGCCGCACGCGACAACGGCGGCGGATTGGAAGAGAATCTTTCTATGTACGAACGGCTGCGGGTAGACCGCTCGACCACCGTGGACCGGGTGGTCGACGCGCTGCGCTCCGCGCTGTTCGCCGGTGACCTCGAACCCGGTACGCCGTTGCGCGAGCAGCCGCTGGCCGAAGCGCTCGGGGTCGCCCGCAGTACCGTCCGCGAGGCGATGACGATGCTGGTGACTGAGGGGCTGGCGATCCGCGAGCCGAACAAGGGCGTCAGCGTCGCGATCCTGCACCCGGCCGCGGTGGCCGACATCTGCAAGGCCCGGTTCGTGCTGGAGTCGGCCGGGATCCGCGCCTGGTTCGACGCCGACGACCTGGCCCGGGAGCGGGTCCGCAAAGCGATGCGGACGTTCGCCTCGACCGCTCAGGACGGCGCCGACCCGGAGGCGATGACCGAGACGCACCTGGCGATCCACCGCAGCCTGGTCGCCCTGACTGGCAGTGAGCGCCTGATCGCCACCCAGGACTCGATCACAGGTGAGGCCCGGCTCGCGCTGGCCCGGGTGGACGCGCTCCGCCAGGACGCCCGCCAGCAGGTCGCCTCACACCGCAAGCTGATCCGCCTACTCGAACGCGGCGAGCTCGACGAGTGCGTCGAGGAGCTCCGCCGCCACCTGGCCGGCGCCGAAGAGTCCCTCCTCGAAGCCATCGCCACACCTCCCGCCACCTAGGCCCAGTCGGTGTTGGGGAGCAGCGGGTACCAATCCGGCCGCGCCGGGTCCCGGTCGTACGGGTAGTTGCCGAGCTCGCGATAGAGCTCGGCGTACTCGGCGAGCTTGTCCCGGTCGAGCTCGACACCGAGCCCTGGTCCATCCGGGACGGCGATGGCACCGTCGACGTACGGGAGCTTGCCTCCGGCAACGATGTCGTCGCGCAGGTGGTGGTAGTGCGCGTCCGCGGCGAACGCCAGATTCGGTACGACGGCGCCCAGCTGCAGCATCGTTGCCAGCTGGATGCCGAGTTCGCCGGACGAGTGCACTGCGACGCCGAGCTGGAAGGTCTCACAGACCCCAGCTGCCTTCAGACACGCGCGGATGCCACCCCAGAACGTGGTGTCCAGCAGGATCACATCGACTGCAGGGTTGAGGATGTTGGCGGCGAGCTGCTCGAAGTTCACCACAACAGTGTTGGTGGACAAGGGAATCCGGGTGTTCGCGCGGACGCGACGCATGCCGTTCAGACCCCAGGTCGGGTCTTCCAGGTAGTCGTTGTCGAGGTCCTCGATACCGCGCGCGAAGCGGATCGCCTCCTCGACACTGAACGCGCCGTTCGGGTCGAAGCGCACTCGGTGACCCGGGAACGCCTCGGCGAGTGCGCGAAAGCAGTCGCGCTCGTAGTCCGGTGGGAAGACGCCGCCTTTGAGCTTGTGCACACTGAAGCCGTGCTGATCGACCAGCTGTTGCGCGTGGGCGACCAACTGGTCAGCCGTCCGGATCTCGCCCGTACCGTCGTCGTTCGGGTGCCTGAAGAACAGGTAGCTCGCAAACGGCACCCGGTCGCGCACCTTGCCACCCAAGAGCTCATGCACCGGTACGCCGAGCGCCCGGCCCTGCAGGTCGAGACAGGCGAACTCAATCGCCGCCAGCAGTTGCGTGCGGTTGTTGTAGAGACTCGCGGTGGGGTTGGCGATCATCCAGCGCAACGCTTCGGTCCGCGCTGGGTCATGGCCGACCAGGTAGGGCTTCAGCCCAGTGATGGCGTCCTCTGCACTCTGCCCGCCACCGCCTAGCTCGCCCAAGCCGATCAGGCCGTTGTCCGCCTCGACCTCGACCACCGTCCGGACGAACCGGCCCCAGTGCGCGCCGTTGCTGTGCCGCAGCGGCGCTTCCAGCGGGACCGTCACCGTGGTCGCCCGGATATCAACGATCCGCATTGAGTACCTCCAGAACGCCTTCCAGGTGAGCCCGGGTCAACTGCTCAGCCCGTACGGCGTCGCCGGCCCGGACCGCGGTCAGAATCGCCTGGTGCTCGACCAGGTCGGTCTCACGGTCACCGTGGATGAACTGGATCTGTAGCTGCTCACGGACGTTCACCACAGTCACCGACTCGACCACCTCGGCCAGCGTCGCGTTTCCGGACGCCTGGGCCAGGGCGCGGTGGAAGTCCATGTTGACCTCGGCCAACCGGTCATGGTCGCCAGCGGCGATCAGCTCGGCCGCTTTGGTGAGGTCCTCTTCCATCTGAACCAGTGCGGCTTCGCTGCGGATGCTCGCCGCCAGTGCGGCGATCGGTGGCTCGATCAGTGCTCTCGCCTGCACCAGCTCGACCAGCCTCTCGGCTGTCGGCTTGAGCGCGAGTGGGTTAGCCAGAACGAGCCTTCCGACGTTAGGACCGACGTACACACCGGAACCGTGCCGGAGCACCACTGCACCGGTCGCCTCGAGCCGGCGCAGCGCTTCGCGCACAGTCGGTACGGCGACCTGGAACCGCGCGGCGAGTGCACGAACCGACTCGAACGGGTCGCCGGGGGCGAGCTTCCGATCGGCCATCAACTCCAGCATCGAGGCTGCGAGGTCGTCGAGAAGGCTGCGGCGGATGACGGCTGGCACGTAATTGATCTGATCACCTGGTCATTTTCGTGTCAAGACTTCAGGGTCGAGTCAGGGCGTGTACGGAGCGTGCGGCAACCCGGTGGGTGGAAGGATCAAGACATGAAGAATCTGATCATCAGGCTGCTCGCCAACGCGGTCGCGCTGGCGATCGCCGCCTGGCTCGTCGGCGGGATCACCCTTGAGGGCGCAACCAGGGGCAAGCAGATCCTCACGCTGCTGATCGTCGCGGCGATCTTCGGCATCGTGAACGCGATCGTGAAGCCGGTCGTCAAGCTGGTCTCGCTGCCGCTGCTGATCCTCACGCTGGGGCTACTGACCTTCGTCATCAACGCGGCGATGCTGGCGCTCACCTCGTGGATCACCGGCAAGCTCGACGTCCAGTTCCACGTCGACGGCTTCTGGTCCGCGCTCTTCGGCGCCCTGATCATCAGCGTCGTCGGCATGATCATCAACGCCGTCCTGCCCGACAAAGCGGAACTGCGCTGACTCGAACTGGGCTGATCTTGCGGCACGTGGAGGTGGTGTGCACCGGCAACATCTGCCGGTCACCCATCGGTGAGGTCGTGCTGCGCGCCAAGCTCGCCGAGGCCGGGATCTCCGACGTCGTCGTGACCAGCTCGGGTACGGGCGGCTGGCATGAAGGCGACCCGATGGACTCCCGCGCCGCGGCGGCTCTACGACGGCACGGGTACGACGGTCGCGCGCACCGGGCCCGGGAGTTCGATCGCGCCTGGTTCGACGAGCGCGACCTCGTGCTCGCGATGGACGCCGGCCACCTGGCCGCACTCACGCGGCAGGCGCGCGGGCGCGTCGACGTACCGATCTCGCTCTTCGCTGACGCCGACGTGCCGGACCCTTACTACGGTGCCGATGCCGGGTTCGACGAGGTACTGCGACAGATTTCGAAGGCAGCTGACGAGTGGGTCGACCGCCTCCGCACCTGATCGCTCCCATGCGGTCGGCCCGCTACGGCGGCGGTGGTTGCTCCCCATTCCGTCTGCGGCCAGGGATGTGGTCGTGTGGTTGCTCGCCACTCCGACTGCGGCCGAGCCGGTACGACGGTGTGGTTGCTCGCCACTCCGACTGCGGCCGAGCCGGTACGACGGTGTGGTTGCTCGCCACTCCGACTGCGGCCGA
>NZ_JBHVWY010000006.1:73409-133083 GCF_042882005.1 Kribbella sp. NPDC058245
CGAGCCGGGTACGACGGTGTGGTTGCTCGCCACTCCGACTGCGGCCGAGCCGGGTACGACGGTGTGGTTGCTCGCCACTCCGACTGCGGCCGAGCCGGGTACGACGGTGTGGTTGCTCGCCACTCCGACTGCGGCCGAGCCGGTACGACGGTGTGGTTGCTCGCCACTCCGTCTGCGGCCGGGGACGTGGGTTTGTGGTTGCTCGCCGCTGCGGCCGATTTACAGTGACGGGTGGCTGAGGCCCGGCGCGGGGCTGAGGGGGATGGATCCGCCGGCGACCACAGTGGCCGTTGCCTGAGCTTCCGGGCTTCGGTTGCGGCCAGTAGCGAGCAGGCCTGAAAAGTGACTCGTTGTGGTGGGTTGCGGCGGCCGCTCCCGCACAGGCTCTCGCCCCCATCCGCCTCTGATGGGTTCACCCATCGGCTTGTGGGTTCTGCACCCGCATGCGAGTCCAAAACCCACCACCTCATGGGTTAACCCATCAGGTGGTGAGGCCCGGGGTGCTGGGGTACTGCCGCGCCCGGCAGCCCTCGCTAATTGGTGGATTTTCGTCACCGAGTCCCCAAAACTCACCAATTGGCGCGCCCAACCCCACGGCTGGGGTCCGGCTGCGCGTTACCGGTGACTTTTTCGGCGCATGGACCCGAAAAGTTCACCGATAACGCGGACCATGCCCGCTGCCGGTCGCCCCGCTCACTGGATGGAACGTTGTGTCCAAATAGCGACCAGAACCGTCTCCTCGGCGCCGATCTTGGACCCCAGCCACAACCCGGAAGCCCAAACAACGGGAACGTGGTCGCCGACGGATCCATCCCCCTCAGCCCCGCGCCGGGCGCCAGCCACCCGCCACTGTAAATCGGCCGCAGCGGCGAGCAACCACAAACCCACCTCCCCGGCCGCAGACGGAATGGCGAGCAACCATCCGCCCCGCACCCGCCACTCGGCGCAGATCTTGGACCCCAGCCACAACCCGGAAGCCCAAACAACGGCCACGCGGTCACCGACCGCACCATCCCCCTCAGCCAGGCACCGGCGCCAGCCACCCGCCACTGTAAATCGGCCGCAGCGGCGAGCAACCCAAGGCCCACGCCCCCGGCCGCAGACGGAATGGCGAGCAACCATTCCCGCCGTACCGGCCCGCCGCAGACGGAATGGCGAGCAACCACCCCGCCGTACCGGCCTAACCGCACCCAGACACACCTTTGTGGAAACTAATTGCCGCGGAGCGACCAGGAGTTTCCACAAAGCGGTGAGTTCGAGCGAGTTACGACTGGCCGATCGTCGCCTTCAGGCTGGTGAACCACTCGACGGTCGGGTCGAACTCTTTGCCGCCGGCGATGCGGGGGAACTCGATGGCGCGCAGTTCGTCGCCGCGTTCCTCGTCGTGGCCGACTACGCCGCTCTCGCCGCGGAGGGCGGCGTCGACGGCGAAGTCGGTGCACTGTTTGATCAGGGCGAGGTCGGCGTCGTTGGCGGCGGCTGAACGGCTGAAGTAGCCGCTCTTCTGGACCATCGTCTTCTCGGCGCCGATCCGCTCCGCGAACTGCTTGGCGAACCAGGCGCCGGGGTTGATCGTGTCCAGCTTGACGTGACCGAAGGGGTCGCGGCCGACCTCTTCGCCGCGGGCTTCCATCTCGGCGACGATCGACGGTACGCCGGCGCCTTCGGACAGGAAGATGGTCACGCAGTCGTTCTCGTCCATCACCTTGCGCAGGCGCTCGGCCTCCGCGTCCAGGTCGACTGTTGCCTCCGGCACGTACACCGCGTGCACGTCCCAGCTCGACTCGTCGAGGCCGATGCCCGGGTTCCACTCCTGCTCGTCGAGCCAGTCGCGGTAGGCCTTCGCGGTCGCCGCGGTGAGCCAGCCACAGTTGCGGCCCATTACTTCGTGGACGATCAGCATCCGCGGGTTCGAGCTGTGCTCGGCGACGACGTTGCGGGCGAACAGCGCGCCCTGCTCGGCCGCGGTCCACGCACCCAGGCTCTGCCGGATCGGGATCACGTCGTTGTCGATCGTCTTCGGCAGGCCGACCACGGTCAGGTCGTAGTCGTGCTCCTGCAGGTACGCCGCCAGGTCCGCGGCGGTCGTGTTGGTGTCGTCGCCACCGATTGTGTGCAGTACGTCGACGCCGTCCGCAACCAGCCGCTCCGCGGCGACCTGCAGCGCGTTCTGTCCGTCCTGGATCAGACCGCGCTTCACCAGGTCCGCGGTGTTGGTCAGCTTCACCCGGCTGTTCCCGATCGGGCTGCCACCGAACTTGTGCAGCAGCGCCGCCTTCTCCCGCACCTCGGGCGTGACGACGACGTGCCGCCCGCTGAGCAGTCCGTGATACCCGTTCAGGTATCCGATGATCTCCACGTCGGGCGCTACTTCCGTGTAGCGCTCGATCAGCCCGCCGACGGCGGACGACAGGCACGGCGCAAGACCACCGGCCGTGAGCAGGGCAACTCTGCGGACAGACTTGTCGGCAGCCATGGGGCAGGTCCTTCCGGAGGTCCTCTGAATGTCACTGAAGTCGGCAACAGCGTAGTGATGCAGACCACCCTCAGCGGTGGTCGGTGCCCATCTGACGGACAAGCGGTACCGACCGGGGCGGGACGGGCGACGAGACGACGAACGAACTGGTCGTCTGACCGTGCACCAGGAACTTGTCGAGTACGCCCTCCAGGCCGGCGATCGTGGGCACCTGCACCCGGATCAGGAAACAGTCCTCCCCAGAGATTCGATGGCACTCGACCACCTCGGGCGTCCGCTCGGCCAGCGCGATGATCCGGGGAATCTGCCCCGGCCCGGGCCGCAGCCGCACCCACGCCGCGACCGGCAGCCCGAACGCCGCCGGATCCACCTCGAGCCGGTACCCGCGGATCACCCCGGACTCCTCCAGCCGCGCGACCCGCTCCCGCACGGTCGGCGCCGACACCCCGAGCCGTCGCGCCAGTTCGGTGGTTCGCAACCGCGGGTCCGCCGACAGTTCGGTCAGCAGGCGCAGATTCAGCTCGTCAATCACCGGTTTCTCAGTTTGAAGGAGGCGTGCGCCTTCTGCGTTCATTTCGGCAACCATCCGGACGTTCTCCAGTTCATATCGCCATGGGAGACGGTGATCGATCTTCCTAGAGTAAACAGAGTGAAGAAGCAGTCAACCATCGCAGCGGCGGTCACTGTGGTCCTCTGGGCCTCGTCGTTCGTCGCCATCCGGCACCTCGGCACCGAGTTCTCGGCCGGCGCCTTGTCCCTGGCCCGGCTGAGCCTCGGCAGCCTCCTGCTCGGCCTCTTCCTCTGGGCCCAGCCAGGAGTACGTCGCTGGCCGGCCAAGCGCGACTGGCCGCAGCTCCTCGCTTGCGGCCTGCTCTGGTTCGGCGTCTACAACGTCGCGCTGAACGAAGCCGAGCGCCGCCTGGACGCCGGTACCGCGGCGATGCTCGTCCACATCGCGCCGCTGCTGATCGCCGTACTGGCCGGTCTCACCCTGGGCGAAGGCTTCCCCCGCCGACTGGTCATCGGCGGCCTGGTCGCCTTCGCCGGCATCGTCGTGATCGGTACGTCGACCTCGTCCGGCCACGCGGAGACGTGGGGCGTGGTCCTCTGCCTCATCGCAGCCATCGCGTACGCCGTCGGTGTCGTCACCCAGAAGCCCTTACTGAGCAGGCTTCCCGCCGCCGAGGTGACCTGGCTCGCCTGCACCGTAGGCGCGGTCGCGTGCCTCCCCTTCACCCCGACGCTGATCGACGAACTGCACACCGCAAGCGCAACCACGATCTGGTGGGTCGTCTACCTGGCGGCCTTCCCGACCGCGCTCGGCTTCACCACCTGGGCGTTCGCCCTCCGCCGCACCACGGCCGGAAAGATGGGCGTCACCGTGTACGCCGTACCTGTGGTCGCCATCGCCCTCGGGTGGATCTTCCTCGGCGAAACCCCCGCCCTCCTCGCCCTGATCGGCGGCGCCCTGTGCCTGACCGGCGTCGCGATCTCCCGTCGTACCCCAAGGAGCATCGATGAAGTTCGGAGTATTCGTTCCGCAAGGATGGCGGATGGACCTGGTCGAGTTCGACGATCCGATCCAGAAGTGGGAGGCGATGACGGCCGTCGCCCGAGCCGCTGACGCCGGCCCGTGGGACTCGATCTGGCTGTTCGACCACTTCCACACGGTTCCCGAGCCGGTCCGCGAGGCAGTGTTCGAGGCCTGGACCACCACGGCCGCGCTGGCCCGCGACACCCAGCGGGTCAAGATCGGCCAGCTGGTCGGCTGTAACGGCTATCGCAACCCGGCGCTGTACGCGAAGATCGCCGCCACCGTGGACGTCGCCAGCCACGGCCGCTTGTACGCCGGGCTCGGCGCCGGCTGGTCGGACCACGAGTGGAAGGCCTACGGCTACCCGTGGACCTCACTCAAGGAGCGGATGGGTTCGTTCGCCGAATCCGTTGAGCTGATCCACCGCCTGTGGACCGAGGACGATGTCGTCTTCCACGGCACCTACCACTCGGTCGACAAGCCGATCGTCGAACCGCGCCGCAAACCACCGCTGTGGATCGGCGGTGGAGGCGAGCGAGTGACGCTCCGCCTGGTAGCCCGGTACGGCGATGCCTGCAACTTCGGCACCGGTCAGGTCGACATCATCAAACACAAGCTGGCGGTCCTGCGAACGCACTGCGATGCGGTCGGCCGCGACTACGACGAGATCGTCAAGTCGACCAGCCTCAACCTGTTCCCGGTCGACGCCGGGGCAGACCCGGTGACCGCCAGCGCGAAGGCTCGCGGGCGCTACACCGTCGACGAGTTCCGGGAAATCGGCGCTGGCGGCGGCTCCGGGGCACCGGCCGACATCGCCACCACCCAGGAGATCCGGATCCGGCTGGAGCAACTGCAGGAGGCGGGCATCGAGTACGTCGTGGTCTACATCCCCGGCGTCGCCTACGACCACGAACCGCTCCAGCGGTTCGCGACGGACGTCGTACCGGCTTTCGCTTGAGTCAGACAGTCGCGGCCAGGTCGCGGAGGTGGGTGTGGATGTTGTTGTAGACCTCGGTTTGCGGGAGCAACCGCTTCGGGACCTTGGTGACGACGCTGTAGTTGGCGTCGACGACATTCGCCAACGGGACCTCGCTGATCTGGCTCAGCAGTTGGTAGGCGTCGAGTTTGTCCAGGCCGTAGAGAGAACCGAGCCAGCCGACCATGTCGACCTGACCAGCCCGCCAAGCATCCTCGAGCGGCCGACTCGACCCGACCACAGCCAGGTAGTCGTCGTTCTCGATCCGCGGCCAGGCCGGCCCAGGCGTCTTCAGCAGTTCAACGATCAGTACGACGTTCATCGCGCCCTCGACCGCCGTACCGCAGGACTCGCCCTCACCTCGGCGGTAGTGACCGTCACCCACCGAGAACAGGGCGCCCTCGACATTCACCCGCAGGAAGCACGTCGCCCCGGCCTTCATCTCCGGCGTATCCATGTTCCCGCCGAACACATCCGGGACCAGCGACGAGCGCACCTCACCCGCAGCCGGCGCCACCCCGACCGTGCCGAGCATGGTGTTGATCGGCAGCGCGAGCTCCAGTTCGCTCCCCTGCGCCTGGAACCCGACCGTTTGCCGCTCGGTGTCCACCTCATAGATCCAGGTCCGCTCGGGCAACGGATCCTGCAGCGTCGCCGTCCGGTCCGTGCTGGTCAGACCACCGAAGAACGGGATCGTCGCCGACGCACCCCAACTGCGCGCCGGTGTGAGCTCGACGAAGTGCAGGACGAGCGTGTCCCCCGGCTCAGCACCCTCGACGTAGAACGGCCCGGTCTGCGGGTTCACGAACGGCATGTTCAGACTCGCGCTGGCCAGATCCGTCGTACTCCGGAGGCGGCCGCAGAACGCGTCCTCGGTCCACAGCCGCATCGCCGTACCGGGTTTGACCCTCCGTAGCGGCGCGGCCCCGCCGAAGGTCCAGGTGAGTTGCTCGTTGTCCGGGGTGAATTCAACGATGTCCACGGTCTGCAATTTACGCGTCCTTCGGCGGTGATCAGCGGGTTCTCAGGCGTTTCTCAAGGGGACCGCCTACTCTCGGTTTCGCGGTGGTCTGTGCTGGACCGCCCACTCGACCTCGAGCGGAGAAGCGGCATGCGGGTACTGGTGGTGGACGACGACCGGGCGGTCCGGGACTCGCTGCGCCGTTCGCTGGAGTTCAACGACTTCGAGGTCGTCACCGCCTCCGACGGCGCCGAGGCGCTGGCCGTGATCGGGAACGTCGACCCGGACGTCGTGGTGATGGACGTGATGATGCCGCGGCTGGACGGTCTGGAGACCACCAAGGCGCTGCGGGCCGCAGGCAACAACGTGCCGATCCTGGTGCTGACCGCGCGCGACGCGGTCGCGGACCGGGTGGACGGCCTGGACGCCGGCGGCGACGACTACCTGACCAAACCCTTCGCGCTCGAGGAACTCCTCGCCCGCCTTCGCGCCCTCCTGCGCCGCAGCAGCACGCCCGGCGAGGGCGGCCCGCGCGGCGAAGTCCTCCAGTACGCCGACCTCGTGGTCGACGTGGACGCGCACGAGGTGCACCGTGGCGACGTACCGATCCAGCTGACCCGCACCGAGTTCTCGCTGCTCGAGCTGCTGATCCGCAACCCACGCCGGGTGCTGGAGCGTGCCGTCATCCTGGACGCGGTCTGGGGCTACGACTTCCCGACCACCGCCAACTCGCTCGAGGTCTACATCGGCTACCTCCGCCGCAAGACCGAAACCAACGACCTGCCCCGACTGATCCACACGGTCCGAGGCATCGGCTACGTACTCCGGGACACCCCACCGTGACCGGTCCCAACGACTTCCCGTCCTACGCCCGCCGCGCACCACAACCCCAGCCCCGGCCGGAAGCACAACCCGTTGCCCAAAGCAACGGGCGGAGAGTGGTCGCCAGCACCCAGAGTTGGTGGCAGGAGAAGCTCCACAAGCTGAGTCTGCACGCGCGGGTGACACTGCTCGCCGCGGTTGCGGTTGGCCTGGCGGTCGCCTTCGTCAGCATCGCGGCCTACGTGTCGGTGCGGCAGCAGATGTACCAGAACCTCGACAAGAGCCTCACCGACCGCGCCAGCCAGGCCGCCAAGCAGCAGATCCTCACGCGGCAGGGCAACCTGGTGAAGTTCGGTCCTGAGGCGCTCGGCCTGAGCGACATCTTGCTCGGGGTGTACACAGCCGACGGACAGCGAGTGGGCAACTCGGACAGCTTGCTTCCTCCCATGCAGGCTCCTGAGTTGGCGGTCGCCCAGAATCAGGACGAGATCACCAAGCGAACTGTGGGCGCCGCGATGGGTACTCACTACCGCGTGGTCGCCGTACCGGCTTTGTACTGCGCCCAGCCGACCGGTCGTGAAGACTGCGACGTCGACACCGACTGGGAGCCGGCCGCGCTGGTGGTAGCCCAGTCCTTGAAGCCGATCGACCGGACACTGCACAACATGGGCATCGTGCTGTGGGCGGTGGGTCTGCTCGGTGTCATCGGTGCGGCCATCGCGGGGAACGCGATCGCCGCGTCCGGCCTGCGCCCGCTGGCGCGGTTGTCGGGTGCTGCCGAGCATGTCGCACGGACGGCCGAACTCAAACCGATCCCGATCGACGGGTCGGACGAGATCTCGCGACTCGCCATGTCGTTCAACTCCATGCTCGCGGCTTTGGCACGCTCACAAGACAGACAGCGACGCCTCATCGGTGACGCGGGGCATGAGCTGAGAACCCCGCTCACCAGCATCCGCACGAACCTCGACCTGCTCGCTCAAGCGGACAAACGCGGCGGGCTGCGCCCGGAAGACCGGCAGCAACTACTGGACGACGTACGGGCTCAGATGGACGAGCTCACCAACCTCATCGGCGACCTGACGGAGCTCGCTCGCGACACCCCGCAGATCCGCAACGCGGAGCTGATCGAGATGTCCAACGTGGTCGAGGACGCGTTGATCAAGGTACGGCGGCGTGCTCCGAACCTGGAGTGGGATGTCAGCATCGAGCCGTTCCCGGTGTGGGGTGATGAGCGGCTGCTCGGCCGTGCCGTGACGAACCTGCTGGACAACGCCGCGAAGTACAGCGTTCCTGAGGATGCACCGACAGACGGTCGGCCGGTCGGCCTGGTGACGGTGCGGCTACAGGACGGCGTACTGACTGTCACTGACTCCGGCCCAGGCATTGCCGACGCTGACCTGCCGCATGTGTTCGAGCGGTTCTACCGGTCCAGTGAGGCGCGTAGCCGGCCCGGCTCCGGGCTGGGACTGGCGATCGTCAAGCATGCGGCCGAGCAGCACGGCGGGATGATCTACGCCCGGAACGCACCGGGCGCCGGAGCGCAGTTCACGCTCTGGCTGCCGCACGCGGCAACCCAGACGCGCTGAGCCTGTCTGGGAGGTTCCTGGCAGCCTTCAGAGGATCTTCACACAGTTCTTCGGTAGCTCTGACGGGATCTTCAGGGCGTTCTCAGGTCCGGCGGCCAAAGTACTCGTCATGACCGACAACCAGCCGCCCGAGCCGCAGAGTGGGGAAGCCCCCTTCGGCTCCAACCCGCCGGAGCGTATGCAGCAGTTGCCGATGTATGGGCAACATCAGCAACAGCATTTCGCGCCGCAGGGTGGACCGCAGCTGGGTCAGCCGGGGCAGCACCCCTCAGGTGGGGGCGCTTACCCGCAGTTCGCAGCGCCGGGGACGCATCAGGGGGCGTCCCCCGGCCCGAACTGGCCCTTCGGTCCGCAGCAGCAGCCGGTGGCTCCCACACCGGCCAAGCCGAAGCGGATGGGCCTGGCGATCGTGGCCGCGACCGCGCTACTGGTCGGGGCGGCCGGTGGCGTGGGCGCCGCTGCGGTGTATTCGGCCACGAACGACACGAACAGTGCGAGCCCGTCCGTGACCGCACCGCTGAACGGCAATCAGGCCGCACCGGCCTCGGCGCCGGACGGCTCGGTGCAGAACGCGGCGGCCAAGGTGATGGGCAGCGTGGTGAAGATCGCGGTCTCCACCCAGCAGGGTGCGGCGACCGGTTCGGGCATCGTGATCAGCAAGGACGGCCTGATCGTCACCAACAACCATGTGGTCGGCGGCGCCGGGCAGGGCGCCAAGATCACCGTGATCCTGAACGACGGCAAGACGGTGCCGGCGACGGTCAAGGGGCTCGACCCGCTGACCGACCTGGCCGTGATCCACGCCGACGCGACCGACCTGACCCCGGCCACCCTCGGTGCCAGCGGCAAACTCGCCGTCGGCCAGGGCGTGGTCGCGATCGGGTCGCCGTTCGGCCTGCAGTCCACCGTGACGAGTGGGATCGTCTCGGCCCTCGACCGCCCGGTCACCTCGGGCGACGAGGAGCAGGACAGTACGACGGTCTTCCCAGCCATCCAGACGGACGCCGCGATCAATCCGGGAAACTCCGGCGGCGCCCTGATCGACCTCGCCGGCCAGGTGGTCGGAATCAACAGCGCGATCAAGACCGCGGGCGGATCGGGACAATCCGCCGGCGGAAACATCGGCCTGGGCTTCGCAATCCCGATCGACCAGGCCAAGCCGATCATCGACGAGCTGGTGGCCAAGGGCAAGGCCACGCATGCGCGGCTCGGAGTAACGGTCGGCGACGCGCAGTCAACCGACGGGCTCACCAGTGGAGCACGCCTCGGCGAGGCCACGCCGGGCGGTGCGGCGAACAAAGCAGGTCTGCAAGCGGGCGATGTGGTGACCGCTGTGGACGGCAAGGCGATTGCGTCAGGGGACGCGTTGGTCGCCGCAGTTCGCTCGCACCGCCCCGGCGACGAGGTCAAGGTGACCTTCACCCGGGCCGGCAAATCCCAGGACGTCACCGCCACCCTCGGCTCCGACGACGGCAAGCCGACCGGCTGACCAACCCCCACGTCAGGACTCCGGCCGCCCACCGAGCGGCCGGAGTCCCTTTTTATGGCATCCACAGTGTGTGGTTGGGTGCTCGGGTGAATCTCTATGAGGCACGGCCGCCGATCGTGGCCGACGAGCGGACCCAACTGATCGGCTGGCTGGACCTGCAAAGGCTGCTGGTACGGCGGAAGCTCGAGGGCCTGCGAGTGGAGGACGAGCACCGGGCTGTGTTCCCGGACTCCCCGCTGATGACGCCGGCCGGGTTGGTGTCGCATCTGCGCTGGATGGAACACCTCTGGTTCGAAGTGGTCTACCTGAACGCTCCCGAGGCGGAGAACCCGGCCTTCCGTAAGGATGTCGAGAACGCCGAGATGCACGTGGACGGCGTACCGCTGGCCCAGTTGCTCGACGAGTTCGATGCCCAGTGGAAGCGGTCGAATGAGATCGTCGCCGGTGCCGAGTCCCTGGACGACCTCGGCCGGCAGACCGACTTCGTCCCGAACCTGCGCTGGATCGTGATCCACATGGTCGAGGAAACCGCCCGCCATGTCGGCCAGCTGGACACCATGCGTGAGCTGCTTGACGGGCAGAAGGGGTATTACTAGTAGTCGTGGAGATTCGGCGGGCGGCTGAGCGGTTCGTGACGTCGGAGGACTGGCTGGAGTCGCGGCACTCGTTCTCGTTCGGCCAGTACTACGACCCGGCCAACGTCGGCTTCGGTTTCCTGGTCGCCCACAACGACGACGTGGTTGCCCCCGGCACCGGCTTCGACACGCACCCCCACCAGGACCTCGAGATCGTCACCTGGGTACTACGAGGCGCCCTGGCCCACCGCGACTCGCTCGGGCGCAGTGGCGTGGTCCATCCGGGCCTGGTCCAGCGAATGACCGCCGGCTCGGGCATCCAGCACTCGGAGTGGAACGACACGGCCGACCCCGTCCACTACGTCCAGATGTGGGTCCGTCCAGACCAGTTCGACCTAACCCCGTCGTACGCGCAAGCCGCCGTAGACCTCAACACAGGTGAGCTGATCCCAGTCACCTCGGGCCTGCCGAAGCACGCGAGCGGTACGGCGATCCCGCTCCACCAGCAGTCCGCCGGCCTCTCAGTAGCCCGCCTGGCTGGTTCACAAAGCGTGGTGCTGCCGGAAGCGCCGTACCTGCACGTCTTCGTTGCTGACGGATCAGCAGACTTGGAAGGCATGGGACAACTCGGTACGGCGGACGCCGCGCGGCTGACCGACTCCGGTCAGCGGCGGCTCACCGCGGGTCCCGGCGGAGCCGAAGTACTGGTCTGGGAGATGTACTAGTCCGTCTGTTCGCTCATGGTCCAGACGTGGCGGAGGGACTGGCCGGCGACGCCTTCGGGGTTCTGGGCGAAGCCTTCGACGAACTGGGCCATGTGTTGCTGCCAGCGCTGGTCGGTGGGGTCCTGGCGGAGCCGGGCGACGGCGGCTTCGTAGTCGTCGCACTCCACCAGGTGGAACAGGTCGCGGCCGCTGCGCCAGATCGACCAGTCGGCGATGCCGGCGGCGCGCATCACCGTGACGAGTTCGGGCCAGACGCGGGCGTGCTCGATCTCGTAGGCCTCTTCGGTACCGGGAAGCAGCCGGCTGTGCAGGGCTAGGCGGGTCACAATCGTGCAGAATACGACAACTCCGCGGCCGGAACCTGCGTCGTACTTGGGTGGGTTGAGTAGTTTCGCCCTCGTGTTTGCCAATCGTCGTGCGAGAGTTGGAACCGTGAAGCGAACCACTGCTGTCGTCTGCCTGAGTAGTCTGCTGATCACCGCTGGTTGTTCCGACAGCAAGTCGGGCGACGGGGGGAAGGCCGATCCGAACGACGAGAAACAGGCCTCCGCGCAGGTCGTCAAGCAGTTCGCGGACGCCTGGGTGAAGGCCTGGGCGCCGGACGGCAAGCCGACCGACGCCGCCGCGCTGACCGACAACCCGACCACGTTCGGCAAGCGGCTGGACGACGTCGACACGGCGATCGTGGCCAGCACGGTGACCGTCGTACCGACCGGTGACGTGAAGTGCGCCGACGACGCGACCTGCACCCAGGACCTCGCGGTCGAGGCGCAGTTGCGCGGGATCGGCGCGATGAAGTGGACCAGTACGGCGACCGCCGTGAAGGTCGGCGACGCCTGGAAGGTCAAGGCGGCCGGCGACACGATCTACCCGGGTCTCGGCGACGGCACGAACTACCTCAAGCGGGTCCGCACGCTCCCGGCCCGCGCCTCGATCCTGGACCGGCACGGCGCGGCGCTGACCGCGAACCGGCCGGTCGTCATCGTGGGCGTCGCCTCCGGCAACGTCGCCACGCCGGCGACATACGCGGCCTTCACCAAGAACCTCGACGTGGACGGCGCGAAGCTGTCCAAGCGGGCGAAGGCGGCTCCGGCCGGTCAGTTCGTCGACGCGATCACGATCCGCGCGGAGCAGTGGGAGAAACTACGGCCGACGATGGGCAAGCTGCCCGGCGTACTGACCATGGGCGGCACGCAGTCGCTCGCGGCCAACCCGACGTTCGCCCGCTCGCTGCTCGGCTCGATGAAGCTGGCGAACGAAGACACGCTGAAGAACGCGGGCCCGACCGCGTCGGCGCAGGACCAGGTCGGCGTGAACGGCCTGCAGTACGCGTTCCAGCAGCAGTTGGCCGGCACGCCCGGTGGCATCGTCAGCCTGCGCGACGGCAAGACCAAGCTGACGATCAAGGAGGTCTTCACCCAGAAGGGTGTCGCCGGGAAGCCGGTGAAGACCACGATCGACACCAAGCTGCAGGGTGCCGCCGAGGCCGCGCTGGCCACCCAGAAGCTGCACGCCTCGCTGGTCGCCGTGCAGGCATCGACCGGCGAGATCCTGGCCGCGGCCAACGGCCCGGACATCACCAGCTACAACCGTGCCTTCCAGGGTCGCTACGCCCCCGGATCGACGTTCAAGACCGTCACCTCGGCCGCCCTGCTCAGCAACGGCCTCACCACGAACAGCTCGCTGCCCTGCACCGACACAATCAACGTGTTCGGCAAGACGTTCAAGAACTACGACGCCCTCGCGGCGTACGGCGCGGGCACCATGCAGAAGGCGTTCAACCAGTCCTGCAACACGGCGTTCATCTCGCAGCACGCACGGCTGCAGAAGGACGGCATGACGAAGGCTGCGGCGATGTTCGGCATCGGCCGTGACCTGCAGCTGTCCATCCCGGCGTACGGCGGCAAGGTTCCGGAGCCGAAGGACGACGTGGAGGAGGCGGCCTCGATGATCGGTCAGGGCACCGTCACCGCCAGCCCGCTCGCGATCGCCCTGGTCGGCGCCACCGTCGCCCACGGCACCGCGATGAAGCCGGTCCTGGTCCCCGGCAAGGACGCAGCCGGTACGGCGGCCTCCCCGCTGCCCGCGAACACCGTCGCCGCCCTCCGCACCTTCATGCGCACCACCGTCACCGGCGGCACCGCCCACGCCCTCGCCCAGAGCGGCACGGTCGGTGCCAAGACCGGTACGGCGGAGGTCGTCACCAACGGCAAGGTCGGCACCAACGGCTGGATGGTCGGCTACCGCGGTGACGTGGCCTTCGCGGTCATCGTCGAAGGCGGCGCGTCCGGCGGCAAGGCAGCCGGCCCGATCGTCAAAGCCTTCCTCTCCAAATTCAAATGAGCCTCGCCCGCTTCAAGTGAGTTGGCGGTGCACGGAGTAAGTTGCTGAGAGTTCGCTGAAAGCGCGGCATTTCGGGGTTTTCGTCACTTAGGGTTGCTCGATGGAGACCCTGACTTGCCCGAAGTGCCGCGGTGCGATGCGGACGTACGAACGTAGTGGGATCACCGTCGACCAGTGCGGCGAGTGCCGTGGGATCTTCCTCGACCGCGGCGAGCTGGAGCGCCTGGTCGACGCCGAGGCGCGGTTCAACGCGCCGCCGCAGGAGAAGCGGTACGAGGAGAAGAAGCGGTACGACGACGACCGCAAGTACGAGGACCAGCGCCGGTACGACGACCGCGGCTACTCCGGTCAGCACCACAAGAAGAAGCAGAAGTCCTTCCTGGAGAACCTGTTCGACTGAGTTCGAAAGGATTTCCTCTCCGCAATCACTGGGCTACGTTCAGTGACGGGTCCCGTCGGGGGGCCTCACCTGTGAGGAGGAACTTTATGCGGAAGCTTGCGATGACGGCTGCTGGAATTGCCGCCGCGGTGGTCGGGACCGGCGCGTTGCTGATGCCGACTGCCAGTGCCACGACGGACGGCGTACTGGCGAACTGCCCCAGCGGCGCTGTCTGTCTGCAAGAACCGAACGGCACCATTCTCAGCAAGAACATCTGGTACAGCTACGGCGCACACAACCTGTCCAACGTCACTGGAATCAAGTACGCGATCAACAACCAGACCGGCGGTGCGGGCTTCACTATCTGCTATGACCGCGACGGCGGCCGTTGCACCGACCCCCTGCGTGCGACCGGCACGTACGGGGCATATGACTACACCCCGATCAACTCGATCGTCCTGGTGCGGTAGTTCGTCGGGCGGGCCTCGCTCCGGCCGTTGACAGCCGGGGCGAGGTTCAGTCCATTGATGACTTCTAACTCGGTGGACATCACTCTCTGCTCCGTATTAGCGTCGGAGCGGTGACTACCCCGTTTCGAGATAGCTGCGCGCACGGTTGATTTTCCCGCCATCCTTCGGGATCGCGGTGCCGTGACGGGCCCTGGGTTGCTGCCCGGTCCTGTCCAGCTCTCTCGAAAGCGGTGCTCCACCTGTGACGCCCACTGATGCGATTTCTGCGCGTGATCTGACCAAGACCTACACGTTCCACCAGCAGCGCGCCGGTCTCGGCGGAGCTCTGAAGAGCCTGGTACGACGCAAGTACGAGACCCGGCTGGCCGTCGATCGCATCAACTTCACCATCGAACCTGGTGAGGTCGTCGGCCTGCTCGGCCCGAACGGCGCCGGCAAGACCACCACGCTGAAGATGCTGTCCGGCCTGCTGTACAAGACATCCGGCGACCTCGACGTCCTCGGCCACACGCCGTCGGACCGCAAGCACGACTACCTGCGCCGGATCGCGCTCGTGATGGGCCAGAAGACGATGCTCTGGTGGGACGTGCCGGCGATGGAGAGTCTCCTGCTGCACAAGGAGATGTACGGCCTGTCCACCAAGGAGTTCGAGCGCAATGTCGCCGAACTCGCGGAACTGCTCGACGTACAGGATCTGCTGAACGTCCAGGTCCGCAAGACCTCACTCGGCGAGCGGATGAAGCTCGAGCTGATGGCCGCCCTCGTCCACGGCCCGGAGATCCTGTTCCTGGACGAGCCGACGATCGGCCTCGACGTGGTCGCGAAGGCGCGGGTGCGGAGCTTCCTGGCCGACGTCAACAAGCTCCGCGGTACGACGATCCTGATCACCAGCCACGACATGGACGACATCGAAGCCCTCTGCTCACGGGTGATGATCATCGACCACGGCCGGCTGCAGTTCGACGGCGAACTCGATGATCTCGTCCGGACCGCACAACCACGCAAGCTGGTGCGGGCGACGTACGCGAGTCCTGTCGAGGTCGGCGCGCTGACTGGGGTCGGTGCGGTCGAGGTCACCGGCCTGACGGTCCGGCTCGAGGCGGATCGCGAACGCACGGGCGAGGTCTTGGAGCAGCTCACCAGGCTCGGTCCGCTCGTCGACCTGGACGTCGCGGACGCGGATATCGAAGACATCATGCGCGACCTCTTCGAGCATCGCGGGGAGGCGTCATGATCCGCAACCTGAGGATCCTGCGCCGGATGGTCGCTGCCGAGGTCGCGCAGCAGTCCATCTACCGCGGCTCGTGGGTCATCTTCATGCTGGCCAACATCTGTACGCCGCTCATCTCGCTGCTGATCTGGCGGACGGCACTCGCGAACGGCGCCCAGCTCCCGGTGGATCAGCGGTACGTCACCACGTATTTCGTCCTGCTCGGCATCGCGACGATGGCGACCTCGTCATGGATGGCCGGTTTCCTCGCGAACGACATCCGGCTCGGCAAGCTGTCCAGCTGGATGGTCCGGCCGGCGTCGCTGCTGCTCGGGTTCGTCGCGAACAACCTGTCGGAGAAGTTCCTCAAGCTGTTCGCGCTGGTCCCGATGCTCGGCCTGGTCTGGTGGATCTTCCGCGACTCGATGAACGTCCCGTCGGGCGTCGGCCGCTGGGCATTGTTCGTGCTCGCCCTGGCGCTCGGCGCGATCCTGGTCTTCACGATCGACATCCTGATCGCGGCATTCGCCTTCTGGATGGACGATGTGAGCGCACTCGTCCAGGCTCGGGTCATCATCGGCTCTGTGCTCTCCGGCTCCGTCGTACCGCTGGCGCTGATGCCGGAGTGGTCACGTGGCTTCGTCGACTACCAGCCCTACCGCTACACGGTGTCCTTCCCGGTCGAGATCGTCGCTGGCAACCTGTCCGGCGGCGAACTGCTGACAGGTCTCACGATCCAGCTCGGGTACGTCGTCGGCGCAGCCCTGCTCGCCCGCGTCGTCTGGGCCGCCGGGATCCGCGCGTACTCGGCGGTGGGCGCATGAGACACCTGCGGTTGTGGCGACGGTTCTTCGCGCAGGCCGTCGTACGGGAAACGCACTATCGCGCGCACTTCCTGACTACGTTGCTGGTCGGGCTGGTCCAGCTGGGGCTCGGGATCGTGCCGACCCTGCTGCTGTTCGGGTTCACCCAAGAGGTGCACGGGTGGACACGGGCAGAGGTGATCACGCTCGTCGGGGTCTACCAGGTCGTCACCGGGTTGATCGCGACATTCATCGCGCCCAACCTCAACCGGATGACGTCGTACCTGACCGAAGGTGAACTGGACGCCGTCCTGCTGCGGCCGGTGTCGAGCCAGTTCTATCTGACCTTCCGGTGGATCAACGTCGCCGAGCTCAGCAATGTTGCCAGCGGCATCATTGTTCTGGTCTTCGGACTCGTCCAGTCGGGGCTGACGCCAGACTTCGGCGAGGTGTTGCAGGCCGTCGTACTGGCTGCTTGCGGACTGGTGCTGCTCACGGCGGTGTGGTCGGCGATGTCGTATCTGGCGTTCTGGCTTCAGTCGGTAGGGGCGATCGGCGTGGTCTACCTGAGCACAGTCGAGGCCGGGCGGTACCCGCTGACGTTCTTCCCGGTGGCGGTGCGGACCTTCCTGACGTTCGCGTTCCCGGTGGCGTTCGCAACGTCGTACCCGGTGCAAGCCTTGTCGGGCGACCTCGGCTGGGGTTCCGTGGCGCTCGGCATCGGTCTGTCGGCGGTTGCGGTGTTGCTGATCCGGTTGCTGTGGCAGCGTGGGCTCCGGACGTACGCGAGTGCGTCGAGCTGACTCTGCTTGTGGACGGGAGGTCGCGATGAGCTGGTGGATCCTGCATGTGGACATGGACCAGTTCATCGCGGCCGTCGAGATCCGGCGCCGGCCCGAGCTGCGCGGCCTGCCGGTCGTGGTGGGCGGTTCGGGCGATCCCACGAAACCACGTCAGGTGGTGGCGACCGCGTCGTACGAGGCTCGTGAGTTCGGCGTCCACTCGGGGATGCCGATCCGGGCGGCGTACAAGAAGTGCCCGGCCGCGGTCTTCCTGCCGTCGGATCCGGCCGCGTACGACGCTGCCTCGGCCGAGGTGATGGACACGCTGCGGGCGTTTCCGGTCGTGGTCGAGGTGTGGGGCTGGGACGAATGCTTCGTCGGCGCCGAGACTGCCGGCCCTCCCGAAGAGCTGGCCAACGCGCTGCGGGCCGCGGTCGTGGAGCGCACGGGGCTGACGTGCTCGGTCGGAATCGGGGACAACAAGACGCGGGCGAAGCTGGCGACGAACTTCGCCAAGCAGCCGCGATCCCACGCCTCGTCGTTCGAGGGCGCCGGTGCCGACGTGCCCGGCGTCTATCGGCTGACGGCCGCGAACTGGAGCGAGGTGATGGATCATCGGCCGGTCCGCGAGCTCTGGGGAATCGGCAGTCGGATGGAGCGCAATCTGCAGGAGCTCGGGCTCACGACGGTGGCAGAACTCGCGGCTGCCAATGTCGATGAGCTGAAGAAGCGGTTCGGGCCGAAGATGGGTGCCTGGTACGCCGCCCTCGGACGCGGACTCGGCGACACCGAAGTGACCGACGTACCGCGGGAGCCGGTGTCGCGGAGCCGTGAGGAGACGTTCGAACACGATCTCGCCACGCCTGCCGAGGTCGCGGAGGAGCTGCGTCGGATCGCGGTCGAGGTGACGCGGGATGTGGTCGCGGAGGGCCGCAGCATCCAGCGCGTCTGGGTGAAGGTCCGTTTCACGTCGTTCTTCACGCCGATCAAGAGCCGCAAGCTCAAGGCGATCACGCAGGATCCCGAGGTGATCGCGTCGACCGCGCTTGAACTGCTGGAGAAGTTCGAGCTCCGCCGCCCGGTCCGGCTGCTCGGGGTCCGCGTCGAGTTCGCCGTGGACCCATCCGCGGACGCGTAGGCCTCGAAGAACTGTCGTGATGAACCGACGGGCTCTCCTCGCCGCCGCTGCCGCCCTGCCGCTGGCCGGCTGCACCGCCAGGCCCGCCGCCGCCTCCGATGCCTTGCAGCTTTCGTACGGCGACGACGAGTCCCAGATCGCCGAACTCCACCTGCCACCCGGTACGGCTCGCGTGCCGACGGCCGTGGTTATCCATGGCGGCTTCTGGCAGAGCGCGTACGGGATGAGCCTCGCCACGCCCTTAGCCGCGGACCTGGCTCAGTACGGCATCGCCGGCTACGCCATCGAGTACCGCCGCGTCGGCAACGGCGGCGGCTGGCCCACCACCTTCGAGGACGTCGCCGCCGCGATCGACGCCCTCGCCGACCAGCCCCGCATCGACCTCACCCGGGTCATCGCCATCGGCCACTCCGCCGGCGGCCAACTAGCCCTCTGGGCCGCGTCCCGCCCCTCTCCGCGGGTCCGCCTCCGCGGCGCGGTCTCACAAGCCGGCGTACTGGACCTGGCCGCCGCTTATCGCCAGCAGGTCGGTGGCAGCGCCGTACAGGAGTTTCTCGGTGGCACGCCCGAAGCCCACCCAGACCGGTACGCCGATGCCTCCCCCCTGCAGCGTCTCCCGCTCAAGGTCCCGGTCGCCCTCATCCACGGCAACCGCGACGCCGCCGTGCCGCTCATCCAAAGCCAGACCTACCTCGCCGCGGCCCGCACCGCCGGCGACACCGTCACCATGACCGAACTCCCGCACGTCGGCCACTTCGAACTCATCGACCCCCACAACGCCGCCTGGACCACCTGCCGCACCCAAGCCACCCGCCTCCTCACCTAATCCCCACCCCCCACCGCCTCCCGCCTGCCGCCTGCCGCCTGCCGCCTGCCGCGCCTCCCGCCTCCCGCCTGCTGCCCGCCACCCGCCATTTCAGGGGATCTCCCCTCAGATTGCCGCTTCTCCCCTCGAAATTTCAGGGGAGAAGCGTCAAGTTCGACGGATATCCGTTCAAATGCGGGCGAACCACAGTGGGGCCAACTGGCAGGTGACCGTGCCGTGGCGCAGCAAGGTCGAGCCCTTTGCGGATGATTACTGCCTCTCCGTGGCAATTAGTTTCCACAGAGGTGTGTTTGGGTGCGGTTAGGCCGGTACGGCGGGGTGGTTGCTCGCCATTCCGTCTGCGGCCGGGGGCGTGAGTTTGTGGTTGCTCGCCGCTGCGGCCGATTTACAGTGACGGGTGGCCAGGCTGAGCGCGGGGCTGAGGGGATGGTGCGGTTAGTGACCGCGTTGCCCGTTGCTTGGGCTTCCGGGCTGTGGCTGGGGTCCAGGAGCTGCGCTGAGTGGAAACTTCTGGTCGCCATTTGCACAAAATGTTCCACCCAGTGGCCGGGGACGACCGGCGTCGGGCCTGTTCCGCGCTATCGGTGAGTTTTTCGGGCCCATGCGCCGAAAAACTCACCCATAGCGAGCCGACCGACCGCACCGCGGGGCCGGTCGCGTTAATTGCCGAGTTCTAGGGACTCGGTGACGAAAATGCACCACTTAGCGAGTGCCGCCGGGCGCGGCAGTACCCCCAGCACCCCCGGGGTCTCGCCATCTGATGGGTTACCCCATGAGGTGGTGGGTTCTGGACTCGCATGCGGGTGCAGAACCCACAAGCGGATGGGTGAACCCATCAGATGCGGAAGGGGACGAGAAGCTCCTGCGGGAATGTTCGCCACAACCCGCCACAACGAGTCACTTTTCAGGCCTCGCCACTACCGGCCGCAACCACAGCCCGTCAGACCCAGGCGGCGCGCACGTGATCGCCTACCGAGCCATCCACCTCAGCCACGCGCCGGGCCCAAGCCACCCGTCTCTGTAGATCGGCCGCAGCGGCGAGCAACCACCGCCGTACGTCGCCGGCCGAGTTGCCGGCCGCGGGGCCGTTAGGGGGTGAGGTTGTAGGTGGTGGTGGCTGTGGTGGTGAAGATGGATGCGCGTTCAGTGGGGGTCAGATGGGCGGTGAGGGTTTCGGCGGCCTCGACTACGTCGGCGTAGGGGGCGGCTAGGAGGCAGACGGGCCAGTCGGAGCCGAACATGACGCGGGCCGGGGTGAAGGCGTCGAGGACTACGTCGGCGTACGGCTTGAGGTCGGCGGGGGTCCAGGTGGACCAGTCGGCCTCGGTGACCATGCCGGAGAGTTTGCAGGTCACGTTGGGGAGGGCGGCCAGGGCGCGGAGGTCGGTGGCCCAGGGGTCGAGAGGACCGCCGACCACCGGTTTGGAGATGTGGTCGACGACGAAGGAGAGCTGTGGGAGGGCTTGGGCGGCCTTGATCGACGCCGGTAGGTGCGGGGCTCTGGTGAGGAGGTCATAGACGAGGCCGGCGTCGGCGACTGCGGCCAGACCACGTTGTACGTCGGGGCGCAGCAACCACTCGAGATCCGGCTCATCGTGCACCTGGTGCCGGATTCCCTTCAGATACTGACCGTCCGGACGGGCCTGGAGCTCAGCCAGTACGTCGGCGACGTCGGGCGCGGTCAGGTCCACCCAACCCACGACGCCGGCAACCAAGTCGTTGCTTGCGGCAACTTCCAGGAACTCGCCGGTCTCGGCCGGGACGCTGACTGTCTGCACCAAGACCGTGGCGGTGATGTCCGCGGCGGCGGCGAGAGGGGCGAGATCCTCGGCACTGAAGTTGCGGCGGATCGGGGCGAAGTCGGGCCCGACCATCCAGGTCTGGTCCCGGACAGTCAGGTCCCACACGTGGTGGTGGGCGTCGACTCTGCTCATGCCGCTCCGATCCCTAGGGGCGTTGACTCGCTCATGCCGCGGTGGTGCCTTCCGCGTGGATGAGACGGATGACTTGCTGGCTCATGTGGTCGTAGTCGTGGTCGTTGGCGAGTTCGCCGCGAATGCGGTGGTCGCGCATGACGACGACCCGGTCGGCGAGCGTGATCATCTCGGGGAGGTCCGAGGTGATCAGAAGGATGGCCAGGCCGTTGGCTGCCAGGTCCCAGATCAGGGTGTGGAAGGCATCTTTGGTGCGGACGTCGATGCCGACCGTGGGCTCGTCGATGATCAGGATCTCGGTCTGCGCTGCCAGCCATTTGGCCAGCGACACCTTCTGCTGGTTGCCACCCGACAGCGTGCCGGCGAGCTGGGACGGGGAGGCGATGCGGATACCGAGTTGTTCGACGTACGACGTGACGATCTCGGTCTCGGCCTTGGCAGGGACGTAGCCGAGGAGTTTGCGGAGCCGGTCCCAGATCGTGACGGCGATGTTCCGCGCGACCGACTGCTCGAGGAAGACGCCTTCTTCCTTGCGGTTCTCGGTGACGTAGCCGATCTTGTGGTTGCGCAGGGCATCGCGGACCGTGCGGATCTTCACCGCCTTGCCGCGCACCAACACCTCGCCTGCGGTGATCCGATCCAGCCCGAGCAGCGCCTTGGCCAGCTCACTCCGCCCAGCACCGACCAGACCGTACAGCCCGACGATCTCACCCGGTCGCACGGTCAGATCCACCTCGGCGTGACCGGTCGCCGTACCGACGCCGCGCAGCTCCAGGATCGGAGCGACCGCCGTGTCGACGGTCCGGTCGGGCAGGTTGAGCGCCTCGTGCACTCGACCGACCATCAGGTCGACGACCTGATCGCGGGTGAGCTCTGACAACGCACCGCCGGACAGCACCGAGGCGCCATCGCGGAGCACCGTCACGGTGTCGCAGATCTGGAAGACCTCCTCCAGCTTGTGACTGACGAACAGCACTGCGCGTCCGTCGTCCTTCAGCTTCTCCACAACCCGGAAGAGCAGGGCCGCTTCGTTGGGAGTGATCGACGCGGTCGGCTCGTCGAGCAGCAACACGCGGCTCTCCACCGACAGCGCCTTGGCGATCTCGACCAGCTGTGCCTGCGCCACCGACAGTTCGGTGACCGGTTGATCCGGGTCGATGTCGAGCTCCAGCTCGGCGAGCCAGCGTGAGGCCTCGGACCGGATCGCGGCCCGGTCGACCAGGCCGCGGGACGTCGGCAACTTCTGGAGCAGGATGTTCTCCCCGACCGTGAAGCCGGGGATCAGGTTGCGCTCCTGGTGGACGACGCCGATTCCGGCCGAGGCCGACTCGTGCGGCGACCCGAAGGACACCTCGCGTCCGTCGAGCAGCAGCCGACCCCCGTCGGGCCGATAGAGCCCCGTGATCACCTTGATCAGCGTCGACTTGCCGGCACCGTTCTCACCGAGCAAGGCATGAACGGAACCCGCCTCCAGCGAAAGCGTCACGCCGTCGAGCGCACGAACGCCGGGGAAGACCTTCACGATCTCCGCGGCCTGGAACAGCGTCATGACACACCTCCGGCAACCGCCACGTCGGGCGATTTCACCACTGACCGCCGGTCTTGCCGACGAGTGCGGACCTGTCCGAGCACGACCGAGCCGAGGACGACGGCACCGACCACGAAGTTCACCCAGGAGGGTTCGAGCGAGAACTCGGCCCGCGCGGTGTCCACGAAGCGCACGATGAACGCCGCCAGCACGGTCCCGAGTACGACGGCCGATCCGCCGGTGAGCAGTGCACCACCGATGATCGGCGCCGCGAACGAGGGCAGCAGCCAGTCACCGCCGATGCTCTTGTTCACGCCCGGCGACGAAGCCACAGTGAGAATCGCGGCGATGCCCAGGATCGCCCCGGACAACGCGTGCGCGACGATCACCGAGCGGTCGTTGGAGATCCCGGACAGCCGGGCGGCGATCGGGTTCCCACCCGAGGCGAGCAGTTGCCGGCCCGGCACCGTCCGCTTCAGCAGCACCGCGAGCAGCCCGGCCACGATCAATGCGACCACGAAGATCCACGGCACGACCCCGAAGATCGCCGCCGACCCGAAAGTCTTCAGCCCTTGGGGATAAGCGTCGACAGTCCGCGTCCCGACCAGCCGGTACTGCACGCCGAGCAGGATCGTCATCGTCGCCAGCGTGACGATGAACCCGTTGATCCGGGTCAGCACCACGAGCACGCCGTTCAGCAGACCGACGACCCCGGCGAGCAGGAACCCGATCAGCAGCGCCAGCGGAACCGGCACCCCGTGATCGGCCATGAGCACGCCCATCGCCGCCGCCGCGAATCCACCGATCGCGCCGACGGCCAGGTTGAGTTGACCCACTGCCAGAACCACCATTTGAGCCAATCCGATCAGGATCGGCACGGCAAGGAACTGAAGTAGCACTCTTAAGGAATTCGCTGCGAGCAGGTCACCGCCGGAGGCGATCACCAGGCCCACGAAGAACACGATGCCGATGACGAGCAACGTCATCTCGGTCGAGCGAGCGAAGCGTTTCATTGTCGTCGCACCTCCTGCCGCTCGGACAGGACTGTTCGGACGCGGTCGGTCGACAGCGCCAGCAGCAGAATCAGACCGAGGTAGATGTTCAAGCTCTCGAGCCCGACGCCGAGCAGGTCGAGACCCTTGCGGATCACGGAGGTGAGCGCCGTACCGATCAGCGTGCCCCAGATCGAGACGAAGCCGCCGGCGAGCAAGGTGCCGCCGAGGATCGGTCCGAGGAACGACGGGAGCATGAACTCCTCCCCGATCGTGGCCTTGATCGAGCCGGTCGAGACAGCCAGCATGAAGCCGGCCAACGCGGCCAGGCAGCCGGACATGGCGTGCGCAGTGATCACGCGGCGCGCAGTGGGGATTCCGGACAGCTCAGCGGCGCGGACCGACGAGCCGGTCATCAGGAGCTCACGGCCGAGCCGGGTGCGCGAATAGATCCAGCCCACGACCACCATGGCGATCACGGCGAAGAGCGCCAGCTGCGGTACGGCGGGCGATCCGCACACGTTGCCGACACACACGTCGGCCAGCGAGTAGTTCCGCAGCTCCCGCATCCCCGGGGGCTTGACCACGAACGCCGCGCTATCTGTCAGAGATGTGTAGACGAGCGGAATCAGACCCAGCAGCAGGAAGTCCAGCGCCAGTGTCACCACGAACGAGTTGACCCCGGTCCGCGCGATCACCCAGCCGGCCAACGCACCGATCGCCGTACCTGCCACCAGACCCACCAGGAGACCGGAGTACAGGGTGAAGTGCCACAGGTCGTAGGAGATGCCGGTGATCATCATCGAGAACGCCGCCATCCGGCCGACGGCGAGGTTCATGTGCCCGATCGACAGCACACATAGCTGTGCCAGCCCGACCACGGTGAACATCGCGATGTCGCGCAGCAGCGGGAAGATCACCAACTGCTGGTTGAAGAACGACGGCCGCAGCACCCCGAACAGAGCACCCAGCAGTACGACGAGGATCAGCAACCCGACCCGCTGGTTGGCCCACCATGGTGTGCCGCGCGGCGGCTTCTCGACCGGTGCGTCCTCCTGCAACGCCTGCGTCGCGGTCTCCGACACCGGCGCGGTCATGCGACCCGCCGATCGTCGATCGCGTCAGAGTCCCAGTCGATCCCCAGCCCAGGCACGTCCGGCGCAACAGCGTGCCCGTCCACCACGGCCATCTCAGACCGAGTGATGGCGCGCAGCTGCGGGATGTGCTCGACGTACCGGCCGTTCGGTACGGCGGCGGTCAGGCTGACGTGGATCTCCATCAGGAAATGCGGACAGACCTCCAGGTTGAAGGCCTCGGCCAGATGCGCGACCTTCAGCCACGGCGTGATGCCGCCGACCCGCGCCACGTCGACCTGGACGATTCCGGCCGCGCCAGCAGCGACGTACTCCCGGAACTGCGAGATCGAGTACAGCGACTCCCCCACAGCAATGGGAATCGACGTCGCCGAAGCCAGCCGCACGTGGCCGGTCACATCGTCCGCCGGCAACGGCTCCTCGAACCACGACAGGTCCACCGACTCAAAGGCAGCCGCTCGACGCTTGGCCTCGGCGTACGTCATCGACTGGTTCGCATCGACCATGATGTCCAAGGCTGGCCCGACAGCATCCCGTACGGCGCGCAGTCGCTCCAGGTCCTCGTGGACGCGCGGCTTGCCCACCTTGAGCTTCACACCCGGCCACCCGGCCTTCTGTGACGCCAGAGCACCCGCAACGAGCTCATCCGTGGTCAGGTGCAGCCAACCACCTTCGGTGTCGTACAACGGCACCTGTTGACGGTAGCCACCAGCCAACCGCCACAACGGCTCCGCAGCCCGCAGACACCGCAGGTCCCACAGCGCAGTGTCGACAGCAGCCAGCGCCAGCGAGGTGATCGCACCGACCGTGGTTGCGTGCGTCGACCAGAACAGGTCCGACCACAACGCCTCGACGTTGCGTGCGTCCTTCCCGATCAGCCGCGGCAGCAGATGGTCCCGCAACAACGCCAGTACGGCGGTTCCGCCCGTACCGATCGTGTACGAGTACCCCAGCCCGCTCAGCCCGTCTGACGTCTCCAGCGAGACGAACACGGTCTCCTGCTTGAGAAACGACTGCACAGCGTCGGTCCGGACCGTCTCGACCTCAAGATCGACCAGGTGTGCCGATGCCTTCGTGATTGCGCTCACTGGCAGCTCAACTGCTTCTCGAACTCGGTCTGCAGCGCCTTGGTCTTCGCCTTGCGCTCGTCGTCGTACGTGTCCACGTTGGTCTTCGTCACCACGAACGAGCCGGAGTCCACGATCACACCAGGCGTCTTCATCGTGCACTGCTTGGACTGCAGCAGCGCGAGCAGCCAACCGCCGACGTAGGCCTGACCGACCGGGTTCTGCGTGACGGTCGCGGCGACCCCGCCGGACTTGATCCCGGACAGGATCTTCGCGTCGTCGTCGATCGCGACGACCTTGATCGGAAGCTTGCTGGAGGCAACTCCGTCGGCCGCGGCCACGGCCGGGTTGTACGCCGTCGTGACGATGCCCTTGATGTCCTTGCCCTTGGACGCGAGCAGGTCGGCGACCGCCTTCTGCGCGGTGGACAGGTCCTTGTCGATATCGGTGATCACCGGCAGTTCGGTGACCTTGCCGTTGGTCTCCGCGACCGCCTTCTTCACTCCGGCGATCCGGCGCTGGGTGTTCGAGTCGACGTTGTTGCCGGTCAGGTGCACGATCGTGCCCTCGCCGCCGATCGCCTCGATCGTTGCCTTCGCCGCCTTGTACGCCGCTGCCTCGACATCCGTGGACAGGCAGAAGTCGGCCTCGTTGGTGTCACCGGCGGGACAGGAGGCCAGCGAACCGACCGCGAACCCCTTCGCCTTCAGGTCCTCGAAGGTCGAGTTGATGTCGGTCGGCGACACGCCGAAGATGCCGAACGCGTTGTACCCCTGCGCGGCCAGCGAGTTGATCACGTTGTTCTGCTTGCCCTGGTCCCACTCGCCGGTCTCGTTGAACGTGACGCCCCCGAGTTTGAAGTCGGTCTTGTCGGTGTCCGCCGTCGTCTTCCACGGCTGGAAATAGGGATGTGCGCCGCCCGGGATCAGCGCTAGCTTGACCTGGGAGCCGTCCTTCAGGGTCACTGGTCCCGAACTGGCTCCGCTGGACGCGTCGTCCTTCGGTGCTCCGCCGGAGGTCGAGTCGGCGGGCTTGGTCGTACAGCCGGTCGCGACCAGCGCGAAGGTCGCGAGGCAGAGAGCGGTTCGACGGAGAGCGACAGTCATGAGCGGACTCCAGATCCTATAGGATATTGCCAACCTGATGCTGCCGCCTCACACTGAAGGCGTCAAGACTCGCCCCGGTAACGATGCGAGTCGGGCAGACTATGGGTCGGGAGGAATGCACTGTGACTGATGCGCATGTGGGTCTGGCCGGGCAGTTGTCCCGGCTGCCCCAGCGACAGGTGCTGAGCGACGACGTCTACGAGACCGTCAAAGGCCTGATCATGGACAGCGTGGTCGAGCCGGGCACCCGGCTGAACATCGACGCCCTGACCCGTGAGCTGGGGATCTCGCAGACTCCGATCCGGGAGTCGCTGGCCCGGCTGGAGTCCGACGGACTGGTGATCAAGGAGCCGCTGCGCGGTTACCGGGTGTCGTCACGGCTGAGTCGCCCCGAGTTCGAGGACCTGTTCGAGTTCCGGCTGCACATCGAGCCGTGGGCGGCCGGTCGGGCGGCGGAGCGGGCCGGCACCGAGGACCTCGTCCGGCTCAAGGACGAGATGCTGAGCTACACCGACGTACCGGACCGGCCCGCGTACGAGAGCTACCGGGCGATGGCTGCGCACGACCAGCGCTTCCACGACCTGGTGCTGGAGCTGGCCGGCAACGAGACCACGCGGCTGTCCTTCGCCCGCACGCACTGCCACCTCCACCTGTTCCGGCTGTACTACGGCGGTGGGATCGCGACGAAGGCGCTGCGGGAGCACAAGACCGTAGTGGCCGCCGTGCGCAAGGGCGACCCCGACGAGGCGGCCGCGGCGATGCGGGCGCACATCGAGGCGTCCCGCGAGCGGTTGCGACCGATGTTCGACCAAGAGTGATCCCGTCCGTCTGAATCAGGAGACATCTGTGGAACTGCTGCGCCTCGGCGCGGTCGGCGAGGAGCGCCCGTTCGTGCGCGCCACCGACGGCACCGTCTACGACCTGAGCCCGCTCACCGCCGACATCGACGGCGCGTTCCTCGCGAGTGACGGCATCGCCCGCACTCGCGCCGCCCTCGAGGCCGGTGAGCTCACCGCGGCCGACACCGAGGGCCTGCGCGTCGGCGCCCCGATCGCCCGTCCCGGCGCCGTCGTCTGCATCGGGATGAACTACGCCGCGCACGCGGCCGAGTCCGGGTCCGCGCCGCCGAAGCAGCCGATCGTGTTCTTCAAGCACCCGAACACCGTCGTCGGCCCGTACGACGACGTCCTGGTCCCCCGCGGTTCGGTCAAGACCGACTGGGAGGTCGAGCTCGCCGTGATCATCGGCAAGCAGGCCCGGTACGTCGAGACCGACGAGGAAGCGCTGGCCTGTGTCGCCGGGTACGCCGTCTCGAACGACGTCTCCGAGCGCGCCTTCCAGATTGAGGAATCGGGCGGCCAGTGGTCCAAGGGCAAGTGCTGCGAGACCTTCAACCCGCTCGGCCCGGCGCTGGTCCCGGCCGACGAGGTCGATCCCACGAACCTCGGCCTCAAGTCCTTCGTGAACGGTGAGCCCCGCCAGGACTCGAACACCCGGGACCTGATCTTCTCGGTCGCCGCGCTGATCCGCGACCTCTCGCAGTACATGGTGCTCAGCCCCGGCGACATCGTGAACACCGGTACGCCGGAGGGCGTGGCCCTGTCCGGCCGCTTCCCCTATCTGTCCCCCGGTGACGTGATGGAGCTGGAGATCGAGGGTCTCGGCAAGCAGAAGCAAAACCTCGGCAAAGCCTGACCCCGTACACCTCATGGAGACCGCGGACATCTGACCAGGTGTCCCCGGTCCCGATTGGGTGTCCCCGGTACGGCGCTCCGCGGTGACTGAGGGGCGTCGTCCGGCTCAGGGGGCGCGTTCTGTCGGTGGGGGCTTTTAGGGTCGCGGTATGACGGAACAGTTAGCGCGGATCCGCGCGTCGTACGACACGGTTGCGGTGTCGTACGCCGAGCGCGTGGTGGACGGTCCCGAGTGGGAGATCGAGGGCTTCGACCTGGTCGCGCGGCTGGCGGCCGGACGGCCGGTGCTCGACGCCGGCTGCGGCCCCGGCCGCACTACCGCCCTCCTCGCCACGAGCACCACAGCCCACCCCGCGAACGATCTCGCCGGCCCGAACTCCGTGATCGGGCTGGACCTGTCCCCCGGGATGGTCAAGGTCGCCCAGCGCGATCATCCCGAGCTCGACTTCCGCGTCGGCTCGATGACCGCGCTCGAGTTCCCCGACGAATCGTTCGGCGGCGTGGTCACCTGGTGGTCGATCATCCATTTGCCGCGCGACGTCGTACCGGAGGCTTTGTCCGAGTTCCATCGCGTGCTGGCGCCGGGCGGCGTGCTGCTGATGGGGTTTCATGTCGGCGAGGAGTCCACGCACAAGACCTCGGGGTACGGCGATCTCCCGATGGACGTGTGGGTTCATCGCTGGTTGCCGGAGCAGTTGACAGAGCTTGCGGTTGCGGCCGGATTCACGCCGTACCTGGGGGCTGAGATTCCAGAAGATCGGCTGGTGTTCACGAAATGACCTCACGCGTGCGAACGGTGACGTTCGATACCCACGACCCCTACGAGCTGGCCGGCTTCTGGGTCCAGGTCCTCCGAGCCTCCCGCCACGAAGACGACCACCCAGGCGACCCCGGCGCCGAAGTGATCACCGACGGCATGACCCTGCTGTTCGAGCAGAACGACGACGAAAAGGTCGTCAAGAACCGAGTCCACCTCTGCCTGGAGCCAGACGGCACCCGCGACCAAGAGGTCGAGTGGCTCCAAACCCTAGGCGCCACCATCGCCAACGATCTCCGCAACCCCGACGGCACGGGCTGGGTCGTCATGCACGACCCCGAAGGAAACGAGTTCTGCGTCCTCCGCAGCGCCACCGAACGAGCCGCCACCAGCTGAGTACCGAAGGCCGCCGCACTATACGATTGCCGTATAGCACTATTCGGAATGTGGTTAGTACGAATCCATCGGTACGGCGTGAGTCCCTCGCGTGAGGTGGCGGACGATGGCCGCGGTGTGGTGGTTGAGGTGCTCGTCCGGGTTGTCCCACGTGATGTAGATCCAGTCCGGACCTGAGCTCTCGACGGTCCCAGCCCCGTACTCGAAGTGGTGGACGCGCTGGCCTGCCGTCAGATCACACCACCGCAGGTCATCGACTGGAGACCTGCGGACAGCCGACGCTCGCAAGACGGGCCAGCCCCGCTCAGTGAGCTCGATGGCCTGCCGCTCCACTGGCGGATCGAGAAGTCGCCGGATCGCGCGGACACACTGCTCGGATGGCCTGTGTTCGTCGAGGAGTCGACGCACCTCCGCGAGAACGGCCTCCGGCGTCGATGCCTCGTCCGGGCTGATCGTTGACGTGTTCAGCGTGGCACCCCCTTCCGATCCAGACTGACGATTCACACTCTACCCATTTCTACCCAGAGATTAATGGGTGAAGGTGGGTCATTGACAGCTACCCAGAGCGGATGGGTGAATGGAGACTCGATCGCCCATTGCCTGCGGAGGACTCCATGACGCTGCGTCTGATCGCCCATGAGGATGCTGACGGCACCACGGACAAGAACGGCTGTGCACGGGTCTGGCTCGATGACGCGGATGCGGGCGACGTGCTGGTGCAGCTTTGCGAAGTGCCTGATGGACTCCAGCGGATTGCGCCTGCGGAGATCCCGGCCGGCGAACTGCTGGGGCGCCTTCCGGTGGCGACGCTCCTCGAGGCTGCCGATGCGATTCGGGCGAACCGATGATCACTCCGCTCGACAACAAGAGCTTGATCGAGTTGTACGACGGAGCGCGGCGATCGATCTTCCGGATCGAACTCCTGCAGTCGTACGACTGGCCGGACGAGGCGGATCGCATTGCGGAGTGGCGGGCGACCGGCAAGGTCAGCCCGTCGAGCGATTCGCAGTGGAAGGAGGTGGCGGATCAGATCGCGGCCGGCTGTACGAACACGCTCCTGCACGTCATCGATCTGCCGTTGAACGACTACCTTCGCTACGAGTTCGCGGCGTACCAGGCAAACAATCTGGCGACCGGACAAGATGTGCGGATCGCCCTTCGGGACAGCCATCCCGCGCTGGCAGAGATCCCGTCCGAGTTCGCGTTGTTCGACGACACAGTTGTCTGGTACCGGTACGACGTGACGACCGGTGTCAAACTCGGCTGGGAGCTGGACGATGACCCCGCCGTACTGGCGAGCTGCCAGGGCTATCGCGAGGTGGCGATGGCACACTCCAAGCCCTTGCTGGAGTTCATCGACGAGTTGAAGGACGGTCAGCGGTAATCCCTCAGCCGTACGGAAGTGAGAGCGCAGTCCGCCGAGTAAAGCTCGGTGGACTGCTTCGTGGTGCCCGAAAGCTGGCGGATCTGTCCGGGGTGAGTCTTGCTGAGACCCTGGGCCTTTCGCAGTCGACGCTGTCTCGGATCGAACTGGGGCAAGCGGCCGTCTCGCCAGACCTGGCCGCATCGTGGGCAACCGCCTGCAGGCTTGACGCTGAACGCACCGGCGAGATCACAGCACTGGCAGAACTGATTGCGACCGACGTCTACGCGGCGCCTTGGCATGGCCAGGTCAGTGGCGGAGTTGCTCGCCTTCAGCGAGATGTGGCAGACGTTGAAGCGACCGGACGGCTGCACCTCGATTGGCATCCGCGTCTCGTGCAAGGGCTGCTGCAGACACCCGACTACGCTCGAGAGATCTTCCGTTGCGCCTACTCAGACGGGCCGGAGTTGCAGGCAGCCGTCGCGGCGCGGATGGCACGGCAGGCGCTCTTGTTCGACTCGGGTACGACGCTCCGGTTCCTGATCGGGGAGGCGGCACTTCGCTGGCCGATCGAGACTGCTCGGACGTTGGTGTCGCAGCTGGATCGGCTTCTGCTCTTCCTTGCCGACGGCACCGCGAACATTGGCATCGTCCCGTTCAGTGCGCCGTTCGGGGCCTTCTCCTATCACGCGTGGAGTGTTCTCGCGGAGCGCGACGAAGGACTGCCCGACCTCGTGGAGATCGGACTCGAGACGGCCAAGGTCGACATCACCGACCCGGAGCAGACGACCGCCTACCGCGAAGCTTTCGAGCGGTTGTCTGCCGTAGCCCTCACCGGCGACCGTGCCATGGAGCTGATCCGCCAAATCCGGCAAGAACTCACGGACAGCTGACTGCTTGAGGGCGTGGCGGGTGACAGATGCGGACCTGCGCCACTGTGCAACCTCGTCATTAGGGGTCCGGGCAAGGGGCGCTGAGCGTGGGCGCACTACTGGGCTACCCAGTTAGACGGTGGTGGCGGTCCGCCGCTAGTCGACGGTGGTTTCGCCGGTGAGGGTTAGGCGCCAGTCGGTGGTCCAGGCGTGGATGGCTACGTCGAAGGCGTCGCGGGTGGCGGTGGCTCGGTGGTGGCCGTTTTCGGTGGGAGCGATGGCGGTGGTCCAGCCGCGGGCGCGGAAGGCTGCGGCTGCAGCGGTGACTGCGGCGGCTGGGTCGGGGGCGGTGGGGTTGCCGGTCTCCACCGTGATGCGGGCGATGGTGGCGGGGCCGCGGCCGTCGAAGAGGACGCCGGGGTTGATGGGGCCGGGGTCGTGGGTGACGACGGGCTGCTGATCCGGTGCGACGGCGACCGCGACGGCGAGCAGTTCGTCGCGGAGCGTGTCGCGGGGGGTGGTCATCGCCGGGGTCCTTCCGTGGTCCGTGGTCGGGGTGCGCCGGTCGGGCGGGCGGTCGCCCGGCCGGTGGGGTGGGGAGCGCGATCAACGGAAGGGGGCGCGAGGCCGTCGTAGACCTTGTGGGCTACGCCGGCGGCCTTGTTGAGGACCGTGCCCCAGGCGAGTTTGGTTTCTTGGGAGCGGGTGGTGCCGGTGGTGGTGATCGAGGCGAGGTCGCCGCGGACGACGCGGCCGATGTTGCGGAGGGCCTCGCTGTTCACGCGGTAGTACTCGTTGTGCCAGTGCACCGAGACTGCCTCGTCGCCGTTGGTCGCCATCCGGATCGCATCGGGGAAGGTCGCCGGGTCGGGGCCGTGCCATTCGGAGTACGACACGTAGTCGCCGGGAGCGCGTTCGACGTACAGGCGGGTGGGCAGTTGGACGAAGTCGGCGGCCTCATCGACGTACTTGGTGATGCCCGGCGAGCCGGTGAGGACGACCCGGTCGGCGCGACCGCCGTTCAACAAAGCCTGGCCGACGACGTCGGTTCCGTAGGAGTGGCCGACCAGAGTGGTCGTCGCATCGGTCAGCTCGCGCAGGTCGGTCAGGAAGGTCGCGAGGCGCGGGCCACCGTCGAGGGCGGCCTGCTTGCTCGCGGCCTCGACGAAGCCCTGCGGTGAGTCGTAGTCGAGCCAGGCGATCGTGGCGGTACCCGGGCCGGCCTCGGTCCGGATCAGGTCGGCACGGTCGGACTGGCCGCGGAAGGTCTCCAGGCTGTTGCCCATGCCCGGAACCAGTACGGCGACGTTCTGCGCCTGCTCGAGATCACCGTGCACCTCAACCGCCCGGCCTTGACCGAGAGGGTCGACCGACAGGAACTGACGGGGTCGCTCGACCTCGATGACGTTGCCATTGGCATCGACGTCGGTGCCCTTGACCGGCGTGAGCAACTCGGTGACGGTCTCGAGCCGCTTGCGGTCGTGAGCAGTCGCCGTACCGGCGTCGACGGCTTGCTGGAGTTGTTGGCGGGCAGCGAGCAGGCGCGCGTGGTTCTCGCGATACCGCGAGGCGAGCTCACTCATCCGCCACACCAATCAGCCGAAGGCCAGGGACCAGCTGCCAGTGTGGTGGGACAGGTTGACTGTTGCCAAGGGGCGGACGTCCACATGCCGGAGTGACTCGGCCGGAGCGTCGAGCACATAGAGGACCACGGCGCGCACAACAGCCGGATGAACAACCGCGACGAACTTGTTGCCCTCCCCGGCCACGAGATCGCCCAGCCAGTCCGCGACGCGGGTGATGACGTCGTTCTCCGTCTCACCGCCTGGGGTGGCCGTGTGCGGCCGCTCCAGCCAAGCAGCAACCCGGGTCGGATCGGCCGTCAGCAACTCCTCCAGACCGCGGCCGCTCCACTCGCCGTAGTCGCGATCACGGAGGGCCGGCTCGACGACTGGCGTCAGGCCGAGAGCCTCCGCGGTGCGGACGGCGGCCGGCTCGGGACCGGCGTACGTGGCGTCCGCGTCGAGCTTGAGCTCACGGGCAGCCTCGACGCTCGCCGGGTCCGGTTCGGCGGCACCACCGAGGACGAGGCCGCGCAGCGCGGGGGTCAGTGCGTGGGCGACCAGCGTCAACGAGCTCAAACAGACACCTTCTGTTCGGATGGCCGGCGGGCCACCGTGGCGGCGTACCCGAAACCGAGCAGGAGCCACAGCGTCGCCTGCGTACCGAGCGAGGCGAACCGGAACTGCCAGAGCAGCGTAGCGGGGAACGTGTCCGGAACCTCGTTGATCCGCGGCAGGATCAGGTACGCCGCCACCACGGTCACCACGAGTCCGGCGACGCCACCGGCGAGCCGGGCGACATCGCCGTACCGGGCTGCCCAGCGGGACAGCGCCACGCCGGCCCAGACCGCGAGCAATCCGATCACGATCGTCAACAGATAGGTGACGGTACGGCGGGTGATCGTCTCGGGATCGCCGACCGCCGGCGGGTTCGGTGGGTACTTGAGGAACGGCACGAGCACGATGCCGATGAACCCGGCGGCGGCCAGGCCGAGGGCGGCGTACGCGTCGTTGCCGGTCCGAAGCCGGCGCCGGAGCAGCGTGAAGCCGACCGCGAAGATGCCACCGAGGGCGACGCCGTACAGGCCGGTGGCCAGGAAGAGACCGCCCTTCTGGCCCTCACGGCTGACCAGGGGAGCTTCTTCTTCACCAGCGGCATGCTCGTCGCCGTGGTCATGACTGTGCGCGGTGGCGTTGGCCTCTTCGATCGCGATCGCGGCGTCAACCCGCGGCTCGCCCAGCACATAAGCGAAGGTTCCGGCCAGCAGGCCGGCGAAGAGTCCGACGATCAAACCGCGCACCAGGAGTTGTCCGAAGGTGCGCATCGGTCAGTGGCAGGGCACGCCGAGGAGGTGACGACCGTCGTGCATCAGCTCGTGCAGGTACATGCCCGACTGCGACACGGCGCCCTGGTCGAAGCCGACCAGATACGCGAGCAGCAGCATCAGACCGACGCTGAGAGCGGAAAGCAGGAGCAACCGGGACGAGATCGCCGGTACGCCGACCGACTGGGCAGGAGCTGCCATCTGAACCTCCTGGGGAAGTGCGCGTCCCCTTCGAAAGGCTGCTGGTGCCCGAGCATCCTGACTCACGAGCCGGGGCTCGATCACAGTGGCGCGGCCGTGCCGGATTCCCACCGGCTTCCCTCTGGCATCGCAGGTTGTCCCCCGAACCGTAGCCGCCCGTCCGCTGACAGGTCAACGGACGACGGTCCGGGGGTGAGAATGACCTCAGCCGGTGCCGACCTCTAGGCCTGCGGCGTCCAGAGCAAACTTCAAGCTGACCGAGGCACGCCCTGGGTCCGTCGGGCTGCTTGGACACCCAACAAAGCCAGTACGGCGGGAACTCCGAACGCGACCAGATAAGCGGTCACCGGGGAGTGCGGCTCGATCGCCGCGAACAGCGAACCGCCGACGGCCAAGACCGTTGCCGTGGACAACGAATCGCTGAGCTGCGCGGCCGAACTGTTGACGCCCTGCTCGGCGCGTTCGGAGTACTCGAGCACCAGGACCGAGAGGGTCGGGAACACTGTTCCCATCCCGAACCCGGTCAGGCTCCAGCCGAGGATGCCGACCACGACCGGCACATTCGGGTTCAGAGTCAGGACGGCGATCGCGATGCCCGCGACGATCGCGAGCATCCCGACCTGCAGGAACACGGCCGGACCGAACCGGTGCTTCGGCCGACCGCGCCACCACGACGCGAGCGTCCAGCTCACCCCGCTCACGGTCAGCACCAGGCCCGCGAAGGCCGGCGACAGTCCCCGCTCCCGCGTGAGCATCAGCGGCAGAAAGACCTCGGCCCCGAACCCAGCCGCCGCGACCAGTCCACGCAACGCGACGACCGACGGCAGGCCCCGCCCGAGCACGAAGGTCCCTCGCGGGAGCAGCTTCGGCGCGAACACCGCGATCGCGGCCAGGCCGACCGCCAGCAACACAATCTGCAGTACGCCGTGCTCCTGACCGCCGAAGTTCAGTACGCCGACGCCAACCGCCGCCGCGACGGCCCACAGCGCCTGCCGATCCCACAGTCGCCCCGGACGTACGTCGTACCGGTCGCCGCGCGCCAGTCCCGGACGCATCACGAAGACGGCGGGGATCGCCAGCACCGGTACGGCGAGGAACACGATCCGCCAACTCGTGTGCTCCACGATCAGGCCCGCGATCGCCGGACCGACGAGGGACGGGACCACCCAACCGGTGGCGAACGCGGCGAAGATCTTCGCTCGGAGGATCGCCGGATAGAGCTGCCCGACGACGACGTACAGGGCGACGGTCAACAGACCGGAGCCGAAGCCCTGGATGATCCGGCCGGCGACCAGGACCTCCATACTCGGCGCGATCCCGGCGATGACCAGCCCGCCGAGGAACCACGCAGTGCCGTGCCAGAGTGGCCGGGTCGGGCCGCGGAGGTCACTCCAGGTGCCGGAGACAACCATCCCGACCACGCCGGAGGCCAGCGGGCCACCGAACGCGAGCGCGTAGAGGTACAGGCCGTCGAGAGCCTGGGCGACAGTCGGCATCGCCGTCGTCACGGCCAGGTTCTCGAAGGCAACGAGCGTGATCAGTGCGACCATGCCGATCGTCAACGCGCGGTATTGCGGGGAGAGCACACCTGGAGTTGTCGTGGCCGGTTCGGCGGTCGTCGTCATACCGAAGAGCCTCTGACTTCAAGTGCGCTTGAAGTCAATTAGAGAGCTGCGGCAAGCACCAGGGCGAGGAGCGGGGGCAGGGCCTGAGTGGCGGCGGCCTGGAGCATCCGGCGGTCGGAGGCGAGCAGGACGATGCCCGCGCCGGCCATGCAGGCGCAACTGAAGAGCGCGATCGCGTGACCCTTGTCGCCGCCCGCGATCAGGCCTCCGAGCGCGCCGGCCGCCAGGAACAGGTTGTAGAAACCCTGGTTGAACGCCCACGGCTTCGCGACTGCGGCCTCGGCGTCGTCCTTGACCAGGAACCGCTTGTACGTGCTCGGCTTGCGGAACAGCAGGCTCTCCATGGCGAAGACCACCACATGGAACAGCCCGGCCACCACGACGAAGACCTGTGCGACGACATTCATGGGCGAACCGTACTACCAGGCGAACGCGCGCGCCGGGTTCGACTCGAAAATGGCGGCGGCCGCTTCCGGCCCGAACTCGCGGGTGATCCGCGGCCGAAGCGTGGTGAGCAGGAACTGCATCCCCGGGCCTTCACCGGTCGCGCCGCGAGCCTTGGCGGTGGTGGTGTCCCCGCCGAGCAGCAGGCGATCGCCATACCCGGCATCGAGGAGCGCCGCCAGGCAACTGAGCAGGTGCGGATCGGTTGCGTTGTTGGCCCGCGACGGCCCATCGAACGCAAGCCACGCGCCACGCTTCGCCAGATCAAGATGGGCCCGCGCGTCAGGGAAGCGGTTGAGATGCCCAAGGATGACGCTCGTCGGCGGTACGGCGAGAGTGTCGACGAGGAGATCCAGTACGGCGTCAGCCGCGGAACCGAGCTCGTGGTGGATCGCAATCGGGGCGCCTGTCGCGTGATGAGCCTCGGCGGCCGCTTCCATCACGAACCGGGCGTGCTCATCAAGCCGGTGGAATCCTCCGGCCACCTTGATCAACCCGGCCCGGACGGAACTGTTGCCGATGCCAACGGTCAGCTCGGTGTGAAAGATCTCCGCCAGCCGCGGTCGCACCTTCTCGACGAAGCCGTCCGGGTAGTGCTCGGCCCGATGCAATCCGGTGGCCGCGAGCAGCGAAACCCCAGTCTGGGTTGAGATCTCGGGCAACAGCTCAGCCTGGCGACCTAGCCCATGCGGTGTCCACTGCACGATCGCCTGACCACCGGCCGCAGCAAACTCACGAACCTCGGCCAGCGCGGCCGACGCATCATCCAACTCCTGCCCGGCCAACAACACCGACCGGAAGAACAGATGATCATGCGAGTCACAAACCCCAAGCCGCTCCGGCGTCAGCTCCCCCACCACAGTCCGAATCATCACCAGCCAAACCTAACCCGCCGCCCCGGCCACCAGTGGTGGCAGGAGACACCAAACAATGGCCGGAGCCCTGTGGTAGCAGGTCTCCGGCCATGAGTTCGTGTCTCACGCCACCAGTGGTGGCGTGGGCGGCCGACGCGGTGCAGGGGTCGGTCGCCGGGTGGGAGTTAGGCGGCTTGTTTGCGGGGGCCGCGGCGACGGCGGCCGCCGCGCGAGGCGGAGGGGCTGTCGCCGGGGCGGGTCGCCGTGGAGGAGGCGACCGTGCGGGTCTTGGTGCTTCCACCAGCGGAGCGCGGCGAGGTGCTGCCGGTCGCCGTACGGGTGGAGCCTGCACCGCTGCGGCCCGAGCCTCCGCCAGCGCCACGACTGCGTCCCCGGCCTCGGCCGGGCGTGCTGGTGGTGGCGACGACCGGGGCCTTGGCGGGCGGCTCGACGAAGACGCGCTCACCGGGGGCGAGCTCGGCGAGCAGCGGGTCCCCGATCGACAGCTTGGTGGTCTTGGGGGCGATGCCGGCCTTGCGGGTCAGGTCGCGGACGTCGCGGACCTGGTCGTCGGTCATCAGCGTGATGACCGTGCCTTCGGCGCCCGCGCGGGCCGTGCGGCCGGAGCGGTGCAGGTAGGCCTTGTGCTCGACCGGCGGGTCGGCGTGGATGACGAGCGTGATGTCGTCGACGTGGATTCCGCGCGCCGCGATGTCGGTCGCGACCAGCGTCTTCGCCGTACCGGCTGAGAACGCCTCGAGGTTGCGCGTGCGCGCACCCTGCGACAGGTTCCCGTGCAGCTCGACAGCCGGCACACCGGAGGCGATCAGCTTCTTGGTGAGCGACTTGGCGCCGTACTTGGTCCGGGTGAAGACCAGCGTGCGTCCCGGAGCGGCGGTCAGGTCGACCAGCACCGGAACCCGGCTGTCGGCCTTCACGTGCAGGACGTGGTGGGTCATCTTCGAGACCGGCGACTGCGCCGAGTCGACGCTGTGCGTGATCGGGTTGTTCATGAAGCGCTTGACCAGTACGTCGACGCCCGCGTCCAGCGTGGCCGAGAACAGCAGCCGCTGCGCCTTGACCGGGGTCGCCTCGAGGATCCGGCGGACGGCGGGCAGGAAGCCCAGGTCGGCCATGTGGTCGGCCTCGTCGAGGATGGTGATCTCCACCGCGTCGAGCCTGAGGTTGCCGGCCTTGAGGTGGTCCTCCAGGCGGCCGGGGCAGGCGACGACGATGTCGACGCCCTTGCGCAGTCCGGTCGTCTGCGGGCCGTGACCGACACCGCCGAAGATCGTCATCGTGCGCAGCTCGAGCACATCGGCCAGCGGCTGGATCGAGGCCTGGATCTGGGTGGCCAGCTCCCGCGTCGGCGCCAGGATCAGGGCCCGTGGGGACTTCGGCTGCCGCTTGTTGCCGCGCAGGTACAGGCGCGCCAGCAGCGGAAGCACGAAGGCGTAGGTCTTGCCGGAACCGGTCCGGCCACGGCCGAGAACATCCTTGCCGGCCAGGGAATCCGGCAGCGTCGCCGCCTGGATCGGGAAGGGCTTGGTGACCCCGGTCGCGGCCAGGGCGTCGGCCAGTGCAGCGGGTACGCCGAGATCGGCGAAGGTCAGGTCATCCGGAACATCCATCGGGATGACGGACTCGTACTCCGTCGCCGTGACCGAGCTGTTGCTCTGAGCAACATTCCCGGTGGGCTTCTTCGCCGCGGGCTTGCGCCGGCGCGGGCGGCCGTTCGAGGACGGGCCGTTCGAGGACGAGGCGGAGGTGGACGTGTTCGTGGCTTGCGTAAAGGGGCGGCGGGCCGCCATAGGTACTCCAAAAATCGTGGGGTCGTCCTGCCCGGCGCGGCCGTCAGGGGCCGCGGCGCTTGGGGGTCGACTGCGAGCACCTCTGTCACAGAGTGCTCCTGGCCCGAGGCAGAACTGGGCGGGCCGTCACAATCAGTGTACGGCACACCAGGTCCGCACCCCACTAGATTGTCTCCGGTGACCCGAATCGACCCACCCACGGCGGCTTCCGAACGCGAGTTGCTGCAGGGATTTCTCGACTTCCACCGGCAGACCTTGCTGCTCAAAGTGTCCGATCTGAGCGCTGAACAGCTCGTTCGGCGCAGCGCGGAGCCGTCCAGCATGTCCTTGCTCGGACTAGTGCGCCATCTCACGGAAGTCGAGCAGTACTGGTTCAAGTCCTGTCTGGCCGGCGAGGAGGTTCCGGATCGCTACTGGACGGCCGAACATCCCGACGGCGACTTCGATCTCGTCGACCCGGCCCAGGCGGAGGCGGACCTGCAGACGTACGCGGAGGCCGTACAGGAGTCGGACAAGATCGCGTCGCGACACGCTCTCGATGACCCGTTCCGCCGTCCGCGTCGGGTGGAGATCTACAGCGTTCGCTACCTCTACATCCACTTGATCGAGGAGTACGCCCGGCACAACGGCCACGCCGATCTCCTCCGCGAGCGGATCGACGGCAGCACCGGCGAATAACTAGGACTTGATCGAGCGGATCAGACCGACGATGTCGTTGACCACGCCGCGCACACCCGGGATCCGGGTCAGCCGCAGCAGCCGGTCGATCAGCGGCACCGACCGCTCGATCAAAGTCTTGGTACGGCGAAGGTCCTCGCTGTCGTCGTGGACCCAGAACAGCACGATCCCCATCTGCAGCAGCCACAGCAGTTCGGGGAGTTCCGCAGCCAGGTCGGCCGAGAGCTTGAGGTCCGACCCGGCCACGACCTCCCGGAAGATCTCGATACTCGCGTCCCGGGCCGGCTGCGACTCCGTGCTGAACGGCGACAGCGGGCTCCTCGGATCCGCAGCCGTCTTGAAGAACGTCGCCGCGAACTCGTGGTACGGCGCGGACACGTCCAGCCACACCCGCAGTACGCCGCTCAGTCGCGCAGCGAACGCCTTCTCGTCGACCAGCACCGACCGCACCGCTTCCCGATGCTGCTCCTGCAGGTGGTCGTAGTACGCCTGCATCAGATGCTCTTTGGAGCCGAAGTAGTAGTAGGCGTTGCCGACCGAGACACCGGCCTCGGTCGCGATCGCCCGCATCGTCGTCTTGCCGTACCCCTGCTCGCGGAACAACCGCAGCGCAGTGGACAGGATCAGCTCGCGCGTCTGCTCACCCTTGGTGGTCGCACTGTCCGTCACAGCCGTCAGCGTAGTCACCCCCTGGCCGGTCCACCGTGAACCGCCTCAGCCCGGCCACCGACTGCACCATGCGTCGCGCCACCGGCCGCATGGCCGGAGTGGACAGCTGGACAGCTGTGTAGCGCCAGTCCCACGCGGCCCACAGGCAGACGATCCAGGCCCGGTCGCCGACGTACACAGAACCGTCGTCGGCGACCACCGTCACCTCGCGCAGCGTGCTGGCGTGATCCAGCGTCGGGTAGAGCGCCCGCGCCTCCGCCGACCCCGCCGCGACGAACCGCCTCTGCACCACCCCGCCCTCGCCGTCAGATGCCGGCCGCTGTGCCGCCAGCCAGTCCTTGAACCGCCGGCACAGACCGCACTGCGCGTCGTACAGCACTGTCAGCTCCCGCATGGGTCAGTAGCCGTAGGTGGACGGCGGTTCGGGCTGCTGCGGAGCCAGTACGACGTTCGGCGGCACCGGCGGCGTGATCATCCGGTCGGCCTGGCTGCGGCGGCGGATCCGGTTGAAGACCCAGACGTTGCCGAGGTGCACCCCGCCGAGCACCAGCATCACGACGCCGAGTTTCACGCTCAGCGCCTCGAAGAGCCCGCTGGCGTCCGGCACGGGGTCCTTCAGGCTCAGGAACAGCGTCACGAACCCCAGGTTGAGCAGGTAGAACCCGACCACGAGCAGCCGGTTCACCGCATCGGCGAAGGCGTCGTTGCCGTCGAAGACGTCGATCAGGAAGATCCGCCCGTTCCGGCTCAGCGTGCGGGCCACCCAGATCGTCAGCGGTACGGCGATCGCCAGATAGGTCAGGTACGTCGTCACAGTCATGTTCATGTCGGTCCCTCACAAGTTGAACACGTTCAATTCATCGTGAGCTGAGCGTACGACGAGGTTTTGAACATGTTCAAGTCGGATTCGCCGTGACCTCGGCCTCAGGCGGCAGCGCGAGCGGCGTCGATCGTCTCCTTCAGTACGACGTCCAGCGGGGTTGCCGTGACGCCGAGGACCGCCTCGGTGTGGGTGGAATCGAGCAGGTGCGGCTCGCGACTCAGGTATTGCATCTCGACCAGTTCGGCCATGACCGAGTTCTGCTCGGCGATCCGGGCGAGCTCCTCGGCTGACATCTCGCTCAGCTGCGGAGCCGGAGCGCCGGCCAGTGCGGCCAGTTGCTCGGTCACAACGCGCAGGGGCGCTGCCGAGGTGGACGGGATGTGCCACGCAGTTCCCCAGGCGTCACCGTGGCGCGCGGCGGCGATCATCGTGCGGGCGGCGTCGGCGACGTACGTCCAGCTGTGGTCGACATCGAGAGCGCCGGAATACACAGCGGCGGTGCCCGCCAGCACCTGGGGTACGACGGCGAAGTTGAAGACGGACTGCGCTTCGCCGCCGAGGAAGGTGCTGCCGCGGACCTCGGTGACTCGAACGCGACCCGCTTGGTGGGCCTCCAGGGCGTCGGCCCACAGCTGCGCTCGCACCCGCCCCTTGACCGTGGTCGGCGCTATTGGCCGGTCCTCTGTGATCGGTCCGGTGAACGGACCGTAGCCGTAGGTGTTCCCGAGCATGACGTAGCCGGCGCCGGTTCGCTCCGCTGCACTGAGCATCCCGGCCGCGAGCGGCGGCCAGTCGGTCGGCCAGCGGTCGTACGGCGGCATCGCCGAGTTGTAGAGCGTGGCGGCACCTTCGGTCAGCCGGCTGAGCCGATCGGCGTCGGCGGCGTCGGCGGCGACCAGTTCGATGCCGGGATGACGCGGGCCCGATCCGCTGCGCGTGACGAGCCGAACCTGCTCTCCGTCCTCGGCGAGGAGCAGAGCCAGGGCGCGACCAGTACTTCCGGCGCCGACGACGACAGACAACGACATGAGATCCTCCCTGAAGGTTGATGTAGTTCAACCGTAGGAATTGGAGCTGGCTCAGGACATGGCCTCGACGCTCGACCTCATGTCCAGGCGTCTGCGTCGGTAAGCTGGTGACGTGGACGTGCTGAGCGACGTACTGACCGCGCTGCGAACCGGCCGCCCGCATGCCGCGCATACGCAGAAGACGGTGCCGTGGGGGATTCGCTTCCCGCCAAGTGACGGCGCCGGCTGTCATGTCCTGCTCGAAGGCTCCTGCTGGTTGATCCCGGCGCACGGCGAGCCGATCCAGTTGAGCGTTGGCGACGTGGTCTTCGTGCCACACGGCGCCGGATACGCGCTGGCCGATCAGCCCGGCAGTCCCTTGGTCGACTTCCGGATCGACGCGGACGACACCGCGCCGATCGGTACGCCGATGCTCTCGGAGGCCGGGACGACAACCCGTCTGCTCTGCGCGGCGTACTACTTCGACCGCGCCCGCAGCCACCCGCTGCTCGACGATCTGCCCGAGGTGGTCCACCTGCCGCTCCAGCTCGGGCAGCCCGCGTCTCTACGCGCGGCGATCGAACTGCTGAGCGCCGAGCTCAGCGAACCCCGCGCAGGCACGTCCTCGATCCTGACGGGTCTCGTCGACATGCTGTTGCTGTTCGTCCTGCGTTCCTGGTTCGACGACCGCTCCACCGAGGGCTGGGCAGCCGTGCTGACCGATCCAGCCCTGATGGCGGCCCTCCACGGCATCCACTCCGAACCGCAGCGCTCCTGGACAGTCGCGGAGCTCGCCGCCCTGTCCGGTCTTTCCCGCGCCACCTTCGCCAAACGGTTTACCGCCGCAGCCGGCCGCTCGCCCCTGAGCTACTTGACCTGGTGGCGCATGACCCTGGCAGCCCGTCGGCTGCGCACTACTGACGACCCTCTCCGCAGCATCGCCACCCGCACCGGCTACAGCACCGAATTCGCGTTGACCAAGGCCTTCAAACGCGAGTACGGCGTACCACCCAGCCGCTACCGTCGCGGCGCTTGAGACGATGCCGGTATGCGCGAGAAGGATTCGGATCAATGGGTGCCGAAGTACCGCCAGGCCTGGGTCTTCGAAGGAACCGTCCTTCCCGCCGGTGACACCACCCGCCTGACCATCGGTGCAGGCGATCCAGAGCCGCTGCCCGGCCGGTACGCCGTACCGGGGCTGGTCGACTCGCATTGCCACCTGACGCTGGGGCGAGGTGCCGACGGGTGGCCGACGCTGTTCGGGGACGACTTTGCGCGGGAGCGGCTTGATGAGCTCGCGGCTTCGGGGGTCAGCGCGCTGCGCGATGTCGGTGGCAACCGGTCGGTCACGCTCAAACTGGCGACGGCCGAGGACGACAGCCGTCCGGTCGTTGTGGCCGCCGGCCGCTTTCTTGCCCCGGCCGGTCGCTACTTCCCGGCAGCGCATGAGCCGGTCGCGCCCGAGCAACTGCTGGCCGCGGTCGAGGCCGAGATCGCCGACGGCGCGACCTGGTTGAAGCTCGTCGCCGACTTCGGGGAGGTCGGTCCGGAGGGCCCGATCCGCGGCAGCGCGGTCAACCAGACCTACGAGACCGACGTCATCCAGGCGATGGTCGAGCTCGCCCACAGCCGGGGCGCGCGGGTCGCCGCGCACTGCAACACCGACATCGTCAGCGAACTGATCCGGGTCGGCGTCGACTCGATCGAACACGGCAAGGCACTCACCGAGCAGGACCTGGAGACCCTCGGCGCCCGCGGCGGCGCCTGGACCCCAACCCTCTGCGCCTCGATCGGCGAAGACCCGAACGAGACCCCGGAACGACGAGCCCGCAGACTCGCCCGCGCAGAGCAGACCGCCGCCATGCTCGTGCTCACCGACCGGTACGGCGTCCGCGTGCTGGCCGGTTCTGACGTGGTCGGCTCGGTCGCGGCCGAGGTAGACCTGCTCGTGAAGCACGGCCTGACCGTCACCCAGGCCCTGGTCGCCGCCTCGACCGGAGCTCAGGAGTACCTGGGGCTGACCGGCGACGGGAACCTCGTCACGTACGACGCCGATCCGCGCGAGCACCCGGAAATCCTCGCGACCCCGGCGAGCGTCGTACTGAATGGAAACCGGATCGGTTGAGAGGGGGTCTGGTATGCGGGAGAAGGATCTGGACCGGTGGGTGACGAAGTACCGCAAGGCCTGGGAGTCGAACGATCCGGCCGATGTCGCGGCGCTGTGGACCGAGGACGCGGTCTGGTACCGACGGCCGGACGACGAGCCGGTGGTCGGCCGGGACGCGATCGTGGCGGCCTGGGCCGAGGTCGCGGATGCGCCGGGTGAGACGGCCTTCGAGTACGAGGTGCTCGGGTTCGGGGACGGCGTCGGGTTCGTGCGCGGGTGGACGACGTACCTGACCGATCCGCCGGGTGAGTTCAGCAACCTGTGGGTGATCCGGCTGACCAAGGACCGGGCGCACGAGTTTGTCGAGTGGTGGATGGAGAAACCCTGATGGGTTACTGTTTTCGGTAGGCGCTCAGGGCGCCACCGGTCCGCGGGAAGGGCTCAGCCCACCTGAATGCAGTGAGTTGGTGCTTTGTTTCCACACCTCCTTTCTCGCCTGACGATGCGGACAGCAGGCTCGTAGAGAGGAGGTCGGCTGATGCCGACCCGCAATCTTCCGAACGACCCGAACCTGGATCACCTGCGCAAGCAGGCCAAACGCCTGCTGACCGAGCTCCGGGCGGACAACTCCGACGCGACCTTGGCCGAGGCCCAGCTGGCGACTGCCCGCAGCTACGGATTCCCCAGCTGGCCGCGGATCGTGCACCACCTCGAATTGGTCGACCGCTACAGCCGATCCCCGCACCGCCAGTCGGTTGGTGGCCCACTGGACACGCCGGAGCAGCGTGCCGACGAGTTCCTCAAGCTGGCGACATTGCACTATGGGCAGGATGATCCGGCCCGTCACGAGGCGGCGCGCCAGTTCTTGCCTGAAGTTGCCCAGAGCAACATCTACACGATGGTCGTCGCGGGCGACCTCGACGCCGTACGGCGGAATCTCAGTCAGGCAAGGGTTGAGGGTGGACCGTACCGCTGGGAACCGTTGCTCTATCTCACCTACAGCCGTCTCGATGCACCGCATCAGGTCGAGATCGCGCGGCTGCTGCTGGAGAACGGCGCGGACCCGAACGCGGGCTATCTGTGGCAGGGCATGCCTTCACCGTTCACCGCGATCACCGGCGTTTTCGGGCGCGGTGAAGGCGATCAGCCGCCGCATCGGAACCGGGGTGAGCTGGCCCGGTTACTGCTCGAGGCCGGCGCGGACCCGAACGACAGTCAGACCATGTACAACTGCGGCCCGGGCTGTTCCCCGCCGTACGACGATGTGCACTTGGAACTGTTGTTGGAGTTCGGACTGGGTCGAGGTGACGGCGGTCCGTGGCACGAGCGGATGACCACGGCGCATCCGACACCGCAGCAATTGCTGGAGGACGAGCTCGTGTTCGCATCGTCCGCCGGACTGCTGCATCGGGTCGAGCTGGTGCTTGCTCAGGGCATCGATCCGGACAACCGCGGTACGGAACACCCGGGCTTCGGCGGACATCGCGCGTACGAGTTCGCCGCCGTACAAGGCTTCACGGAGATCGCCGAGCTGCTGCGCGCTCACGGCGCGGCACCGCTGGACGATCTCCATGAGCTGTACGCCGCGGTGTGGCGCGGGGAACTGCCAACTGTCGACGCTGCCCTCGCGGCCCGAGCCGTCGCCAAGGATCCGCATCTTCCGTTGCGGGCTGCGGAGACCGGCCGAACCGAGGCGCTGGAACCCTTACAGCGCTTGGGATTCGACCTGAACCTGATGACGCACTCAGCCCCGATTCATCGGGCGGCGCTCAACGGCCATCTCGAGACGGTACGGCGACTGATCGAGCTCGGCGCCGATCCCGAGCTGCGCGATCCGATGTACGGCGGGAACGCATTGAGCTGGGCCGAGCACAACCACCAGCAGGTGGTGGCGGCCTATCTCAAGGGCTTACCGCAAGGAACAGGAACGCACTGAACACCATCAGGTGAACGGCGCCCTGCAACAGGGTCGCTTTGCCGGTGGCAAGGGTGATCGTACTGACTGCGACCGTGAGCGCGAACAGCACGATCTCCTTGGCACCAAGGCCAAGGACAAGCGGACCGCTGAGCCAGATCGAGGCAACACCGATCGCGGGGATGGTCAGGCCGATACTGGCCAGAGCTGAGCCGAGCGCCAGGTTCACACTGGTCTGGAGGCGGTTGCGGAGTGCCGCGCGCACGGCCGCAACCGTCTCCGGCAGCAGCACAAGCAGCGCGATCACGACACCGACCACCGCGAGCGGGGCACCGGCCGCCTCGACTGCGGACTCCAGCTTCGGCGAGACCGTCTTGGCCAGACCCACGACGGCGACCAGACAGACGAACAGCAGTCCGAGGCTGACCAGCGCGACCTTGCTGCTCGGAGCGGCCGCATGGTGCTCCTCTTCTTCCTCAAGATCAGTCGCGGTCGGCTCGACCGGGAGGAAGTAGTCGCGGTGCCGGACGGTCTGCACGAAGACGAAGACGCCGTACATGACCAGGGAGACCACACCGGCGAACGCCAGCTGAGGCCCGCTGAAGCGCGGACCCGATGCACTCGTGGTGAATGTCGGCAGGACGAGGCTGAGCGTGACGAGCGCAGTCATCACGGCGAGCGCGCCGCTCGACGCGTGGACCCGGAACTCCTGGACGTGGTGCTTCAACGATCCGACGACCAAGGCGATCCCGAGGATCCCGTTGCAGGTGATCATCACCGCGGCGAACACGGTGTCGCGCGCCAGGTAGGCAGCCTTGTCACCGCCGGACGCCATCAGCGTGACGATCAGTGCGACCTCGATGATCGTGACGGCCAGCGCGAGGATCAGCGTGCCGTACGGTTCGCCGACGCGGTGCGCGACGACCTCGGCGTGGTGAACGGCCGCGATCACCGCAGCACCCAAACCGGCGCAGACCAGGATCAGCAGGATCGCCCCGAGATCGCGGCCCCAGGACAGCAGCAGGACGATGAAGGCGAGCGGGGGCACGGCCAGACTCCAGCGCGGCAACCCATGGACCACGGAGTTCGTCATCCTCACCAATCCTATTGGCTCTCAGCTAAATCGTTTGGCACCTGCGGCGGCCGAGGTGATGCTTTTCGCATCATGACAGTGCAGATCAGGGTCGCGACCGACGCCGACTGGCCGACCATCTGGCCGTTCTTCCACGACATCGTCACCGCGCAGGAAACCTACGTCTACGATCCGTCGCTGACCTTCGAGCAGGCAGAGTCCCTGTGGATGACGCCGTCCAGCGCCAACAGGACCACAGTTGCTGTCGATGCCGACGGCACCGTCCTCGGTAGCGCGAACATGTACCCGAACCGGCCGGGTCCGGGATCGCATGTCGCGAGCGCGAGCTTCATGGTCTCGCCGGCTGCTCGAGGTCAGGGCGTTGGCCGGAAGCTGGCCGAGGACATGATCGCGTGGGCCGGGCAGGAGGGGTTCCGGTCGATCCAGTTCAACGCGGTGGTCGAGACGAACGAGTCCGCCGTACACCTGTGGCAAGCACTCGGTTTCCGGATCATCGGGACTGTGCCGGAGGCGTTCGAACACGCCAAACTCGGGTACGTCGGATTGCATGTGATGTACCGTCCACTGGTGTGACGGACAACCGCGCGCGCCGGATGTGGAAGACGCTCGAGCCCTTCAACGCGATCACCTTCTTCGCCCCGGAGACCCGGCAGGCGACCGACGCCCTGGGCCTCAAGGGCGGCTGGATGAGCTACTTCGCCTGCCGATCCGCTCCCCTGGGTGCGGCCTCGCCCGAGCTGGTGACGGCGGTCTTCTACAACTTCCATCCGTCGATGGTTTCCAGGGCGCTGCCCGACGCCTGGACGCGTGCGACACCCGAGCAGGTGCTGGCAGCGCGGCTCGGCGCGGTCGATCTCGCCGTACGACGATTGTTCCCGGACGCACCGGAATTCGGGCGCGCGGCCGAGGTAGCACGACAGGCGGCCGAGGCCGCTCCGCTGGGCGGGCGTGCGCTGGGAGCGGCCAACGCGGCGCTCGACTGGCCGACCGAGCCGCATCTCGCGCTCTGGCACGCGACCACGATCCTGCGCGAGTCCCGCGGCGATGGGCATGTAGCGGCGCTCGTCGCCGCCGAGCTCGATCCCTGCCAGGCCTTGATCACGGCCTCGGCGGCCGGTGGTCCGTCGAAGGAGCTCTTCCACCTCGCCCGGCACTGGAGCGAAGAGGAATGGGCCGCTGCGTCGGATGACCTGCGTTCGCGCGGACTCCTCGACGCGGATGGTGCACTGACTGATGCCGGACGGGCACTCCGCCAGCAGGTCGAGGACACGACCGATGCGCTGGCCGACGCCGGTTGGCGTGCGCTCGGCGACGACCTGACGAACGAATTGCACGACCTCGTCCACCCACTGAGCGCCGTACTGATGTCGGATGCGTTGATTCCGCCCGACAACCCGATGGGGCTTAAGTGGTGATCCGCTTGGCGACTGTGCGGATCGACGCGGCCAGGTCCTCCGGGCTCGGCGCCTTGGCGGGATCGAACAGGTAGAGCACGACGACGCCGAGCAGGAGCGCTTGGAGGAACGACCCGATCCGCTCCACCTCGGCCGGTTCGGCGTCGGCATCGACACCGCCAGGTCGGCAACTCGATCGACCTGGTCACTTACGGAGACTCGCAGCCGCTGCCCGCAGTACCGCAGCAGTGAGGGCGGCCAGCACCTCGGACTCCAGCTTCCAGTGCTGCCAGTACAACGGCACGTCGAGATACTTGCCGGGGGCAATGTTCACCAGGTGGCCGGCCGCGATCGCCGGACCGGCGACCTGGTCCTCGATCATCCCCCAGCCGAGCCCGATCTGCACCGCCTGATGAAAGGCCCCAGCAGCCGGTACGGCGTGGCTCGGCGGATCGAGTTTGCGCCGTGTCACCTTGCGGATCAGGCGATGCTGGAGAACGTCCTTGTCGTTGAACACGATCAGCGGGGCATCGGCCAAGGCCTCAGCGAGTGGTCGCCCGGACAGCCGGCGCTCGACGTACTGGGGAGTGGCGACCGCGAGGTAGCGCATCCTGCCGAGCGGTACGACGCGACAACCCTGAACGGGACGCGGATCACCGGTCACCGCGGCGAGCACGGTGCCGTTGCGGAGGAACTCCGCGGAGTACTCCTCGTCCTCGCGATGGAGCACGAACCGCGCGGGAAACTGCTCGGACAGGTCGAGCATCGCGGCCAGGAACCAGTGGTTCAGCGAGTCCGCGTTGACGGCGACCGGTAGCCGAAGTGCGTCAACCGTTCCCTGTACGGCGGCAATCGCCTCGTACTCCAGCAGGGCAACCTGCCGCGCCAACCGCAGCACCGCCTCACCGGCCGTCGTCGGCCTGGCGGGCTTCCCGCGCATCACCACGATCTGACCGAGGCGGCTCTCCAACGCCTTGATCCGTTGACTGACGGCGGACGGCGTGACCTGGAGCCGCTGCGCCGCGGCGTCGAAACTGCCCTCGTCCACCACCGCCGCGAACGTCTCCAACTGCGCGGAGTCGATCTGCATAATGAAGCAAGTCTAATGCCACGTCAGAGTCTTTAGCTGGTTTACCGGGCCAGATCTTCCTACCGTCGAACCCATGACCGCCCTCGCCGGCTTCGCCACGACCCTCGCCATGATCGTCGCCATCGGTGCCCAGAACGCCTTCGTTCTCCGCCAGGGTCTCCGTCGCGAACACGTCCTCCCGGTCGTCCTGGTCTGCTCCCTCTCCGACGCCCTCCTCATCACCAGCGGAATTGCCGGCCTAGGCGTCCTCATCTCGGGCAGCCCCCTGGCCCTCACCATCACCAAGTACGCCGGCACCGCCTTCCTCCTCACCTACGCCGCCTTCGCCGCCCGCCGCGCCTTCCGCCCCACAGCCCTCACCGCCACCGACCACACCCCCACGGCGTTGCGAACAGTCATCCTCACCTGCCTCGCCTTCACCTACCTCAACCCCCACGTCTACCTGGACACAGTCGTCCTCCTAGGCGCCCTAGCCAACCAACACGGCCCCAACGCCCGCTGGCTCTACGGCCTAGGCTCCGTCACCGCCAGCTTCACCTGGTTCTTCTCCCTAGGCTTCCTCTCCCGCCGCCTGGCCCCCCTCTTCGCCCGCCCCCGAGCCTGGCAATTCCTGGACACCACCATCGCCACCCTCATGACCACCCTCGCCACCCTCCTACTCCTCAGCTGATATCCACACCCAGGGCTAACGTCCGAAGAGTCGCAGTACGTGGTCGGCGTGTTTTCGGACGTTAACGCTTGATGCCCGCTGTACGGGGGTCAGCGGTAGTCGGCTGGGTCGAGGGGGTCGGCGGCACGTTCGCCGTCGATCAGGTATTGCCAGGCGTCGGGCTGGCTGCCGTCGAGGTCGGTGAAGTTGTAGAGCTTGGCGAGTTCACCGCTCGAGGTCGACATGCCGTTCCAGCGGCGTACGTCGGGATCTGCGGCGAGTGCCGCGACCGCGCGGCCGACGTACGACGGGCTCTCGGAGATGCCGAAACCAGGGACCTTCGCCTCGCGCCAGTTGGCCTCGGTGACGCCGAATCCCTCGAGCATCGCCTCGGAGCGCAGCCAGCCGGGAGTCAGCAGTACGGCGGTCGCCTCGTGCTTGTCGAGTTCGTGGGCGAGGGCGAACGCCATCCGGCTGACCGCGCCCTTGGCGACGTCGTAGAAGAACGAGACGCGGTAGCGGTCGGCGTTGTAGTCGTTCGTTCCGTCGGTCATCTCGATCACCAGGCCGCCGGGCGACTTGATCAGGAGCGGCAGCGCGTAGTGGCTGGTGATCGCGTGCGTGTCGACGCCGAGCCGGAGCAGCCGTAGCCCGGCCTCCAGGTCGCTCTCCCAGACGGTCTTGTCCCACTCGGGTTCGCCGAACTGACCCCAGATGTCGTTCACCAGGATGTGCAGCGCACCCTGCTCGCCCTCGATCCGGTCGATCAGGTCCTTCACCTGCGCGGGCTCGAGGTGGTCCACCGGTACGGCGATGCCGTGGCCGCCGGCCTGATCGATCAGTTCGGCGGTGTCCTCGATCGTCTCGGGGCGGTTCATCTCCGAGCGACTGGTGCGCGTGGTCCGGCCGGTCACATAGACAGTCGCGCCGGCCGCGCCGAGCTGGACGGCGATCCCCCGCCCGGCCGCTCGGCTGCCCCCGGTCACCAGCGCCACTTTCCCCGCCAACGGCTTCATGACTCAATCCTTTCCATACAACGTATGGTTATGTACCATACGATGTATGGTTAATGCTGGCAAGCGGTCCGGTGGGCGCCCTCGGAGCGGCGAGGAGCGGCTGAGCCGGGAGGCGATCCTGACCGCGGCGCTGCGGATCGTCGACGACGAAGGCATCGACGCGCTGACCATGCGCCGGCTGGCCGCAACGCTCGGCGTCAACCCGATGTCGCTCTATCACCACCTGCCGAACAAGGCCGCCGTACTGGCTGGGCTGGCGGAGCTCGTGTTCGCCGAGCTGGAGTTTCCGGATCCTGGCGATGCGGTCGGGTGGCAGGACCAGGTGAAGGACGCGGCGCGCGCGTATCGGAACGCGCTGCGGGCGCATCCGAATCTGGCGCTGCAGATCCTGTCCGACACCTCCGCGGTGTCGGCGGTCGTGGTGGTCACGGTCGAACCGTTCTACCGCGCGCTCGACCGAGGCGGGTTGCCGGCGCGGAAGATCGTCGAGGCGGTGAACACGCTGGTCGATTTCATCCACGGGTTCCTGCTCGGTGAGGTCGCCGTACGGGCTGAGACGTTTGATCTCGCGCCTGATCTGCTGACGCGGGTTGCCGAGTTGCCGGAGGGAAAGGCGCCCACGCTCGCTCGAGTGGTGAGCGAGCTGGGCGCCGAGGGGCTGGCTTATGACTTCGACGGTGGATTCGAGTCAGCGTTGGAGATCTTGACCGCCGGCATCGCTGCCGGTACGACGAACGCGGTCAGCAGCACGGGGACCGTGAGCGCGGCCACCAGCGTCGCCATCGACAACCAGACCGACCCGAGGGCGAACCCGGCGTAGATCGAGATCGCCACGATCCCGTTGAAGAACCCGGAGACCGAGGTGACGGTCGCCCGCGCCGGACCGGTGATCGCATCCTGCAGTCGCGCGTCGGCCACCACGATCACCAACTGCATCAGTCCGTAGCCGACGGCGATCGGCAGGAATCCCCAGAGCGAGCGACTCAACGATCCGGAGGCGATCAGGATCGCGGTCACCCCGAGTACTCCGGCAAACGTTGCTGCAGGCAACCTGTACGCCGGTCCTGCGAGCGCACCGCCGATCGCCTGGGCCGCAACCGTTCCTGCGATCACCAACGGGATGATGGGAGTCGCGGCACCCATCTCCCTTGCCAGCAACGGGAAGTACTCGTCGAAGCTGAGGAATCCACCCAGCAACGCGGCCAGCACCACACCGCGTCGTACCGTCCGGCCTGTGAGCACCTCGCTGAGACCGGCTCGCAGCATCGCGAGGTAGTTGGCGAAGGGGCCTCCGCCCGCTGGGGCTTCCCCGGCGGACGCGATGCGCGGTGCCTCGGGGAGGGACCAGGCGATGGCGACCTGGGCGAGGTTGCTGAGCACGCTCACCGCGGCAGCCAAGGCGTAGCCGCCCAGTGCGAAGAGTGGCGCGGCCAGCACGGTGGCGATGAGGTTGCAGATGAACGACGCGGAACGAGCCCGGCCCAAGAGGGCCGCATAGCGAGATGTCAGCGAGCGGACGGCCAGTTCGTCGTACACGAAGGCTTCGTAGGTGCCGGAGATGAGCGCCGAGGAGATCCCCCAGAGCACGAAGCCGAGCGCGAAGCCGGCGTACGTGGGCAGCACGATCCAGGCCGTGTAACCGAGCGCGCTGAGGAACGCGCCGAGCATGAGGAGCTTGCGGCGCGAGTACGAGTCCGCCCAGGCACCCGACGGCACCTCGATGACGAAGCCGGTCGCCGACCAGATGACGAACAGCGTCGAGATCTGTGCTGTCGACAGACCGTGGTCCTTGAACAACAACTGGTACAGCGGATACAGCGGAATGAAGTCGTGCAGCGCCTCGAACGCCACAATCCGGGCAGACAACCCCGTCGGCAGTCGGTCAGCGCGCGGAGACCTACGTCAAAGGTGCGGACTCGGGAATCTCATGAACCGACGGTACCGCCGGATTCGGCAACCCGCACGTGGATTGGCGGACTCCCATCACCCACCAACTCGTCGTACGGCGCCTCTGTGGGTCGGAGCTGAGCGTGAGCCGACGCGTGGCGGTGAGGTTGGACGGTGGTGGAGGTCCGGGTTCATCCATTAATGCCGAGCGTCGAGGGCTCGGCGTCGGGCAGAGTTGGAGGCATGGCGGATGTGAGTGAGCGGTTCTGGGGGAAGCTGCCGGCGGGGGCGCGGGAGGCGCTGACCGCGGGGCTGAGTGCTTCTGAGCTGCAGTCGGTGTTGCTGGATGTGAGCCGGGAGCGGGCGGCGCGGGTGACGCCGGCTCGGTTGATGCAGCGGTGGCGGGAGGATCGGTTCGTGCGGCCGTCGGATGCGGATCCGCGCGAGTTGGTGAAGACGCAGGAGCGGTTGTGGGGACTGCTGCCGGAGCGGTTTGCCGGGGTGGAGTTGTCGCCGGTGACGCCGCTCGGGACGTCCTCAGCGGTGGCGACGATCAACCAGCACCAGGTGCTGAGCACGATCCGCGGTACCGAGGTCGCCAGCGACCCGACCAACGAGCTCGCGATCGAGGCCGCCGTACGACGACGTTCCGGGCAGGCGCGAGTGGACCTGGCCGCGTGTCAGCGGGTGGTTCGCGCGCAGGCGTTCGACGGACCGGGGATGTCAGCGCACTTCCAGTTGTTCGTGCTGGTGTCGAGCGCCCGCGACACGGGCTCGGGCCGAACCGAGGCCGAGCTGCTCATCGACCACCTCAACTTCTGGGGGGACGTCCTCGGCGAGACTGCCGACCTGACGTTCACCACGTTCACTCCGTCCGCGGTCACCGAACGCATCGACGACACGGTGCGCCCCGCCGTACGGGCGTCCCTCCGCGAAGACACCGACCGCACCAAGAGCGCGACCTACTACTCCGGTACGGCGCTCGGTGTCGGCACGACAGACGCCGAGATGGGCGACGGTGGTTTCACGAGCTGGACCGCCGACCTGCTCGGTGATGCCAAGGAACGCTGCCTCACCTCGTGCATCTCGACCGAGCGGCTCACCGCAGTTTCAGCAGCCCAGCGTCAGTAGGCCGGAAGCCGCACGCATCGAGGTAGAACGCGCTCAAGTGCGGCTCGAAGTCCACGTGCAACCACTCACACCCAGCCTCACGCGCTTCAGACGCGGCAGCCGCCACCAACTGCTGCCCGATCCCCTGCCGGCCGAACGACGGATGCACGGCCGTGTCGAGCACGAAGGCATGCGCCCCGCCATCCCAGCACACCTGCACGAACCCGATCAACTGATCGTTGCTGAAGGCACCGACCCAGGTCAGCGCCCACCGCCCCAACCGCTCCGCCCAAGGCTGCACCTCCAGCGCACCCTCGAACGCCGCCGCATGCAGTTCCGACAGCGCTCGATCATCCACCGGAAACCGCACCACCAACTCAACCGCACTCACAGCATCGCCGCCGCTGGTCCAGCCTCGGTGCTGATGAGGATCACCGTGCTGTCCGGTCCCAGGGCGAGGCGCGACCGAGCCGCTCGCAGACCGGCGAGTGCGGCGGCTCCACTCGGGCCGGACGAGATCCCCGCCGTACCGAGGTCGGCTGACGCCTGCAGCGCCTCGTCGTCCTCAACCGTGATCGCGTGATCGAGACCAGAGCGCAGTACCGGCCAGGCCAGCGTCGACGGCGTACCGCAGTTGAGACCCGCCATTACCGTCTTGCTCGTGGGGATGCTCAGCAGTTCTCCCGCCAGCAGGCTTGCAGTTACACAGGCCGCGGCCGACGGCTCGACGCCGAGCATCATCGGCGCGGGCGCCTCGCTGCGGAAATGCGTGACCGCCGCCTGTGCGACCGAGCCGACCCCCATCGGTACGACGACCAGATCCGGCGCGGCCGCGATCTCGCGGAACAACGTGGAGTACCCGTCCACGATCAGCTGCGGCACCACCTCATACCCAGGCCATGCGGAATCCTGGATCAACAACCGCTCACCAACCGCGTACGCCGCCGCCTCAGCCACCGCCGCGTCGTACGAACCCGGTACGACGCTCACCGTCGCACCCTCGTCGCGGATCGCCGCGATCGCTACCTCGGGAACCATGTCCGGCACGAAAACCTGCGCCCGCAACCCCAGCATCGACGCTCGGCGCGCGACCGCCCGGCCGTGGTTCCCATCGGTCGCCGTCACGAGCTCAACCGGACCGGGCCGCTCCTGCAGCGCACGATCGATCGCCCACCACGCGCCGAGCGCCTTGAAGGCCGGCAGGCCGAGCCGCTGCGACTCGTCCTTGACCAGCACTTGCCCGACTCTCAGCTCGGCGGCCAGCGCCGGGACCGAGGTCAGCGGGGTCGGCCGGTACGTCGGCACGCTCTGGTGGAACGCGAGCACCTCCACCGGGGCAGGCGTGGTTCGCCACCCCCGGGCGGGAGGGTTTTCGTACCAATCCACCGACTAGGGCGTTTCTCTTAAGTCCGCGCCGCAGCGCAGTAGGCGGGGAGTTAGGAGATACACCCTAAGCGACCAGGTCGAAGACTTGCGCCGTACCGGAGTAGGACCCGCGGGACGAGCCGATCGAGCGCGGCGCGGACTGCGCCACCTGGATCGAGGTCGTCTGGAGCCGGATCGGCAGCGCGGCGCGGACCGCGGTGGCGAGGTCGAACTGGACCTCGTTCAGCAGGTCGGTCAGCTCGAGCTCGAGGGCCCGGCAGATCGCCGCCAGGATCTCCGAGGACGGCTCCTTGCGGCCACGCTCGATCTCGGACAGGTAGGGCACCGACACCTGGGCCCGCTCGGCCAGTTCGCGCAGGGTGATGCCCCGCTCGTTCCGCAACCGGCGGAAGACGTTTCCGATCACCTCGCGTAGCAACACGTGTGGCCCTCCTCGGCTCCGATGTCCTGTACCGAGTGTGCCATCCGCCGGGGCTTCGCGGTGGGCAGATCTGCCACGGGCAGATTCCCGGGCCTGATCGGGCGCCTCGGCTGCACTGTGGAAAGCATGAGTGAGCTACCGAACAACCTCGACAAGAACCTCTACGAACGCCTGATGTGGCAGCGCATCCTCGTCCTCGGCGAGGAGATCACGGACCAGAACGCCAACGCCCTGTGCGCCCAGTTGCTGCTGCTGAACGCCGAGGACCGACGGGCGGACATCTCGCTCTACATCAACTCCCCCGGCGGATCCGTCTCGGCCGGGCTGGCGATCTACGACACGATGAACTTCATCAGCAACGACATCGCGACGTACGCGATGGGGTTGTGCGCCTCGATGGGGCAGGTGCTGCTGACCTGCGGTACGCCGGGCAAGCGGTTCGCGCTGCCGCATGCGCGGATCATGATGCACCAGCCGAGCGGCGGGATGGGCGGGACCGCGAGCGACATCAAGGTGCAGGCCGAGCAGGCGGCTCAGGCCCGGGCGGACCTGGCCGAGCTGATCGCCGAGCGGACGGGTCAGCCTCTGGAGCAGATCGTCACGGACTTCGACCGCGACCGGTGGTTCACTCCGGAGGCTGCCCGGGAGTACGGGATCGTCGATCGAGTCCTTACGCGGCCGGTCGCCGTACCGGCGTGAGGGCCTGCTGAAGATCGGCGGTGAGGTCCTCGGGGTCCTCCAGGCCGAGCGACAGCCGGAGGAGGGCGTCGGACGGCTTGGCTGAGGCCTCGACCAGGCGGTGGGTGAGGGCGGCGGGGTGCTGGATGAGCGTGTCCACGCCGCCCAGTGAGACCGCGTGGGTGATCAGCTTGAGGTTGGCCGCGGCCGCCGCGGCCGCTTCGTAGCCGCCGGCCACAGTGAACGCCAGTACGGCGCCTGGGCCGGACTGCTGGCGACCTACCAACTCCAGCGGGTCGTTGAGCCCGGGGTAGTAGACCTGCTCGACGGTCGGCTGGGCACAGAGCCAGTCGGCCACCTTGGCAGCGGTTGCCTGCTGCGCCCGCACTCGCACCGGCAACGTCTGCAGTCCCCTGTGCAGTTCGTATGCCGCCAACGGGTGCAGCAGGCCCCCTGTTACTGCGCGGATCTGCCGCAAGCGGCTGACCCAGTCCCGGTTGGCAGCAACGACGCCGCCCATGACGTCGCCATGACCACCCAGGTATTTGGTTGCCGAGTGCAACACCAGGCTCGCCCCGTGCCGAGCCGGCTGCTGCAGCACCGGAGTCGCGAAGGTGCTGTCCACCAGCACCGGTACGTCGCCCGCCTGCCGGACCGCCGCGGCGATGTCCACGAGCTCGACGGTCGGGTTCGCCGGGGTCTCGAGGATGACCAGGCCGGTGTCGGGGCGGACCGCCTCGGCGATCTCGGCCGGCGTCACCCAGCTGACAGTTGTCCCCAGGATGCCTGTGGATAACAGGTGGTCGCTGCCGCCGTAGATCGGCCGGACGGCGATCACGTGCGGGCGGCCGGCGGCGACTGTGGCGAGGAGGGATGCCGTGAGGGCGGCCATGCCGGAGCTGAAGGCGACCGCGCCGTCGGTGTGTTCGAGCTCGGCGAGCGCGTCCTCGAAGCGGGCGACGGTTGGGTTCCACAGGCGCTGGTAGACGAGGCTGCCGCCGTCCGGGCCGTTGCCCTGGGCCAGAGCGTCGTACGACGCGCCGCCGGTCCCGACGTCGGGGAGCGGATACGTGGTCGACAGGTCGATCGGCGGGACGTGCACCCCGAGGGCGGTCAGGTCGTCGCGACCGGCGTGCACCGCGCGGGTGTCGAGCTGCGTCATGGCGCCTCCCCAAAGTTATCCACAGGCAGTGGCGAGGTTGAGGATGGAATCTTCTGCGGCTGGGACGCAAGAGTTCCGAAGAAAATTCGTCCACAGGGATGTCCACACGCTGTGGATTCTGTGGTCGCGCTCTACAGTGGTGCCATGCCGAAGGATCGCCGGAGCCCCGGACCGGCCCCTCGGGCGGTACCGGGCACGGCTCCGGGCGGCCTGGACGAGGTGGATCGCGAGCTGGTCCGGCTACTCACCGTCGACGGACGGATGCCGAACAACGCCCTCGCCGAGGCGACCGGCATCGCGCCGTCGACCTGCCTCACCCGCGTTCGCTCACTGCGCGAACGCGGTGTCATTCGCGGCTTCCACGCGGACGTGGACCTGGGCGCGCTGGGTCAGCCGCTGCAGGCGCTGATCGCGATCCGGATCAGTACCCACTCGCGCGACGAGATCGACCGCTTCCGCGCCAAGGTCCCGGCCCTACCGGGCGTACTCTCGCTCTTCCACGTCAGCGGCGCCAACGACTACCTGCTGCACGTGTCCGCAGCCTCGCCGGACGCCCTCCGCGAGTTCGTCCTAGACCACCTCACCGCGGACCCAGCCGTAGCCCACGCCGAAACCAGCCTCATCTTCGAACACGTCCGAGCCACCCCCAGGGCCCCCGCCATCTGATGGGTTAACCCATGAGGTGGTGGGTTCTGGACTCGCATGCGGGTGCAGAACCCACAAGCTGACGGGTGAACCCACGAGATGGTGGTGCGATGGGCGGGCGGCCGTTTGGTGGGGCAGCCCACGTGGTTGTGGGGGGGGGACCAACCCACCGTTTGCGCCCCCCCCACCCTCCTAGGTGAGACCACAAAAAGGGAGGGGAG
>NZ_JBHVWY010000006.1:133093-161146 GCF_042882005.1 Kribbella sp. NPDC058245
GGGTTTGTGGGGGGGGGCACCCCAGGTGTTTGGGGGGGGACCACCCGTCTGTCGTCCCCCCCCCCCCACTGCCGTGGGTCAGCCCACCAAATGGGGCGGGGGGTAAGGCATTTGGTGGGTCAGCCCACGTGGATGTGGGTTGCCCCACCGCATGCCGTTGGCCCACCCACACTGCCGTGGGTCAGCCCACCAAATGGGGCGGGGGTAAGGCCGGCAAATGGGGGCGGGGTAGGGCGGAGGGGTCAGCGGGGTTTTAGGCCCCAGGACTGGGCTAGGAGCTGGATGGAGCGTTGGCGTTCGGCCGGGTCGTGGATGTGGGTGGTGATGATGAGTTCGTCGGCGTTGGCGGCGTTGGCGCGGCGGCGGAGTTCGGTGGCTACCTGGTCGGGGGTGCCGACGATGGCCAGGCCGGCCCATTCCTCGACGGCCGCTCGTTCGCCTTCGCTCCACGGATAGTCCGCGGCCTCTTCCGGTGACGGGAGCGGGCCGGGGCGGCCGGAGCGGAGACGGAGGATGGAGAGGGCGTTCGCCTCGGCGAGTTGGTGGGCGCGCTCTTCGGTTTCGGCGACGATCGCGGCCAGGGCGAGGATCGCGTACGGCTGGGTCTCGTGCTCGAACAGCTTGAAGTTCGTCTTGTACGACGCGATCACGCCGGCCGGGTCGAGTGTGCCGAAGTGACCGGCATAGGCGAATCCCGTCCCGAGGGCAGCAGCCGCCTGAGCGCCGTACGAGCTGGAGCCGAGGATGTAGACCGGCGGCAACGGTACGTCGGACGGTTGCGCGGAGATCGGTTCGAACGGGTGCCCGGCCGGGAAACCTTCGGCGTACGCGCGCAGCTCGGCGTACTGCTCGGTGAAGTCGTCCGCCCCGAGCGCCTCGCGGCTGCGGCGAAGGGCGAGCGCGGTGCGCTGGTCCGTACCGGGAGCGCGGCCGAGACCGAGGTCGATGCGGTCCGGGTACAGCCCGGCCAGCACGCGGAACGTCTCGGCGACCTTCAGCGGGGAGTGGTTCGGCAGCATGATCCCGCCGGCTCCGACCCGGATGGTCGAGGTGACCCCGGCAACCGCCGCGATCATCACCTCGGGACTGGAGCTCGCCACACTCGCCAGGTTGTGATGCTCAGCGAGCCAGTACCGGTGATAACCGGCAGCCTCAGCCACCCGCGCCAACTCGAGCGTCTCGTGCAACGCCCGCGAAGGCTTGGTCCCCGAAGGCACCGGCGAAAGGTCAAGCACGGACAAGGGCATGGCTTCGCTGCTCACAACGGTCGGCAACGACCGTCACCCGCGACTTATTCCTCCTCAGGACAGGAGGTCTCTCCGGATTCGGCTCCACCCGGGGAGACGCTGAGCGTGCAGCCGGGGCGCAGTGGGCGTATACGTCCTGTCCTTAGGACGGGTACGGCGTGGTGGAGCGGGCGTCGCGGAGGGGGCGAGACCACCAGGCGAGTTGGGTAAGGAGGGTGGCGGCGGCCGCGTCGGTCGTGGGGTCGATCGGCTCGCCGGCGGGCGTGAAGTCCTCCTCGTGGAAGCCGAGGGTGTCGCGGATGGTGACGGCGTGCAGCTCGCCGAAGACGAGGCGGAGTTGTTCGGCGGCGCGCAGGCCACGGGAGCGGCCGCCGTAGACGACGAAGGCGATCGGCTTGCCGAACCACGGCTGGCGGACGGCGTCGATGGCGGTCTTGAGGTCGCCGGGATAGGCGTGGTTGTACTCGGCCGTCACGACGACGATCGCGTCGGCTTCGGCGATCCGCACCGGGAGGTCGGCCAGCGGTACGGCGCTCAGATCGATCAGGTCCGGCTTGAACTCGTCGTGCCGGTCGGCCGCACGCTCGAACCACTCGGTCACCGTGGTGCCGAAGCGGCCGGGCTCGAGGTTGCGGGTGAGCACGGCGAGGCGGAGCGGATGGACAGTCACGTCCGGTGACGCTAATACCTCAAGACGACTTGAGGTCAAGCCGTCGGGTACGGCGGCTCCGGCACGCGGTACGGCTGGTGCACAGGCGCCCGGCGCAGACCGAGGACGGCCAGGCCTCCGGCCGCCACGATCAACGTCCAGAGCAGCACGACGCGCCAGATCGGCAGCAGCCCCCACAGCAGGAACAGCTCGCCGGAACAACCGATCGCGGCGACCAGAGCGATCCAGAGCCCGGCCCGCCGCCGCGCGATGAGAGCCCCCACCGCAGAGAGAGCCACGATGACGACAATCAGTGCCGGGATCGCGGTGAAGATCACCACGTAACCGTGCGGATCGCAGTTCGGCCCGCAGGAGGAGTCCTCGGACGAGGAGGCGTCCACCAGTTGGAAGATGGCCGCCGAGCCCACCAGCAGCGTCGCCGACGCGTTCGCGATCCACAGCCACTGCTTCAACTGAAATCCCCCACTACAAGAAATCCCCGGCAGCGGATAAACTCAAGGATTTGTGGCTACCACCGAGAAATGCATTCGGGAGCCAACAAAGACGCATTTTATCACAAGGGGTTTGAATTGCCGAATCCGGTCGACGCCGAACAAGCGCACCTCAGCACGTTCTACGCTGCCCTCGATCACGAGCGGGAGCGGACCGAGGCGCGGACGCGCGAGGAGCTGCTGATCAGCACCCGCAACGCGCAGGCGCTGAACCAGCGGGACGGGCGGATCCGCAACCTCGACATCCGGCTCTCGCGACTCAACAGAGCCGAGGAAGGGTTGTGCTTCGGGCGGCTGGATTCGGCTGACGGCGAGGTGCTTCACATCGGCCGGCTCGGGCTGCACGACGCCGACTACGAACCGTTGCTGATCGACTGGCGCGCCCCCGCGGCCCGCCCGTTCTACATCGCGACCGCGATCGCGAACCAAGGCGTCGTACGGCGGCGCCACATCCAAACGCGGTTACGCCGGGTGGTCGACGTACAGGACGAGCAACTCGACCTCGCTCGCGAGGCCGCCGACCCGTCCAAGCCGGGAACCGGCGTGATCGGCGAGGCCGTGCTGCTGAAGGCGCTGGACGCGCGCCGGACCGGCCGGATGGAGTCGATCGTGCAGACGATCCAGGCCGATCAGGACCGGATCATCCGCTCCGAGCTGCCTGGAATCCTCGTCGTCCAAGGCGGTCCCGGTACTGGCAAGACCGCGATCGCATTGCACCGTGCCGCCTACCTTCTCTACACGCATCGTGAACAACTGGAAAAGCGCGGAATTCTGGTCGTCGGACCGAATGCGGCATTCCTGAAGTTCATCGGTCAGGTGCTCCCGTCGCTCGGTGAGGACGGCGTCCGGCTCGTCACGATCGCCGAGCTGTACCCGGGCGTGACCGCGACCCGCCCGGAGGCGCCGGAGAGCGCCGAGGTGAAGGGCCGCACGGTGATGGCCGCGGTGATCGAGAAGGCGGTCGCCGACCGCCAGTGGATCCCGGACGCACCGATCGAGGTGCTCGTCGACCGGACCACGCTCACGCTCGACCCCGAGTTCGCCCGTACGACGCGCGACCGCGTGCGCCGCCGCAATCTCACGCACAACCAGGCCCGGCCGTTCTTCCTGAACGAGATCGTCGACGGCCTGACCGCGCAGTACTCCGACCTGATCGGCACCGACCCGCTCGATGGTGAGAACCTGCTCGACGACTACGACCTCACCGAGCTGCGCAACGAGATCCTCGCCGAGCCGAAGATGCAGGCCCTGTTCGACCAACTGTGGCCGCAGCTCAGCCCGCAACAACTCCTCGAGGACCTGTACGGCGATGAGGAGCGACTCGCTCAGGCAGCACCACAACTGAGCGAACTCGACCGCGAACACCTCCTCCGGTACGGCGCCGACTGGAGCCCGGCCGACGTACCGCTGCTCGACGAAGCTGCCGAGCTGCTCGGCGATGACGGCACGGAAGCCGCCCGCGAGCGAGCCGCCCGGGCGCGCGCAGTTGCTTATGCACAAGGCGCTTTGGACCTGTTGTCCGGTTCGGGGTCGACCGACTTCGACGAGGAGGACGACGCCGAAGTACTGACCGCGAAGGACATCCTCGACGCGCAGATGCTTGCCGAGCGCTACGAAGCCGACGACGATCGCACGCTGGCCGAGCGCGCCGGCGCCGACCGGCGGTGGACCTACGGGCACGTGATCGTGGACGAGGCGCAGGAGCTCACCCCGATGGCGTGGCGCGCGATCGCCCGGCGCTGTCCGCTGCGTTCGATGACGGTGGTCGGCGATGTCGCGCAGACCAGCGCGATCGGTGGCGGCACGAGCTGGTCGTCCGCGCTCGGTGAGACCTTCGGCGACCGCTGGCGATTGGCCGAGCTCACGCTCAACTACCGCACGCCGGCCGAGGTGATGGACCTCGCGAACGCAGTACTGCATGAGGTCGACCCGACGGCCAAGCCGCCGCGCTCGGTTCGCTCGACCGGCGTACAGCCTTGGCATGCGGATGTCCCGCCGGCCGATCAGGCCTTGTACGTCTACAAGACAGCGTCCGAGGAGACCCAGTACGGCGAGGTCGGCGTGATCACGTCACGCAGCCGGCTCGAGCTGATCCAGGAGGCGGTCGACGGTCTGAGCGGTGTCACCGTGCTGACCGCCCGCGAAGCGAAGGGACTCGAGTTCGACTCCGTCCTGGTCGTCGACCCGGACGGGATCGTGATCGAGTCCCCTCGCGGGCTCAGGGACCTGTACGTCGCTCTGACCCGTTGCACGCAACGTCTCGGCGTGATCGGTGAACTGCCCGAAGCACTGGCCCAGCACGACTGGAATCAGTGATCCGCGCAGCACTTCTGCTGGTGCTGGAGTTCGAACGGGATCAGCAGGTTACCGGCGGCCGGCTGTAACTGCAGCACGAGCTGACCCTCCCGCCGTACCGGCCGGAGGAAGTCGAGCGTGTCGACCAAGGCGTCGTCGGTGATCGGCAGACCACCAATCGCTTCCAGGTGGTCGATTCCGCACCGGCTGCGCAGCTCGGCCGCGGGCAGGACCCCGCGGCCCCGCTCGTGACCAGGCCAGCGGACGACTCGACCCGCCGTACCGAGTGCTGCTTCGACTGCGGCCACGTAGGCACCGCGGACGAGCTGACTCGGTCCGGCAAGCTCCGGCTGGGTGGCTCCCGGCCGGGTGATCGCGAGGCCCGCGCTCCGATCCGCGACGACAGCGCGGATCGGTTCGGCCAGATCGGCGCCGCCGGCCAGCGACACCGCCACGTGCGGCCGGTCGCCGCCTGCAACCATGTGGGTGCAGGCGATGACCGGCTGATTCACTGCCTCGAGCAGCTCGTACAGCAGGTGGTCGGCCGCGGCCGTGTCCCTGCTGTCCGTGTCGACGGCGACGATCACTTCGGCAGCACCCAGATCGGGTTCGTGTAGAACCACAGGTCGACCCACGGGTCCGCGTCGCCGACCACGTCGAGCGCCGGACCGGCCGGGTCGACGGCCGCACCGTGGTACCCAGGCTGGCTGCGGTGACCGTCGGTGCCCCGGACGCGCAGGTACGACGCCTCCTCGACCCGGCCGAGCGGGTAGACCAACTCGAAGGTGCCGCGCTTGCCGGAGGTGTCCCACTGCCGGACGACCTTGGTCTGCGGTGCCGCGAACGTGTCGCGGTCGCTGACCGGGCCAGTCACCGAACCCTGGATGACGTCGACCCGATTCAGGGTCGGCACGAAGTTCGCCCAGTTCGGCATCGTCTGCGTGGTGATCCGGACGACCAACTCGACCGGGCGACCCTTACGAACCACGAGCGCGCCACCCAACGGCTCGCCGTACCGTTTGCCGACCTCGCGCACCTCGACCTCAACGCCCTTGACGAGCATGCCGTGGTCGACCCAGACGCGGCCGTTGCGCAGGCCCTCCATCACCGAGAGGTAGTCGCGACGGTCGGCGCCGACGTGCGTGCGGCTGTAGAAGCCCGGCCAGAAGTCGCTGTTCGTGGTGAGCACCTGGTTGCCGTAGACCGGGTCCATGTACCGGCCGTCACGGTCGAACTGCTCCTGGCTGGAGCCGTCCGGGCGGCGGGCGGTCTCGTTCCAGTTGTTGTGCGAGTCGGAGTTCGCGCTGATCCACCACGGCTTGCCCTCGGAGAGCAGGCTGTCCCACAGGCCGCCGACCGTCGCGGTCATCCAGTCGAAACCGCCCCAGGTGCGGTAGCTCTCGGCCGGGTATGCCGGGAACGAGTTCGCGTTCGGGGAGTTGCCGTAGATGCCGCGGGCACCGCCGGTACCGATGCCCTTCGGGAGACCGCCGGCCTGGTGACCGGGTGCGCCCTCGAAGCCGACCGCGATCCGCGGGTTCGCGTCACGCCAGTTGCGAATCTCGTGCGGGCTGTCGATACCGTTGCGGGCCGGGTGATTGGCCAGGAAGAGTGCGTCCGCGACGCGACGCTTGTCGACCTGCTGACCGAGCCACTGGATGCCGGAGACCGCGAGGGCCTCGTTGGCCGGGGTGTTCGCACCGGCGTTCTTCACATTGCCGTCGTAGTTGTTCTCGAACTGCTTGAGAACCTCGACCTCGCGACTGCCCGGCGCGACGAAGACGGTGCCGTGCTCGGCGGCCGGGATGTTCCACTCCAGCCCCTGGAAGATCAGGGTGTCCTTCAGCTCGGAGCGCGCGGCCTTGATCTGCGGGTTCACCAGATCGACGCCGATCCGGGCGTGGGTCGCGCCACCGTGGTCGGTGATGACGAGCCAGTCCAGACCGTACGCGGCCGCGTGCCGGGCCTGGTCGATCACCCGGTACATGCCGTCGGAGCTGAACTGCGTGTGGATGTGGTGGTCACCGGCCAGCCAGACGTTCGGCCGGTTGCCGTGGCTGAAGACCCAGCCGTCCTTCGGGGCGCTGGCCGCGGCGAACTGAGCGCCGGTGACCGCGAGGGCCGCCGTACCGCCGAGGATGCCGGCCGAGCGGAGCAGTCCGCGACGGGAGACCTCGGTCGGGGTCAGGTCGCTGTCCGGCACCGACTCGTCGAGCGCGGTCAGCGTGGCCGCGTCCAGCTCGGTGTTGGGGTGGTGATGGTCGTGGTCGTGCGAGTGGTCGTGCCCGTGACCATGTCCGTGCCCATGACCATGACCCGCGCCGTGCGTGTGCCCCATCGTGCTTCCTCCTGACAAAGGGAAATCCGCCGGATCATCGCCGTACTGGATGTCCGGCGGATGTTGCTCCGGTGAACCCTTCGACGCACCTGCGACCCCGTCGCGGCGGCGAAAATCGACGAGTGGTCCGGTTCGAACCCGTCCAGGCCCAGCAGATGAAGGTCGCCTTCACCCGCACCTTCACGCCCTCGGCCGACGGAGTGTTCCTCGACGACATCGAGGTGTACTCAACGCAAAACGTCCGCACCGGACTGGGGAGACCGGTGCGGACGTGAAAGTTGTTCAATTCATTCAGGCGCAATGCAGGGGAGAAATGCGGCGGCAAGTGAGGAGCAGAACGCCAACGCTCACTTGCCGCCGTACCGAGGCCTTTTGTGGTCGAGGTGAGGTTCTCGGCCGACCGTTGTCCGGGTGGGTTGTCTGGTGAGATACGGACGACGAAAAGGCTTCGGAAGCTTCTCCTAGCGGGGTGCTACGTCCCACATGCGCTCGCCGGGCAGGGGGTCGGGGAGCCGGTCGACAGCAGGCATCGGGTCGTTGGTGACCCGCAGGCCGGCGAAACGACGGCTCATGGCATGGGCGTACCGCTCGGCCAACGCCGGCTCGGCGTTGTAGTCGGCGATCACGTGCTCACCGAACCAGACCCGCACGCGACGGCGCTCGATGATCTGGGTGGCGGTGGCGGTTGTCACTGGTCCTCCTGGCTAATTCGCGATGATCGGCAAGGGATAATTCGCGGGCGAGCGCGGTGACGATGCGCCGTAGGTGTTCACCGTCACATCAGATCCAACGGAGCACCTGAGCCGTTGGTCACGCACCGATCTCGATTTCTCCGACTGCGGGCAAACTTTTTCGGACCAGCGGTACTCGAATTGTTCGAGCACATTTTCGACTGTCGTGAATTCAGCCGAACGGCCCGCGGCCGGAGACACCGCCGTCCATCACCAAATTGCTGGCCGCCCGCCGCCCGACCGCCGACCGCCGACCGCCGACCGCCGACACAGCCCGCCCCCACATCGCTCACCCATTTCGCTGGCTAGCCAGCCATATTGGGGGTTCGGCACCGTGGTTAAGGGTGCAGAACCCCCGACCTCGCTGGCCAGCCAGGCAAATCGGCTGAGACGGGTGGGTCGGGTGGGTCGGCCGGGTAGTCCTCGCCGCCGGTAGTTGAGGGCACCGATGACGAGGGCTCGTTTCGCACTCGGCTGCGCGGCTGAGGGGGTAGACCACCGACGGGCTGCACTGGATTCCTTCCCCGTCCCACCGCCCCGATCGATTCATAGCGTTTCCTCAGGAACGACACGCCGAGCTGTCGGAAGGACTCCGTACGCTGGATCACGTGACCATCGAAGACGAGGAAACCCAGGCTCTCGCGCTGCGCAAGCCGGCGGCGGACGGAGTGGTGGGATCGCCTGCTGCGGTTCAACCGACGGCCTTCGCCGCGGTGCAGACCGAGCACCTGATCGGTGACGTCGGTGACGCGCTCCGCCTGCTCGACGCGGTCGAGCGAGTGCGCGGCCACGCGCACCCACTCATCCTCGGCCTGCAGGACGCGGTTGGCCTGAAGATGCCGGCCGCCCTGGTGCTGAGCGCGATCGCCAACGGCCGCAGCACCGCCGAGGGCGTGGCCGAGCAGATCGGCACCACCACCGCCGAGGCCGAGCTGGCCATCTCCGACCTCGCCGCCCTCGGCATGGTCCGGACCGGCCGCCAGGTCGTGGTCACCGCGCTGGGTCAGGCTCGCCTGTCCCAGCTGGACGGGCTGACCGTCCGCGTCCTCGATGTCGTGACCGGCATCCTCGGCCCGGACGATGCGGCGCACTTGATCCGGCTGCTGCACACCGTGGCCGACGGTCTTGAGTCCGCCACTGTCAGCCCCAGTCCTGCCCAGGCGGTGCTTCCACAGGCCTTCCTCCAGAACTAGGTAGCGGGGATGGGGTCGTCGTACTTGCCGAGGCGACCTCGGTAGAGCGATCCGTCGCGGTAGGGCCACGCGTACGCCGTACAGCCGTGGAGCCCGAGTGTTTGCTGCTGCATGACCGGCGCGGGCTGGCCGTCGCCGGGGCAGAGCTGGTGGGCGTTGCCCAGGCGGTGTCCGGTCTCGTGGTTGACCATGTACTGGCGGTAGGTGGTCAGTGAGGCGCCGTAGTTCGGGACGCCGTGTACCCAGCGGGCGATGTTGAGGACGACCCGGTCGCCGATCCGGCAGCTCGTGTAGCGGTCGGGTGCATAGCCGCAGTACGTGTCGCGGGTCTCCGGCGTGACGAACATGAGCCGGAAATCCGCCTGCTCCCCCGGTCCGACCTGCTGGAACCGCCACTTGCCACCGGCGGTCCAGCCCTGCGGAGCGCCGTACGTGTCGCGGACGAACTCGGCCAGCTCCGCTTGGTCGATGCCCTTGATCCCACCCTCGATCGCGATCTGGAAGGTCATCAGGCGGCCGGCGCGGCCGATCACCCGATGCGCCGAGTCGGCGGGGAGCACGGTGAAGTTGACCGTTCCGCGCTGTGGATAAGTGATCGCCGGGTCGGGGCGGTCGGGAGTCTTCGACGACTGCTCGTCGGCCGGCTTGTCACCGGGGTCACCCTTTGGCGCCTGTACGACGGTTCGTCCGGGCGGCTGGGCCTGGTCGACGACCGGCCGCTCGGGCTTGCCACCGCGGTCGAACGGGCTGGCCGGGAGCTGGAACAGCACTCCGGCGCCGACCACCGCCACGGCGGCGAGTCCGACGATCCTGACAGCAGTCCAGCGGCGCATCGAGTCCCTCTCCTCACGACACCCTGGCGGGCGTCCACTCACCTCCTCTTGCCTCCAAGGCCCAAACCCCTTCTCCGGCCGTGGGTGGAGATCGTTTCTCCACCTGCCGGTTCTGATACGACCGTGTTAGTTTCGAGATGGAAAAAGCACGCTCGTATCACAAAGGAGAAGCTCCGATGAGACGCTGGACCGCGGGCCTCGCCGCCGCGACCCTGCTCGCCGCCGGAACCCCGGTGATCGCTGCCTGGGGGGCCGCACCACTCGCGCACCTGACCGCCGACGTGAACCGCGACGGCCTGCTCACCACCGCCGACGACGCCGGCCGATCCACCTGGACCGACAGTCGCGGCGCGATCTTCCTGCCGAACCTCGACGACGACGAACGCCGCTGCAAGGTCAGTCCCGCCGAGCTCGGCGCGATCGGCCGGGCGGTCGACGAGAAGCTTGCCGCCTGCAACGACGCCGCCGACGACCGCATCAACGGACCCCGGGACGCTGCGGATCTGGCACCGCTGAAGATCGATGCCCTAAGCAACCTTTCGTCCACCGCGACGGGAATGCTGACGATCAGCCCCGCGGACAAGGCACGCATCTTCGTCGATGCTCGGCCCGTCGGGAGTCTGACGGCGGCTCAATTGCGCAAAGGCGTGCGACTTGGGCTGGAGGGGCGGGATGTGGTTCGCGACCCGACGAAGTGGGACGGGCGGATCACCGTCACGCTGACCGTTCGGGACCACGGGCGGAGCAGTAGCGACGTCGTACAGCTGCGGGTTGCTCCTTTGATGCTGCAGAACGACCTGCAGCCGGCTCAGACCGTCCTCGCCGGCGCACCGAATGACGGACCAGGCTGGCCGGGCGGCCAAGCGCCGTACCCGGATGGTGTGCCGGGTGAGTGGCAGCCGTTCGCGCGGACGCTGCGGTCGGCCACCAGCGAGACCGGGGCGCGGCTGAAGTTCGTGAAGGGTACGGCGCAGGGCTGGAAGGACATGTGGCTTCAGGACACGTTCGAGCCGGCTACCGCGAGCATGCCGGCCGTCGGCGGTCCGCACACGATGCGGATCCTGATCCGGTCCGGCAATGTCTGGGACTTCAACGGAGTCTCCACTCCCCGTCCGGCCGGTCGGCTGATCTATCGCGACCTCCGCGGCCCGGACGTCGGCGTCGTACAGGAGCTCGCGGCCAAGGCCTCGCCGAGTCTCGACGACCTGCTGAACATGGGCGGCAACCTCGAGGCACTCCCGCCGTACGACGGTTATCCACAGGGCCGAGTCCTGTACGGCGCCGGTGCGCGGCGACCCGATCCGGCGTACCTGAAGCTGGTCACCGGGCAGGGCTATCAGCCGCCGGTCACGATCGACACGTCCTGGCTGATGGTTGGTCACACCGACGAGACGACTCACGTCGTACGGGCGAACAACGCTCGCGGCTGGACTCTCGCGGTCGCCGACCCGCGGCTCGCGGCCAAGCTCCTGCGCGACGTGCAGCGCCACGGCGGTGGCGGCCAGCACCTCTTCGCCGACACCAACGCCAAGACCAAGCCGTCGGTTGACGAACTCCTCGCCACCACCAGCCTGGCCGACAACGAGGCCGCCGCCCAGCACATCGACGATCAGCTCGCGATCCTGCTCAAGGCGACGGATCTGCGCGCCGACGAGCTCGTCCGGCTCCCGGTCTTCTTCAACCGCGTCCCCGGCTACGGCCTACTGAAATTCCTGACGCCAGGTCTCACGAACGGCCTGTCGCTCACCGATCGCCAGTTCGCTGCGCCGGATCCGCACGGGCCGAAGCTCAACGGTCGCGACGTCTTCCGGCAGGCCACCGAGCGCGCGCTCGCCCGCAACGGAGTCCGCGTGCACTGGGTCCAGAACTTCTTCTGGTCCCACCTGGCCGGCGGCGAGGTCCACTGCGCAACCAACGCGCTCCGGGATGTCTCCGACGCTACTCCCTGGTGGAGGTCCTGATGCCCGCAGCAACCTGGTGAGAGCGATGGCAGGAACAGGACAGGATTCGAGGACCCGCCGAACTTTTTGCGGAGTCAGCGAATCGTAGGGCTGAGCGCGGTTCGGGGCCGCGCTCATTGTCCTGTCGCCAGTTGATGAGTGGAGCCCATGTCCTCGAGCAGCAGATCCGGGTCCGGGGCTCGCCGTGCGCGGCGGGCCAAGCGTCGTGAGCGGTCGGGGATCGCGGCGCTGGCGCTGGCAATCGTGGGAGTGCTGCTGCCGGGTGTCAGCTACCTGGCGGCCGGGCGGCGGCGCCTGGGTACGGCGGTCACGCTGCTCAGTCTGAGCCTGTACGGCGCAGCGGTGTACCTGGCGCTTGCTCGTCGTGACGACGTGGTCACCTGGGCACTGAACCCGGACATCCTGCTCTGGATGGTGGTCGGGCTCGGCGTGATCGCGCTGTACTGGGTCGCGGTCCTGGTCTCGTCGTACAAGATGCTCCGGCCGATGGCCGCCGGGCCGGGAGCGCGGCTGGCGGGGTCCGCGGTGATCGGGCTGGTCTGCTTCGGGATGGCATCCAGTACGGCGCTCGGCGCGCAGACGCTGATGGCGCAGCGGCAGTTGGTGGAGAAGGTGTTCTCCGGTGACAGCTCGAAGAGCCAGACCCGGCCGAAGATCAAGAACACCAAGGACCCCTGGGCCCAGCTCCCGCGCCTGAACATCCTGCTGCTGGGGGCCGACGACGGCGCGGGTCGCCAGGACACCCGGACCGACTCGGTGATGATCGCGAGTATCGACACGCGGACCGGCAAGACCGCCCTGATCTCGCTGAGTCGGAACTGGATGCGGATGCCGTTCCCGGCCGGCACCGCGCTGCACAAGAAGTTCCCGACCGGATACTGGGATCCGCACGGGAAGGAGGACCAGCCGAACTACTACCTCGACGCGATGTACCGGCTGATCCCCGCCGAGCACCGCGACCTGATCGGCCCCTCGGACAACCCGGGCGCCGACGTCCTGAAGCTCTCGGCCGGCGAAGCCATGGGTCTGAAGCTGCACTACTACGTGCAGGTGAACCTGGCCGGCTTCGCCCAGCTCGTCGAGGCCCTCGGCGGGATCACCGTCAACATCAACTACCGGGTCCCGGTCGGCGGCAACGACGACAAGAAGATCCCGGCCAGCCGCTACCTCGAACCCGGCCCCGACCGGCACCTCAACGGCACCGACGCGCTCTGGTTCGCCCGCGGCCGCTACCAGGTTCAAGGCGCCGACGTCGCCCGCCAGGCCCGCCAGCGCTGCACCGTCAAGGCGATCGTCGAACGCGCCACCCCACAGAACGTCCTGGCCAACTACATGGACCTGGCCAAGGCCGGCGAGAACCTGATCCGCACGGACATCCCGCAGACCATCCTGCCCGCCTTCGTCACCCTCGGCCAACGCGTGAAGAACGCCCAGATCACCAACATCGACCTGAACAAGCCGAAGAACTACCCCAGCGGCAGCAACCCCAAGTACGAGGCCATGCGCAAACTCATCCAGCAACACCTCAACCCCACCACCAAGCCCGCCGCCCCGAAACCCACCGCCAGCACCCCCCACAAACCCACCACCCCCAAAACCCCCGCCCCCGACCTAGCCGAAGCCTGCGCCTACAACCCCGAAAACTGAGCTCCTTGCACCTGGGGCGTCGAAGATCTATTATTCGAACGTTACGAACAGAAGTTCTTTTCGTTCGAATAACTGGGAGACATGGTGACGGCCGAAGCACTGGAGCAGCAGACCTACCTGCCCGAGCAGCCTGAGCAGTTGGCATCGGTGGCTAGTTTCCTGCTCGCGCACGAGAGCCGGCATGGCACTACTCCCGAGCCGCGATACTTCCTGGCGGGTGCTCAGGAAGGCGATCAGGTTGAGGTGCCGGAGGCGTTGCACATGGTTCTGCTGCAGGTTGTCGAGGCGTTGCGATCCGGGCATGCGGTCACGGTCGCGCCCCAAAGCTCCAAGCTGACCACACAACAGGCCGCCGATCTCCTAGGCGTCAGCCGCCCGACCGTCGTCCGACTGATCGACCAGGGCGAGCTCCCATCCGAACGGATCGGTTCGCGACGCAAGGTCCTCCTCCGTGAACTGCTCGACTATCGCGAGCGCCGCCGGCAACGCCAGTACGACGCCATCACCGCCACTGCCGTCGAGTTGGACGCCGAAGACGACCCCGCCGCCGTCCGCGAACAACTGAAAGCCATCCGCCAAGACCTCGCCGCCCGCCGCCGAGACCACCACTGAAAGTCACCGCAGTGTTCAGCGCCGTCCTCGACACCTCGGTGCTCTGGCCCAGCACCCAACGAGACTTCCTCCTTTCCCTCGCAGCCGAAGGCCTGTAGCGGCCGCTCTGGAGCAGTGCAATTCTCGAAGAGCTCCGCTACACCCATGTCCGGAAGCTGATCAACCGCTCGGTCCTTCCTGCCAAGGCCGAGGCGCGCTCGGCGTACCTCGTCGAGCAGATGCGCACCGCGTTCGACGACGCGGAGGTCACCCACTGGGAGCCGTACGACGGCACCTTCGGCCTGCCCGATCCTGCGGACGAACACGTCGTCGCAGCCGCAGTCGCCGGTGGCGCCGGAGCGATCGTCACCGAGAACCTCAAGGACTTCCCACCTCCGCGGATACCCCGTGGCATCCAGGTCCTGCCGGCCCGCGACTTCGCCGCCGACACCGTCGCGGTCAATCCACAACGAGCCCTGCGGGCAGTGGTGACGATGTCTTCTCGACGACGGTTTCCACCTGAGTCCGTGGACGATCTCTTCCTCGTACTTCGGGAGCGGTACGGGATGGATGAAGCCGTCGACCTGCTCGACGAGGCGCGCTGAGCGGGTCAGGCGTAGCGGGTGCTTAGGCCGCCGTCTACGGACCAGTTGGCGCCGGTGACGAAGGCGGCGGCTGGGGAGGCCAGGAAGCAGACGACTTCGGCGACGTTCTCGGGGGTGCCGATGCGGCCGAGGGGGTGGACGGTGGTGGCGTGGTCGCGTTCGTGGGGGAAGGTGGTGAAGAACTCCTCCAGGAGGTCGGTGGCGATGTAGCCGGGGCTGACGGCGTTGACGCGGATGTTGTGCGGGCCGACGTCGAGGGCGAGGGAGCGGGTCATGCCGACCAGGCCGGACTTGGCGGCGGCGTACGGGAACATGCCGGCGGTAGTGAGGGAGGCGTGGATCGAGGCGATGTTGACGATCGCCCCGTGCCGGTTCTCGATCATCGCGGGGAGGACTTGGCGGGCCATCAGCCAGGCGCCCTTGAGGTCGACGTCGAAGACGGAGTCCCACTCCGCGACGGTCATCTGGGTCGCGTCGGCGTACGCGTTCTTGCCCGCGTTGTTGACCAGCACAGTCGCCGGCCCGAGCTCGGCGGCCAACTGGCCGACCGACGCCGCGACCGATGCCTCGTCGGTGATGTCGCCGACCACACCGGCTACGCGCGCACCGGTTGCCTTCAGGTCCGCTGTCGTTGCGGCCAACTGATCAGCCAGTACGTCGATCAGCCCGACCGCTGCACCTTCCGCAGCGGCCTTCTCGGCCACCGCCCGCCCGATTCCGCGAGCGGCGCCGGTGACCAGCACGACCTCATCGATCAAACGCCCAGTCACGAGAATCCCTTCGGTCGACTCCTTCCGACCCTAGTGCGGATCTCCATCACCCACTAAGTCGGTGCGTCTCCGATGCTTCACGCTCAAGACCTTCCGCTCGGACGGTGTACAGGAGGGTTGGTGGGTGCTGGCGGTCCGCCTGCGGTAGATGATGGGACGGTTTGTTGTCGATCGGGAGGTGTTCGGTGTCAGTTCAGGAAATCTCGGGTCCGGGTGAGGGCCCGTACGGCGTCGCGGTCGTTGGTGGGGACGTGTGGACGACACTCGTGCATGCGGGCGCTGTGATTCGGCTGAAGGCGGGTACCACCGAGCGCTTCGAGCTGGAGGCACCGGAGTCGCAGCCGATGGTGATCACGGCAGGCGCCGACGGCGTGTGGTTCACCCGGAACGGCGACGACCACGTTGGGCACATTGATGCCTCTGGCAACGTCACGGCGATCGCGGTGCAGGGATCGCCGTACGGGATCTGTGTCGGGCCGGATGGTGCCTTGTGGTGCACGTTGATGAGTACGGACCAGGTTGCGCGGGTTGCGGCTGATGGCGCCGTGGCGACGTATCCGATCGGCATCGACGGCGGGTTTCCGGCGATGATCACGGCGAACGACGAGCTGTGGTTCACGGTGAATCAGGGGAACGCGATCGGGCGGATGACGACGGCCGGCGTTGTGACGACGTACCCGTTGCCGACCGAGGGCGCCGGGCCGGTGGGGATCAGCGCGGGCCCATCCGCGGTGTGGTTCGTGGAGATCATGGCGGACCAGGCCGGGCGGATCAGTACCGACGGGAAGATCGAGGAGTTCCCGCTGCCGGCCGGGTCGAAGCCGCATGCGGTGGTGGCGACCGCGGATGGTGGCTGCTGGATCACGTTGTGGGGTTCGGGTTCACTGGCTCGGCTCGATGCGTCTGGAGCGGTGGTCTCGACGCATGAGCTGGGCGAAGGGTCCGAGCCGCACGGGCTGGCGGTCGATGCCGACGGGTCGGTATGGGTCGCGCTCGAGAATGGTTCGCTTGCTCACATTCACGCTGAGGAGTGAGGGGACTCACGCTGTGAGGTGAGGTGCGGTCCGGGGTTGCGGGAGGAGAGTGGACTCGTGGCCACCACTCTGGCAGCACGTACGAGGGTTCGTGATGTGCTCGCGGTCGGACGGCCGGCGTTCTGGGTCGTCTCGATCGTGCCGTACTACGTCGGTATCCTGCTCGCGACGCGGCAGCTGATCCCGCCGCTGGAAGAGTGGCCGCGCCTGATCGTCGGCGCGGTCGTGATGGGTCCGCTGGTCTGGCTCGCCGTGCTTGCGGTCAACGACGCGTACGACCTGCCGAGCGATCGACTCAATCCCCGCAAAGCGAAGTCGCCCTTGCTGGACGGCCGCATCACGTTGCGCGCGGCGAAGCGGCTCGCGTTCGCGGCCGCGGTCGCGGCGGTCGGCATCGCGATGCATGTCGGGATCGTGTTCGCGCTTGGCGTGCTGCTCGCCGTCCTTCTCGGCTACGCGTACAGCGTGCCGCCGGTGCGGTTGAAGACGCGCGCCGGGTTCGATGTCGCGGTGAACGCGCTGGCCCTGGGCGCCTTCGGCCCGCTCGCCGGCTGGGCCGCGATCAACCCCGACCTCAGCGACTTCCCGTGGCTGATGGGCCTGCAGGGAACGCTCGCCGCCATCGGCCTCTACCTCCCGACCACGCTGGCCGATCTGGAGGCCGACCGCGCCGCCGGGTACCACACCATCGCGGTCCGGTACGGCGCACAAACGACGTACAGGCTCGGGTACGGCGCCTGGATCGCGGCGGCGGCGTTGTCCGTCGTACTGGCTGCGACGGACACGATCATCCCGCGCAGCATGCTCGCGCTCGAGGTCGTGATGGTCCCGGTGCTGGTCGTTGCCTACCGCAAGCTCATCGGGCCGCGGCAGTCGTTCAAGGGGATCATCGTGCTGGCGTCGCTCTTCCTCCTACCGTGCGCCACCTTCGCCCTGACCTACACCGGCGTGCTCTAACCGGATTTTCCAGCCCTCTTTACAACGATGGATGCGGCGGGGAACCCTGGTGTTCTATGAATGCCACCGATCTCGAGACCGACTACGCCCTCAACCCGGCTGACCTTGCGCACTTCGAGCAGCACGGCTTCGTGAAGTTGAAGAACGTGCTGAGCCCCGAGACGATCGCGGCATACGCACCGGAGATCACCGGGAAGGTGATCGAGCTGAATACACAGGCCGTGCCGTTGGCGGAGCGGGACACGTACGGCAAGGCGTTTCTGCAGGTCACCAACCTCTGGCAGCACAGCGCGAAGGTGCTGGAGTTCGTGTCGTCACCGCGACTGGCGCGGATCGCGGCGGAGTTGCTGGGCGTGCAGTCAGTGCGGCTGTACCACGATCAGGCGCTGTACAAGGAGTCCGGCGGTGGGGTGACGCCGTGGCACGCGGATCAGTACTACTGGCCGTTCGCGACCGACCGGTGTGTGACGGTGTGGGTGCCGTTGCAGGAAACGCCGATGGAGATGGGACCGCTGTCATTCGCTGCGGGCAGTCATGTGTTTGAGCATGGCCGGGACCTGCCGATCAGCGACGAGTCCGAACGAGTACTGCAGAAGTCGTTGGCTGAGCAGGAGTTTGCGGAGTTCTCGGAGCCGTATGAGCTAGGTGAAGTGAGCTATCACCTCGGGTGGACGTTCCACCACGCGCCGGCCAACACGAGTGACGTGCCGCGGCGCGTGATGACGGTCATCTACGTCGACACGGCGATGGTGATCGCCGAGCCCGTCAACGACGCCCAGCGCAACGACCTCTCCTGGATCCCCGGCGGCAAGCCGGGTCAGCTCATCTCGTCACCGCTCAACCCGGTCCTCTATTAGCTCGAGCAGCGCCTCCTGGCCGTCGGTCACCGGGAAGTAAGCGAGGAATGTGACGCCGTCCGGCCCGGCGTCAAAGCGGATGGGCTCATCGGCGGGCTCGTAGAAGAGGTCGCCGGGAAGCAGCACAACCTCAGGCTCGTCGCGCAACTGGTAGATGGCTGAGCCGGACTCGATGCTGCCGAAGACCGGGCCGTTGTGGGTATGCACGCCGACGGCGGTATTCGGAGCCATCGTGATACGCCGCGCCTCCACCCGTCGTACCGGCAGGTCAGCGGGCAGGGTCTGGTCGAGAACAACCTGGCGGGTGATCTGATCAACGGTCATAGCCGGGAGTGTACATACCAATAGGTACAGATATCTACAGCTGCGCTTCTGGGGGTAGATGGTTTCGCCGCGAGACAGCTGTTCGACGAACTGGGCGATGCGGCGGGCCCGGGTTTCCTCGCGCTTGGCGTCGTTGACGCGGTGGACGACGGCGAAGCGATTCGCGCTGGTGAGGATGTCGAACATTGCTTGCGCATCCGGTACGGCGGCCACCGCGGCAGCCAGATCAGCCGGGATCTCGAGGTTCGCGGCGCCGCCGTAGGCGTTGTCCCAGCGGCCGTCGGACTTGGCCCGGTCGACCTCGGCCCAGCCGGCTGGTTGCATGCGGCCGGCCTTGTCGAGGCGGGCGATGTACTCGACGTTGCGCTTCGACCAGGTACTGCGGGAGCGGCGCGGGGTGTAACGCTGAAGGAAGGTGGACTCGTCGCGAGCCTTGCGCTGGCCGTCGATCCAGCCGTGGCACAGCGCCTCGTCGAGGGCGTCGGCGACGACCAGGCTGGTCGGGTCGGTGACGTCCTTCTTCGCCAGCACGAGCCAGACGCCGTCGCTGGTCTGGTGGTTCTCGCCGAGCCACTCATGCCAGGCGGCCGCGTCGGCGAGGATCAGTTCTTCGGTCATCGGGCGGTCTCCTGGAAACGGGTGGCGATGTGGTGAGCGGCGGCAACGAGTTCAGGCGGGCCGACGAGCTCGAGGTCGCACTCGAACATGGCGAATCGGGCGGCCAGGCCGACCCAGGACCACGCGGTCATCGTCACCCGGCAACTCGACGGCGTGACCTCCTCGACCATCGTGTCCTGGCCGGACCACGGCGCGACCTCGTCCGCGGGCAGCTGCAGAACCGCCTCACCCCGGCACGGGAACTGGTCCTTGGTCTTGAACTGACGCGAGATGTACTCCGCAACATCCGCAGCCGGCAGTTCGCGCGGCGTGAACCGCGGTCCGGTCGGCGTCTTCGGTGTCATCCGGTCGACCCGGAACGTCCGCCAGTCCTTGCGGCCCAGGTCCCAGGCGATCAGGTACCACCGACCGCCCCACGTCACCAGGTGATGCGGCTCGACCTGCCGCGGCGGCGGCCACTCACCTTCCGGCGCACCCGGCGATTGGTAGTCGAATCGCAGTACCTCCTGGGCGCGAACCGCCATCCCGATCGCGATCAGCTGGTTCGAGTCCACCGTCGTACGGCGGTTTGGGTAGCGGTCGATCGTGGTCACCTGCAGCGCGTCGACGCGTTGCCGGAGTCGGGCCGGCATCACCTGGCGCACGGTGGCCAAGGCTCGCAGCGCGCCTTCCTCGATCCCGGCCACCGTGGTGGTCGCCGTCTGCAGGGCGACCGCGACCGCGATCGCCTGGTCGTCGTCGAACAGCAACGGCGGCAACTCGGCACCTGCGTCGAGCCGATAGCCGCCGTCCGGACCCTTGATCGCGCGGACCGGGTAGCCGAGATCGCGCAGCCGATCAACATCACGGCGCACCGTCCGCGGGCTGACCTCCAGGCGCTCGGCCAGCAAGGCACCTGGCCAGTCGCGACGCGCCTGGAGCAGCGACAGCAGCGAGAGCAGTCGGGCTGAAGTTTCGGACATGGGACTAGCTTGGCAGCAATAGCGGCCGGTTTCTGTCCGCTACCCCAGGCGTTGCGCCAAGTCGCTCAGGACATCCTCCGGCGCTCCGCGATACCCGACGTACTTGTCCGGCCGGATCACGAACGCCGCCGCCCGCTCCACGCCGTACTGGCTGCGCGCATCTTTCTCCTCCGCCCCGATCACCCGCGCCACCACCAGCTCCGGGTACGTCGCTGAGATCTGCACGGCGAGCCCGGTCAGGTCGACCGTGTCCTCGAACAGCAGGACGGTGTGATGAGTCCCCCGCAAGACGTCGTACAGGCGTCCGGATCCGAGCGTGGCCTCCCGAGCGCGTTCGCCCGGCTTTGGCGCCGTACCCCAGTACTGGCCGCTCTCCGCGTTGAGCGGGCTGTCGGGATAGGCGATGTGCAGTTCGGACAGCATGCCGATCAGGAAGTGCCGCACTGCCTCGGTCTGCAAGAGTCGACTGCCGACCCCAGGCATGACGTGCTGACGGATGAACTCCATCGTCGGCTTTCGACCCGCGATGACCGCGAACATCCGGTCCGAGGTCTTCAGCAACCGCTCACCGACCGGATGCCGATCCGCGTGATAGCTGTCCAGCAGACGCTCCGCGCCCAGACCGGTCTTCACTCCGCGTGCGACCAGCGCCAGCTTCCACGCCAGGTTGTACGCGTCCTGCAGCCCGGTGTTCATCCCCTGCGCCCCAGCAGGGCTGTGCACATGAGCCGCGTCCCCCACCAGGAACGTCCGGCCGGTCCGGTACTGCGGAACCGCCCGCCGGTGCAGGCGATACCGGCTGACCCAGTGCTTCTTGGTGATCCGGGTCGGATACGGAACGCGCTCATCGGTCATCGCCTGGAACTCGGCGTCCGTCGGCTCGCTGTACTCCGCGCTCGGCCCGTCCGGCCCCGGCTCGACATTGCCGAAGATGCGGAACCGGTGCTCCCCCGGCATCGCGAACGCGGCATAGATCCCGGGCTTGCTGATGAAGGTGTACAGCTCGCCGTCCGGCAGCTCCCAGTCCAGCTCGGCGTCGGCCATGATGAATTCTTCGTGGTACGTCGCTCCTTCGAACGGAACGCCGATCGCCGTCCGGACCGCGCTGTGTGCGCCGTCGCATCCGATCACCCAGCCGGCGCGGATCGTCTCGGTGCCACCGTCAGCACGTTGCAGCGTGGCCGTCACTCCCTCGCCGTCGTCGACCAGACCGGTGAGCGCGAGCCCGCGCTCGATCGAGATCCCCAAGCCAGTAAGGCGTTCGGTGAGGATCCGCTCGGTGTCGTGCTGCGAGAGGTTGTACGCGTTCGAGTACTGACTGCGCTCCTCCGAGTCCTTCAGCACGCCCTCGAAATCGATCCGGTAATGCTTGTCCCGGCTGTAGATCGCATTCAGCCCGTGCACCTCCACGCCGGTCGCCAGGACCTCGTCGATCACGCCGATGTCGTCGTACAGCTCGAGCGTCCGCGGCCAGTTCACCAAGGCCCGCGAGGTCGTCTTCGGTGCCTCCAAGCGATCCACGATCCGCACGTCCACGCCGTGCCGGGCCAGCTCACCGGCCGCCAGCAGTCCGGTCGGTCCGGCCCCCACAACGAGGACCGCCACGTCGATGTCAGTCATCCCCAGCCTCCTGAATTCATCATGTGATGAATTCAAGGTACATCGATTGACGCATTTGGGCCATGACCCGGGTATGCCTCGTGCACAGTGACTCGCATCACTTACGGTGTCGGACAGATCACCCACCGCCCCTAAGGAGATCTAGATGAGGCCCCGCCCTGCCTTTCTGACCGTGTTCGGATCCCTCGCCGCCGTCGCGCTCGCCGCGACCAGCGCGATGGCCGCCGTACCGTCCGATGGCCCGCACGCTGCTCCCGCCGGGTCCCAGGCGGTGCTCGCGACCGACACCGACGGCGACTCGCTGCCCGACCTCTGGGAGACCAACGGGTACGACGCCAACGGTGACGGCGTCGTCGACGTGAACCTGAAGGCGATGGGCGCGGACCCGAACAAGAAGGACCTGTTCGTCGAGATGGACTACATGGACGGCCGGCTCGCCAGCGTCGCCGCGCTGGACCGGATCGTCCAGGTCTTCGCGCAGGCCCCGATCAGCAACCCGAACGGCACCACCGGGATCAAGATCCACCTCGACGCCGGCACCGCCCGAGGTACGGCGTACAACCTCGGCGGTGGCAATCTTGTTGCCTACGACAACGATCTGAACCCGTCGGCGACCCAGACCAACGCGATCAAGAACGCCAACTTCGCCACGGCCCGGAAGGCGATCTTCCACTACATGCTCTGGGCCGACAGCTACGACAACAACTGCAGCAGCGGCCAGGCCTTCAACATCCCGAACGACACGTTCATCGTCACGGTCGGCCAGCGCTGCAACTGGAACGCGACCGACAACACCAACGTCGGCACGTTCATCCACGAGCTCGGACACAACCTCGGCCTCAAGCACGGTGGCTCGGACAACGGCAACTACAAGCCGAACTACCTGAGCGTGATGAACTACTTCTTCCAGCTCGGCGGCGTCCCGAAGGCCGACGGCTCGCTCTACTGGAGCTACTCCAACGTCGCCCCGCCGGCGCTCAACGAGACCAGCCTCACCGAGTCGGCCGGCCTCGGCAGCTCGGCATCGGCGTACAAGACCAGCTGGAAGTGCCCGAACGGCACCAGCCGGACGACGAGCGGTGCCGCCAGCGGCCCGATCGACTGGAACTGCGACGGTGACGCCACCGACGTGACCGCCGCCGACATCAACGACGACAACGTCAACAACACGCTGACCACCCAGAACAACTGGGCCAACATCGTGTTCGGCGGCGGCGCCGTCGGTCAGGGTGCGAACGTGCAGTCCAAGACCGCGAAGGCGGACCTGCAGGAGATGACCCACGACGAGTGGACCGACCTCCAGCAGCACTGATCCAGAGAAGGCCTTCGCACTCAGTCAGGTGGGTGCGAAGGCCCTCTTCTTGGACAACAGCACCATCAGGCCAGCTGCCACCAGAATCACCACTCCGGCGACAACGAGACCTGACAGCAACGGACCGTCGGCACTGATCGCACCGAGTACGGCGATCCCGATCGCCGTACCGCCCTGCCGGCTCACACCGACCGTGGCCGAGGCCAGCCCGGCCCGCTCGCGCGGAACGATCTCCAGTACGGCGGCACTGGCCGGCGTGATGCTCAACCCTTGACCGAGTCCGTGCGCCGCGAAGGCGACCGCGATCAGCACGTACGGCGTTCCTCCGTCGAACGTCACCATCGCGAGCATGGCCAGCCCGACACAGGTGAACCCGACCGCCATCGGCACCCAGGCGGCGTACGCCGCGGTCAGCCGGCCGGCCAGATACGAACCCGGGATGGTCGCGACCGTCATCGGCAGCAGCAGGATCCCGGTCATCATCGCGCTGCTCCCCCGGTCGTGCTGCAGGAAGAGCGACACCAGGTACAGCGAGCCGCCGGCCGCGAACCCGAGCGACGCGGCACCGAAGTTCGTCACCGTGAACCGCGGATCCCGGAAGAGCGGCACCGGCAACATCGGGCGCCGGCTCCGCCGCTCGACCACGACCAGCGCGATCAGCGAGATCAGGCAGAGGGCGAGGGCCGTCCAAGTGATCGCCGAGTCCCAGCCGTACTCGCGGTACTCGATCGTCGCGAACACCAGCGATCCGAGGAACAGGACGGCGAGCACCTGTCCCGGTACGTCGGGATGCGCGTGCTCCGGATCCGCACTCTCGGTGAGTCCGCGCCAACCGAGCACCAGGATCAGCAGACCGATCGGCAGGTTGACTCCGAAGATGCTGCGCCAGCCGAGCGTGTCGACCAGCAGCCCACCGAGCAGCGGTCCGGCGACGAAACCGAAGCTGACCACCACGCCGTACAGGCCGAGCAGGCGCGCCCGCACTGCTCGGTCGGACGTCGACCGGCCGACGATCGCCATCGCGCCCGGCATCACCACCGCGGCCGCGACTCCCTGGACAACCCGCCCGGCGATCAGGACGCCGATCACCGGGGCAACGGCGCAGAGCATCGAACCCAGCAGGAACAAGCCGACCCCACCGAGGTAGACCCGCTTGCGGCCGAAGCGGTCGCCGAGCATCCCGCCGGTCAGCAGCAACGCGGCCAGGCTGAGTGCGAACCCGTCGACGATCCATTGCAGCTGGCTGAAGGTTGCGGTCAGCGAATCCTGGATCGCCGGCAGCCCGACGTTCACGATGGAGACGTCCAGCACCGACAGGAACGTTCCGAGGAACGCGGCGGTCAGGGCAGCTCGGGACAGGGCAGGCGGGCTCTCGGTCAGGGTCATGACACGAGCCTTTGAGGTGAAGTCACCTTCATGTCAATACTGGTTCTCATGGGCAACGAATTCGTCGGGATCGGCGCGGCCGCCGCGCTCTACGGGTTACCGGTCTCGACCGTGCGCTGGTGGGAGAAGCAGGGCGTGCTCACGCCACCGGTCGGCCCGGACGGCAAACGCCGGTACGGCGAACGCGAGCTCCGGCAACTGGGATTGGCCCAGCTCTGCCGGGCCAGCGGGATGATGTCCCTCGATGAGATCGCCGTCATCACGGCCGCCGGAACCACCGCGATCCATCGGCGGCACGTGATCGACAACCGCCTCGAGGCCCTGGAACGGCAGATCGCCGAGCTCACGGCGGCCCATGCCTATCTCCAGCACCTGTCCGCCTGCCGCCATGGCTGCTCGACCGACTGCCCGTTCCTGACCGAAGACCTGCGCACCAACACCGACTGGCGGCTGTTCGATACCCCAGATCTGTTGTCCGCTGCGCGCGAGGCCTACCAGGTGACAGGCAAGGCCTCGATCCCGCCGGTGAACTGATTGGGCCGAGCCTTCAAAGCCTCTGCCGGTACGGCGACCGAGAGGTGCGGGAAGCGTCGATAAAGCTGGCTGAACAGGACCTGAAGTTCCAGCCGGGCCAGTGGTGCGCCGATGCAGAAGTACGGGCCGTGGCCGAAAGCGACGTGTGGGTTGGGCTGTCGGGTGCTGACGAAGCCGTTCGTGGCTCCGACAACGACCGGGTCATCGTTGGCTTCGGCCAGTTGCAGTACGACGAGGTCGCCGGCCGCGATCGTGGCGTCGGGGAGATCGATCGGCGCGTTCGCCCAGCGGGGCAGGCCGAAGGCCTCGTCATCGCGCGCGGTGTTGCCGGGGATCGGCATCGACGAGCGCAGGATCTCCTCGACCGCGGCCGGTACGAGCGACGGGTCCACGCGCAGCGCCTGCTGCTGCTCCGGGTGCAGCGAGAACTGCAGGATGCCGGTGTCGATCGCGGTCACCGTGGTCTCGTGGCCCGCGAACAGTACGCCGCCGCCGAGCTGGGCAGCTGCCTCCAGCGAGAGACCTTCGGGGTCCTCCAGGTGAGCCGCCGCCAAACTCGACAGCAGGTCATCGGACGGGTGCTCCAACCGCTGGACCAGCAGACCGCCGATGTACTCGGCCAGTGCGGCATACCCGGCGACCGATCGGCCCGGGTCGATCATGTCCGCGGTGTCTTCGGACCAGGATCGGAAGCGCTCGCGATCCTCCGGCGGGACGCCCAGCAGCTCGCAGATCACCAACGCAGGCAGCGGAAACGACACGACCTCGTGGAAGTCGGTCGGGCGATCCCGCAGTGCGAGGTCATCCAGTACGGCGGTCACCAGCTCCTCGACACGCGGTCGGAACTGCTCGAGCCGCCGTGCGCTGAACCACGGGCCGAGTAGCTTGCGCATCCGCTTGTGGTCCGCACCCGAGCTCGGCGTCTCCGGCGCGGGCGGTCCGAAGACGACCGACTCGGAGTATCGCGGCGCGATCGACGGATCCGGATGGGTCCGCCCGAGCCGCGGATCAGGCAGCAGCGCCTTCACGGTCGGATAGTCGGAGACGAGCCAGGCGGGGTCCCCGGCCGGGGTGACCGTGCGGCGGATGCTCATACGTCGATGAAAACACCGCCGCGACTGGCTCGCATCATTTTCCGTGTCCGCACGGTCACGGTCGGTCAGACCAGATTCCCGTGGCTGCGGTTTGGTGGGCCCAGTCGGTGAAGTCACGGGGTCGGCGGCCGAGGATCTCCTGTACGCCGTCCGACACGTACTCCGAGCGGTGATTGCGGATCACGGCGAAGAGGTCGCGGACCGCCTCGGCGTCTTCGGCGGGCACACCCTGTTCGAGTAGTTCGGCGACATGCTGTTCGGGGTCGAGGTCGACGTACTTGATCGGACGGCCGGTGGCGACGGTGAGCTCGGCGGCGACTTCGGTCATGGTCAGAGTGCGCGGGCCGGACAGAGCGATGGTCGCGCCGGTGTGGGCCTCATTCAGTAGGGCCTCGGTCATCACGTCGCCGACGTCATTGGTGTCGATCCACGCCTCACCGCCGTCACCGGCCGATAACCGGATTTCACCGGCCAGAACGTCGTACCGGAAGACGTCTTCACTGAAACCCTGGGCGAACCAGGCTGGCTGGATGATCGTCCAGTCCGCACCACTTGCCTGTACGGCGTGCTCCAGTCCGAGCTGACCCTCGTAGACCGCGAACTCGCGACCGGGGCTGCCGACGCCGCGGCCGGAGAGCAGGACGATGCGGCGCAGTCCTTCGGTGGCCGCCTGCTGAACGAAACGGCCGGCTTGGGCGAGACCCGTCGGGCCGACCGGCGGTGCGAGGTACGCGGTTTCGGCGCCCGCGATGGTCGGGGACCACGTGCTTTCGTCGTACCAGTCGAAGCGCAGCGCGCTTGAGCGGGACGCGAGGCGGTAGGGGACGTTGCGGGCGTCGAGCTGTGCCGCGACGCGGCGGCCGGTCTTGCCCTTGCCGCCCAGGATGAGAATCGGTGTCGTTGTCATGGCTCTACTTCACCGCGAGTGAATGAGCTTAACCATGGCTGTTCAGCGCAGTTAGATGTCCGATACGCTCAGCCCATGGATGTGCTCGATGACCTGCTGGCCGGAACCCGCGCGGTGGACGGGGTGTTCAACCTCGGCATCCTGGAGCCGCCGTGGGCGCTGGAGATCCGCGAGGAGGCTCCGCTCGCGCTGGCGACGATGGTGCGCGGTGAGGCCTGGGTGACCCGGGACGGGATCGAGCCCCTCCGGATGGGGCCAGGTGATGTCGCGGTCTTCAAGGGCACCGCGCCGTACATCGTCGGCGACAGCGTGACCACCGCACCCCAACTACGCATCCTGCCCGGCAACATCTGCCAACCGTTGCCTGGGGCCCCTATCGACTACAGCGAGCGGCTCGGACTGCGCACGTACGGTGGTCGCGCGGAGGGCTCGGCGATGATTGCCAGCGGCACCTATCTGGTCGCGGGTGACGTCAGCCGGCGACTGCTCAACGCGCTGCCGTCCGTGCTCGTCGTACCGGCGGCTGACCTTGCCGGGCCGGTGATGGAGATGATCGCGAGTGAGATCCGGCGCGAGTCGCCCGGTCAGCAGAGTGTGTTGGACCGCTGGCTCGACCTCGCTTTGATCGTCACGCTGCGGGCGTGGTTCGACCGGCCGGAATCGCAGGCGCCCGGCTGGTACCAGGCGCAGACTGATCCGGTGGCAGGTGGTGCATTGCGGTTGCTGCACGAGGATCCGTCGTACCCGTGGAGTGTTCCCGAGCTCGCTGATCGCGTCGGGGTCTCCCGCGCCAGCCTCGCCCGTCGGTTCACCGCGGTCGTCGGTGAAGCGCCCATGAGCTACCTCACCACCTGGCGCATCACGCTCGCGGCCGACCAACTCCGCAGTACGCAGGACACCGTCGAAACCATCGCTCGCCGAGTCGGCTACGCCAACGCTTTCGCTCTCAGCGTCGCGTTCAAGCGAGTCCGCGGTACGACGCCGACCGCGCATCGCCGGCAAGCCGCGTAGGCCGCATCCGTCTCGCTCGTCCGCGGCCGAGCCGGTACGGCGGGATGGTTGCTCGCCACTCCGCC
>NZ_JBHVWY010000006.1:161245-191045 GCF_042882005.1 Kribbella sp. NPDC058245
CTGCGGCCGACCCGGTACGGCGGGATGGTCGCTCGCCACTCCGCCTGCGGCCGACCCGGTACGGCGGGATGGTCGCTCGCCACTCCGCCTGCGGCCGACCCGGTACGGCGGGATGGTCGCTCGCCACTCCGCCTGCGGCCTGGCCGGTACGGCGGGATGGTCGCTCGCCACTCCGCCTGCGGCCTGGCCGGTACGGCGGGAGTGGTTGCTCGCCATTCCGTCTGCGGCCGAGGAGGTGGGTTTGTGGTTGCTCGCCGCTGCGGCCGATTTACAGTGGCGGGTGGCTGGCGCCCGGCGCGTGGCTGAGGGGGATGGATCCGTCGGCGACCACAGTGGGCGTTGCCTGAGCTTCCGGGCTGTGGTTGCGGTCGGTAGTGACGAGGCCTGAAAAGTGACTCGTTGTGGTGGGTTGCGGCGGACGCTCCCGCCCAGGCCCTCGCCCCCATCCGCATCTGATGGGTTCACCCATCGGCTTGTGGGTTCTGCACCCGCATGAGAGTCCAAAACCCACAACCTCATGGGGTAACCCATCAGATGGCGAGGCCCGGGGGTGCTGGGGGCTGCCGCGCCCGGCAGCCCTCGCTAATTGGTGGATTTTCGTCACCGAGTCCCCAAAACTCACCAATTAGCGCGACCGACCCCGCGCTGGGGGTCCGGCTGCTCGTTATCGGTGACTTTTTCGGCGCATGGACCCGAAAAGTTCACCGATAACGCGAAACATACCCGCTGCCGGTCGCCCCGCTCACTGGATGGAACGTTTTGTCCAAATAGCGACCAGAACCGTCTCCTCGGCGCAGATCTTGGACCCCAGCCACAACCCGGAAGCCCAAACAACGGGAACCGCGGTCACCGACCGAACCATCCCCCTCAGCCCCGCGCCGGGCCCCAGCCACCCGCCACTGTAAATCGGCCGCAGCGGCGAGCAACCACAAACCCACCTCCCCGGCCGCAGACGGAATGGCGAGCAACCACCCCGCCGTACCGGCCAGAGGCATCCCGACCCCCGCGACCCCACCATCCCCTAACCGCATTTGAACGGATATCCCCTGAAATGCACCCTTCTCCCCTCAAATTTTGACCGGAGAAGGGGCCATTTCAGGGGAGATCCCCTGAAATTTCGGGGGCGGAGGCGGGCATATGGGCGGAGGCGGGGGCGGGGCGGGCGTGGGGGTGTGGGCGGGGGCGGGGCGGGCGTGGGGGTGTGGGCGGGCATGTGGGCGGGGGTGTGGGCGGGCATGTGGGCGGGGGTGTGGGTGTGGGTGTGGGCGGCCGGGGGCGGGGCGGGCGTGGGGGTGTGGGCGGGGGGTGTGGGGGCGGCGGGGTTAGGTGGTGGTGGTTTTGATGAAGGCTAGGGCTTGGGGCCAGGCGAGTTTGTAGGCGGCGGCGTTGGTTTCGTTGCCGTGGCGGGACTTGTCGGTGAAGCCGTGCTCGGCGCCGGGGAAGTAGTGGGTGAACGTCGCGCCGGTCGTTCGCGACTGCAGGGAGGTCTGCAGGGCCTCGAAGTCGGCGTTGGTCACCATGGTGTCGGCGCTGGGGTAGCTCACCAGCGTCGGCGCGGTGATCGCGGCCGCTTCGGCGATGGCGTCGTACGTGTGGTTCGGCTTCATCTCGGATGGGATGGTCGGGTGGAAGGCGACGACGTTCGCCAGGCGGTGGTCGCGGGCGCCGAGCAGCAACGCGAAGCGGCCGCCCAGGCACCAGCCGATGACGCCGACCTGGTTGCAGCCGAGGTCGTCGACGAGGTAGTCCAGCAGAGCTTGCTGCTGGGCGAGCGCCCGGTCGTCGTCGAGCTGACCGCCCAGCGGGAACATCTCCTCGCGCGGCGTGTTGTCCGTGCTCTTGCCCTCGAACGGATCCCAGACCAGCGCGGTGATCCCGGCGACGGCGAGCTCGTCGGCCCACGCGCGGACCTGTTCGCCGATGCCGGTGATCATCGGCAGCAGTAGCATCCCGGCCCGGCCGACGCGGGCTAGATACGCGTCCTGGTCTCCAACTTTCACAGTCTCACCCATGGCGGGATCTTAGTGTTTGAGCATCCGGGGCACAGCCGCGTTCACGAGGATGAAGATCAGTACGGAGAAGATCAGTAGGGCGGTCGCCGCGGGGAGCAGCGCGATGCCGAGGCCGATCGCGAGGACGGGGAGCGCGAGACCGGCGTACGCGATCAGGAAGAGTGCGGCCAGCACCTCACCGCGCGAGCCCGCGTCGGCGAGGGAGGCGGCGGTGGCGACCGCGCCGCGGAAGACCAGGCCGACGCCGGCTCCGGCGATCACGCCGCCGATGACGAAGAGCGCGAGACTCGGGATCAGGCCGCCGACCGCGATACCGATCAGGCCGACGGACATGAAGACCAGACCGAGGCGTAGCTGGTTGCGGCGTTCCATCCGGACGAAGACGACCTGGCTGCCGGCTCCGGCGATGAAGACGGCGAAGGTGACGACACCCGCCAGGATGCGCGACGGCTGGTGCAGTACGCCGGCCAGGAAGGTCGGCGCGAGTGAGGTGAACAGCCCGAAGATCGAGAACGCCGCGAACGCGCCGATCGCACTCGCGAAGAACAGCGGCCTCGCCGCCGACGGCAGGGCGACACGCTGCGGCCGGTACGCCGGACGCTCCTCCATCCGCTCGACGGTCTCGGGGACCATGGCGATCCCGATCGCGCTCAGGAGCAACAGCACGAGGAAGATCTCGTACGGGCGTTCCAACGGAGAGCCGACGTACTGGGCGAGGATGCCGCCGACGAGCGGACCGAAGGCCAGACCGCCGAGGTTCACCATGCTGGAGATCAGGGCCGAGCGGCTCGGGTCCTCCGCCGGCCGGGCGATCTTGCGCAGTTCGGAGAGGTGCGCAGTGGCGGTCGCGGTCAGCACGCCGACGCCGATACCGGAGATGAAGCGCGCGATCAGCAGGCCGGCGACGTCCGGCCAGATCAGGAAGATCGCGGCCGCGACAGCCTCAGCCAGTACGGCGAGCAACGCGACTCGGCGTCGACCGAGCCAGTCGCTGACGTGGCCGGCGAGGTACAGGCTGACCATCACGCCGACCGCGTACGCCGCGAAGATGATCGTGATCAGGTACGTCGGGAATCCGTCCCGCCGCTGGTAGATCGCGTAGAGCGGGGTGGGGACCGTGGAGAACGCCATCGTGATCAGGAAGGCTGCCGCGATCACCCAGAAGCCCGGACCGTGGGTGAACCGCACCCGCGACTCGACCGGCCGGGACGACGTCAGTGTTGTGGACATATCAACAGAGTCCCTCGAATGATCTATCGAGTCCAACGAAAGTTCTTGCACTGTCTTATCGAGGCTGGCGATAATTGAACCTATGGACAGCCGGCAACTCGAGTACTTCGTCGCGGTCGCGGAGGAGCTGAGCTTCACCCGCGCGGCGCAGCGGCTGTTCACCGTGCAGTCCACGGTGTCGGCCGCGATCCGCGCGCTGGAGACTGATCTGCGGACGACGCTCTTCGATCGGTCGACTCGCCGAGTGACGCTGTCGACCGCGGGTGCGGCTCTGCTACCGGAGGCGAAGGCGGCGCTGGAGGCGCTCGACCGGGCGCGTTCGGTGGTCGAGGAGGCGTCGACCGGACTGCGCGGGAACCTCCGGATCGGCACGATGACCCGGCTGGGAATGGTCAATCTCGCGCCGCTGCTCGGTGCCTTCCACCGGAAGTATCCGTTGGTCGACGTCCAGGTGACGACGTCGCCAACCGGGTCGAGCGGCCTGGCCGACGACGTACGGCATGGGCGGTTGGACGTCGCCCTGCTCGGGTTACCGCCCGCGGAACTGAGTGGGCTGGACGCGCGCGAGCTGGCCGCGGTGCCGTTCGGCGTACTGGTGCCGCCTTCGCATCGGCTCGCCGGTCGGGCCTCGGTGACGCTCAAGGAGCTGGCCGGGGAGCGGTTCGTCGACATGCTGCGCGGGTTCGGCAATCGGCGGATGGTGGATCAGGCCTTCGAGCGAGCCGGGATCCCGCGGCAGGTGCAGGTCGAGGTGCCGGACCTGAGTGAGGTGCCGGAGTACGTCCGTGCCGGGCTCGGGATCGCCGTCGTACCGGACGTCGCACCGACGGTGCCCGATGTGGTGCATCTGCGCCTCAGCGAACCGGAGCTGGCGTGGACCTTGTCAGTGGCAACGATCGCCGGCCGGGCGCCGAGCAGAGCCGTCGTCGCCCTGCAGGAACTGCTCGCCGACGCCGCCCGAAGCGACCACTTCTGACTTACTTCACTCGGGAATGGATCTCCTGGTACGGCGGTTGTGCCGAATAGACACCCACATCCCTGGGGGCCTTTGCTACGGACCGTCCGGCACGTTCCTGCCGGCGAAGGAAGGAAGCGCGAGATGGCAACTGTCTCGTTCAAGGGAGCGACTCGGATCTACCCCGGCGGTGACATCCCCGCCGTGAAGCAGCTGGATCTCGATATCCAGGACGGCGAATTCATGGTGCTCGTCGGGCCCTCCGGTTCCGGTAAGTCAACCGCGCTGCGGATGCTGGCCGGGCTGGAAGAGGTCAACGACGGAGCGATCTACATCGGCGACCGCGACGTCACCAACGCACCGCCGAAGGAACGGGACATCGCGATGGTGTTCCAGAACTACGCGCTGTACCCCCACATGTCAGTCGGCGAAAACATGGGCTTTGCGCTGAAGATGCAGGGCATCCACAAGGAGGAGCGTGCGCGCCGGGTCCTCGAGGCAGCGAAGCTGCTGGGGCTCGAGGAGTACCTCGACCGGAAGCCGAAGGCCTTGTCCGGTGGTCAGCGTCAGCGCGTCGCGATGGGTCGCGCGATCGTTCGCAGTCCGCAGGTCTTCCTGATGGACGAGCCGCTGTCGAACCTGGACGCCAAGCTGCGCGTGCAGACGCGGACCCAGATCGCCGAGCTGCAGCACCGGCTGGGCGTCACCACCGTCTACGTGACCCACGACCAGGTCGAGGCCATGACGATGGGCGACCGCGTCGCCGTACTGAAGGACGGCGAACTGCAGCAGGTGGACACACCGCTGAACCTCTACGACAACCCGGTGAACAAGTTCGTGGCCGGCTTCATCGGCTCGCCTGCGATGAACCTGCTCGACGCCGAGATCGTGGATGGCGGAGCGCGCGTTGGCGACTACGTCGTACCGATCGCGCGCGATGTCCTGGCCAAGGCTGGGTCCGACAAGACGGTGACGGTGGGCGTGCGGCCGGAGGCCTTCCACCTTGCTGACGAAGGCATGCCGGTGAACGTTGCGGTGATCGAAGAGCTGGGGTCCGACGCCTTCCTGTACGGGACGGCCGTCCACACCAACCAGCAGATCATCGCCCGCATCGGAACGCGGCTGCACAACGACAAGGGAGCCGTCGTGCACCTCGCCGCGGACCCCTCGAAGCTGCACCTCTTCTCCACCTCGACCGAGGAGCGCCTCGTCTAGGGTTGGACGAATGTGGTCCAAGGGAGCACCCGGAGTGCTCGAACTGCCGTCGGGACGGCTAGTGCGCGGACGCGGTCTGCGCAACGGCCCGGCGGCAGCGCCGTTTCCGACGTACGGCGTGTACCTGCTCGGTTCTGAGCCGCCTGCCGTCGAGTGGGAGTCGCGGTGGTTGCGCTGGCCGGACTTCCGATTGCCCTCTGATCGCGCGCTTGCTCGCGAGGTCTTCGCAGAGGCGTTGGAGCGTTCGGGTTCCGAGCTCGTCGAGTTCGCCTGCGCTGGCGGCCGAGGACGGACCGGTACGGCGCTCGCCTGCCTCGCCGTACTGGATGGTGCACCCGCGGCCGAGGCGGTGGCTTATGTCCGCCGCAACTACAGCCGGCATGCGGTCGAGACGTTCTGGCAGAAGCGGTACGTGCGTCAATTCAGTTGACCCCGGCAACGGTGATCACGTTGGCTCGGTCGTGTGACGATCTCTCGCACGAACCCTGACGGACTGCACCCGACGCCCGGCTACCACCACGTGACCACCGTCCAGGCCGACACTCTCATCTACCTCGCCGGCCAGTGCCCGCTCACGCCATCCGGTGACCTCGCCGCCGGTGGACTCACTGGCCAGACCGCGCAGGTGATCGACAACATCCTCACCGCGCTCGCCGCGGCCGGCGCCGGCCCGGATGACGTCGTACGGACCGTCATCTATGTGAACAGCACGGACCGTGGCGAGTTGGCCGAGGTCTGGACCCAGTTGAACGAGTCTGAGCTCGCTCCGGCCTTCAAGTCGGCCAGCACGTTGCTGGGCGTGGCCCAGCTCGGGTTCGTTGGTCAGCTCGTCGAGATCGACGTCACTGCGGCTCTGTGAGTTCGTGGTTGGCGGCCAGCCGGCCAGTGGGGTCGTAGTGCTTGCGTAGGGCGGTCAGGCGCTGGTGATCGCCGGGGTTGAAGGCTTCGGCGAGCTCGGTCGGGGTGAGGTTGGCGTAGGTGAAGTTGAGGAAGCGGCCGATGGACTGCGCTCGCCAGGGCTCGAGGATCGCATCTTGCAGCTCTCGCGTCTCGCGCGTGCCGGGGGTGAGGACGGTGAGCGAGTACGTCGCTTCGCGGTGGCCGACGGCGTTGGGGATCGCGGGCTGGTGACGGAGTGCGCCGCCTAGGTGGCGGATGCCGATGACGGCCATCGCTTCCGCCCCTGGGCCGGCCAGCTTGGGCAGGGTCGCGAGGGCGTCGAGGTTTCGAAGCAGGACGTTCTGCGAGCGGTAGCTGTCGGGGCGTTCGGGCTCGGCGAAGATCTTGTCCGACTGCTCGTAGGGGAGTTCGCCGAGCGTGTCGAGGACCGGCGTACCGATGGCTCTGAGTGGCTCGATGACGTCTGCGCCTTGCAGGCTGGCCACCTGGAGTTGGGCGATGTACTTGCCACGGAGTGGCGCCGGGACCGCTGGGATCTCCGGGAACGGGATCATCGCGACCGCGGAGGTCACCTGGTCGGGCAGGTCTTGGGTCCACTCACGCCAGACCTCCACTGCGTTCGGGTACTCGGCGAGGTCGTAGTACAGGCTGCCGCCATACAGGGTCGGGACCTCGAAGAGGGCGATCTCCATCCCGGTCACGACGCCGAAGTTGCCGCCGCCACCGCGGAGCGCCCAGAACAGGTCGCCGTCCGCGTTCCGGCGAGTGCCGTCCGCGGTGACGAGCTCGATCCGGTTGACGTGATCGGCGGCGTACCCGAACTTGCGCGCCATCAGCCCGAGCCCGCCGCCGAGCGTGTAGGCGACCGCGCCGACGCCGGGAGAGCTGCCGGACAACGGCGCCAACCCGTACGGCGCGGTGGCCGTCAGCACGTCTTGCCAGGTTGCGCCGGCTTCGATCCAGGCGGTCTTCGCGGCTGGGTCGACGCGGACGCCGTTGAACCGGCGGGTCGCGATCAGCACGCCTCCTTTGATCCCGCGCGTCAGCCCGTGACCGGCGCCTTGGACGGCGATGCGGTGATCGTGGTCGACGGCGTACCGGACCGCCTCCTCGATCTCGGTCGCACTCGTGACCTCGAAGATCACGTCGGGGTGATGCGGGTCGAGCCGCTGGAAGCCGAGCCGGGCGTCGTCGTACTGCGGGGCTTGTCTCGTCAACATCATGATGCTCACGCTAGAGGCCCTTGCGGACTTATCCTGTCCGCAATGAGCGCGTGCAAGGAGATGCCCGGGCGGATGCTCCGGTTGCTGTCGCTGCTGCAGAGCCGGCGCGAGTGGCCCGGCCGTGAACTGGCCGAGCGCCTCGGTGTGACCGAGCGGACGGTACGTCGGGATGTCGAGCGGCTGCGCGCACTGGACTACCCGGTCACCGGCACCACCGGTACGGCGGGCGGCTACCGCCTCGGACCCGGTACGACGTTGCCTCCGCTGCTGCTGGATGACGACGAGGCGATCGCGGTCGCGCTCGGCCTGGTGAGCGCGGGCAGTGGTGGCGTGACCGGGATCGCGGCGAGCTCGATGAGTGCGTTGGCCAAGCTCACGCAGGTACTGCCCGCGCGGTTGCGACCGCAGCTCGCGGCGATGGGTTCCGCGGCGTCGTCGATCCCGCGCCAAGGCGCGCCGCAGATCGATCCGGACACCTTGGCGACGCTGGCCCGCTGCTGCCGGAACCACGAGCTCGTCGCCTTCGATTACGTGAGCCGGCGGGAGACACCGTCGCGGCGGCGGGTCGAACCCCATCAGCTGGTGACAGTGTCGTGGCACTGGTACCTGTTGGCGTTCGACCCCTCGCGGTCGGACTGGCGGTTCTTCAGGGTCGACCGGATCGGCTCGGTCAGTTCAGCGTTGCATCGGTTCGTTCCGCGTCCATTGCCGGCTGAGGACGCGGCGTCGTACCTGGTCGAGTCGTTCGCACAGGCGTCGTACCGGCATAGTGTCCGGCTGACTGTGCAGCTGCCGGCAGACGAAGTGGCGGCTCATTTCTACGGGTTCGTCCCGGGCCGGATTGCGCCGGCCGGGTCTGCTGCGTGTGTTGTCGAGTTCTCGGCCGAGACACCGTCACTGCTGCTGCAGCTGGTGGCCGGGATTGTTGCCTTGGGCGCCGATTTCACCGTCGACTCAGTGGCACCGGAGACCGCCTCGCTGATTGCCGACGTGGGTGATCGGTTGCAGTCGTTCAGGCCGTGATGAGTCCGATCCCCAACGTCAGCACGCCGATCGCGAGCGACGCGGCACCGATCCAGAGCACCCACAGGAACTGATTGGGTTGTGTGCGCCCCTTCCCTGCTGACGAGGCGAAGAAGCCGCCGGACATCAGGATTGCGGCGAGTGGGATGGCGATTCTGGCGATCCAGAGCGGTACGCCGCTCAGGCCGGTCTGATCGACGTACAGGAGTCCGACCAGGCTGAGGATCACCAGCACGCCGGCGTGCGCGTGGCCGGCCCGGGCGAACGACTTCTGGAAGTCCGTCATCGGCACCTGGCCCCGGACGATCTTGGTCATGAAGTAGCCGCCGAACTCGATCGTGACGATCGTCAGCAGGATGACGCCGGCGATGATCCGCGATACGTCGGTCATTTCGTCCATCTCTTCTATGGATAGCAGGGGTATCCGTTAATGGATACTGATACTATCCGTCGTACGGCGACGAAAGGCAAGCGATGCGGATCGGGGAGCTCAGCAAGGCGACCGGGATCCCGGTCCCGACGATCAAGTACTACCTGCGCGAAGGCCTGCTCGCCCCCGGCGAACTCACCAGCCCGAACCAGGCGTCGTACGGCGAAGCCCACATCCGCCGACTCCGCCTCATCCGCGCCCTCGTCGACCTCGCCCAGGTCCCGGTCGCCCAGGTCAAAGAGATCGTCGACTCCCTCGACGCCGACGACATCCCCCTCCACGACCAGATCGGCCGCACCCACCGAGCCCTCACCCCCACCCGCAAACCCACCGCCTCCCCCGAAGCCCGCGCCGCCGCGGAGGTCGAGGTGAACGCCCTCCTCACCCGCCGCGGCTGGACCGTAGAGCCCGAAGCCCCTGCCCTCACCACCCTCATCGAAACCGTCGCCGCCCTCCGCTCCCTCGGCCAGGACAGCCTCGTCAGCTTCCTCGACGCCTACGCCGAAGCCGTAGAACGCTTCACCCAACTAGAAGTAGAAGCCGTCTCCGCCCCCACCCGAGACCAACTGGCCGAATCCGTAGTCATCGGCACCATCCTCGGCGAAACCCTCATCGCCTCCCTCCGCCTCCTAGCCCACGAATCCACCTCCGCCAAACTCTGGCGCTAGTCATCGGATGCCTGCGTGGAATCGGATCTGGTCTGCCATGTTGGCGCGGAGGTTTACATGGGTTAGGTGGGTGCGGATGGCTTCGCGTTCGGTGGGGAGGAGGGGCTGGAAGGTGCTGGCTGAATGGAAGGTGAGCCAGATGGCGAGGTCGTCGCTGGCCGCGCGCACCAGTTTTTCGTCGGGGTCGCGCATTGCTTCGAGGTCGGCGCGGACTCGGTTCCAGGCGCCGAGCTGGTGACGGACCCGCCAGGCTGCGCGGCGGTGGTTGGGGTGGGGTGAGGTGGCTGCGGCGGCGACATCGTCGTACCGGATGCCGGGGGTGGCGGCGAGTAGGCGGGCGACGTGTTTGACGACGGCGCCGCTGGGGTCAGCGAGGAGGGTCAGCAGGAGGTGCTTGGGCGGCAGGTCGGTCGGCCAGAGGTGCAGGGCCGCTAGTCGCCGGCGTGATTCCGGACTCGTCAGAGCGGCGCGCGCCTCGGCTTCGCTGAGACGCTGCCCGGTCTCCCGCAGTCCGAGGAGAGCAGTCTCGTTGATCTTCCAGTGCGAGCGATAGAACTGCGCCGGGTCATGTCCAGCCCGGCGGTACCGCCAGCGCGCGGCCGTCTGGACTCGGCGGGATCGATCGAGCATCAGGGTCTCGACCTCGGACCGCTTGAACAAGTCATCCGTCCCGTCGAGCAACACGGTCAGCCGACCTTCGACGTACCGGGAACTGATCAGCCGCTCCTTCGCCGCGACCGGATCGATCGCCATCCAGCGCTCGACCAACTGCCGCCGCAACCACTGATCCGCCTCCACCTCCAGCCGCGACGCGACCTGATCAGAGTCGAGCTGCAGCATCACCCCGTCATACGCATACCGCCGTACGACGAGGTCGGGCTCTGCCAACAGATCCGCCAACTCAAACTGACCCCGGTACGACGTGAGCGCGGTCGGGCCGTGGACGCGATCCCGCATCCGCACGAGCACACCGAGCGCGACCACGTCCGGCCGACTCGTTAACCCAGTCAGCGCAATCCGCCGTACCGGCTCGATGTGATCGACCGCCCGCAACGCCAAACAGCGCGCAGCGACCTCACCCGCATGCGAGACCAGCAACTGCGTCGCGCGCTCTCGCAGATACCCATCCGCGTGCATCGAGGCCACGCAGTCGGTCAGCAGATCGCCCCGACCCACCACCCGATCCCAGTCAGCCCGAGCCCCCATCGGATAACTGGCGTGCCAAGACGACCACCGAGCCCGCTCATCAAGGCGCACCATGTCCGCAGGCCGCAACTGCCCCAACCACTCCAGCAGCTCACCCCGCGCGTCCACATCCGCACCCAAGCAAGCATCCCGAAGCCGCACCAGCGCGGCATCAGCTTCGTACGGCGTCATCACTCCTCGATGATCGCCGACCTCACACCGCCGACGCGAAGCCTTTAACTGTCGTGCGCCATGTCCACGAACCGCGAGTAGTGACCCTGGAACGCCACCGTGATGTCGGCGGTGGGACCGTTACGATGCTTAGCTACAATGAAATCCGCCTCACCAGGCCGCGTCGACTCCCGCTCGTAAGCATCCTCGCGATGCAGCAGGATCACCATGTCCGCGTCCTGTTCTAGTGATCCCGACTCGCGGAGGTCGGAGGCCATGGGGCGTTTGTCGGAGCGTTGTTCGGAGCCTCGGTTGAGCTGACAGATGGCGACGACGGGGAGCTCCAGCTCCTTCGCGAGGAGCTTGATGGAGCGGGAGAACTCGGAGACTTCGAGTTGGCGGGACTCGACTTTCTTGCCGGACGTCATCAGCTGGAGGTAGTCGATGATGATCAGGCGGAGGTCGTGGCGCTGTTTGAGGCGGCGGGCCTTGGCGCGGATCTCCATCATGGTGAGGTTCGGGGAGTCGTCGATGAAGAGCGGGGCTTCGGAGACTTCGCCCATTTTGCGGGCGAGGCGGGCCCAGTCCTCGTCGGTCATCTTGCCGTTGCGCATGTGGTGCAGGGGGACCTTGGCCTCGGCCGACAGCAGACGCATGGTGATCTCGTTGCGGCTCATCTCCAGGGAGAAGACGCAGGAGGTGAGGCCGTGCTTGATCGAGGCGGAGCGGGCGAAGTCGAGGCCGAGGGTGGAGTTGTGGGTGGGGATCATGGTCTTGCCGGCCAGGTAGAGGTGGGCGGCGTTGTCGACCTCGACGCAGCGGACGGGGACGCTGGGGACCTCGTCGATCCACTCGATCCGGCGGTCGCCCTCGCCGGAGAGCGCGGCGGGAAAGCCGTGCCCGGTGATCTGGCGCGGCGCCGACCCGGGGATCGGCGGTGTCAGTCCGGGACTCGCTGACATCGCCGTGAACAGGTCGGCGGTCGTGCAGACCACCGGGCGACGGCCGTCTTCGACGAGCCATTGGTGCTCGGCGTCGGCGACGATCGCGCTGCCGTCGGAGAACGACAGCCGGAAGCAGGGGCGGTCGACCATCACCTCGGTGGCCGCGACGACCGTGGTCGGCAAACCTTCGGCGTCGAGCAGCTGGTCACCGACGGCGACCTCGGCCATCGTGGTCCAGCCGGTCGGGGTGGGCAGCGGGGTGTCGAGGGCAAGCGCCTTACCCATGGCGGGGCGGGCGGCGACGATGATCATCTGGCCGGGGTGCAGGCCGTTGGTCAGCTCGTCGAGGTCGGTGAAGCCGGTCGGGACGCCGACCATCGAGTCGCCGCGGGAGTCGATCGCCTCGATCTCGTCGAGGGCGCCCTCCATGATGTCCTTCAGCGGCGCGTAGTCCTCGGTGGTGCGCTTCTCGGTGACCTGGTAGATCTCGGCCTGCGCCTCGTCGACGACATCGTCGACCTCACCCTCACCCGCGTATCCGAGCTGGACGATCTTGGTGCCGGCCTCGACCAGCCGGCGCAGGATCGCCTTCTCGCGGACGATGTGCGCGTAGTAACCCGCGTTCGCGGCGAGCGGCACCGAGGCGACCAGGGTGTGCACATACGGCGCGCCACCGATCCGGGCCATGTCGCCGCGCTTGGTCAGCTCGGCGGCGACGGTGATCGCGTCGGCCGGCTCACCCCGCGCATACAGGTCGGTGATGGCGTCGAAGACGGACTCGTGCGCCGGGCGGTAGAAGTCCGTCCCGCGCAGGGTCTCGATCACATCCGCGATGGCGTCCTTGGACAGCATCATCGCGCCGAGCACACACTGCTCCGCGGCCAGATCCTGGGGCGGCGTGCGATCGAACCCCATCTCGGGGTTGCGCTCCTCGCGGCCGCCGCCGTCCTGGCCGCCGCGGAACTCCGCCACGCTCACAATCCGACCTCCGTCGTTCGCCGCTGCCCCCGGACAGCCACCATTCGAACACCTGCTCGAACCATAGCTGCATCAACCGACAGAAATCTGCCGCGTGCCCATGTACCCAGGCACGCGACCGTACGCCGGTCTTGTCCCCAGGGGCCAGCCAGCCGTCCACAGGGGGTGTGGATGAACTGTGGGAAACCCCGGGAAGCCCTGTGCACAGGTTGGGAACAACCCTGTGGATATCTGCGGACAAGAATCTCCAGCAACGCTCTGACCTGCGGTTTCATCGGTGCACAACTGTGGAGAAGAAAAAGTCGCGCACCTTTTCACAGGGAACCCCACAGGCCGTGGGTAACCTCGCTCCAGTGAGCCGCAACCGCTGGGTCGGGGACCAGGATCGGGAGATCCTGCGCCTGGCCGTTCCCGCCTTCGTGGCCCTGGTCTCGGAGCCGCTGATGCTGCTCGCGGACTCCGCCATCGTCGGCCACCTCGGCACGCCCCAGCTGGCCGCTCTGGGCATCGCCGGTACCGTCCTGCAGACCCTCGTCGGCATCTGCGTGTTCCTCGCCTACGGGACCACCTCGGCCGTCGCACGCCGCATCGGCGCGGGCGATCACAAGGGCGCACTGGCTCAGGGCATCGACGGACTCTGGCTCGCGCTACTACTGGGCGTCGTACTGGCTCTGGCCGGCCTTCTCTTCGCGCCGCAAGCCATCAACGCGTTCAACCCCTCCCCCGACGTCGCCGACTACGCAGTGACCTATCTGCGCATCTCCTGCTTCGGCATCCCGTCCATGCTGATCCTGCTCGCAGCTACCGGCGTACTGCGTGGTCTGCAGGACACCAAGACCCCAATGGTCGTGGCGATCTCAGCCAACCTGGCCAACATCGTTCTGAACGTGGCTCTGGTCTACGGCCTGCACCTGAACATCGCTGGCTCAGCACTCGGTACGGCGATCGCCCAGACCGGAGCTGGAGTCGCACTGGTCGTAGTGGTGGTCCGAGGTGCCCGACGCGACGGTGCGAAGCTCAAACCCGACCTGCCCGGAATCCTCGCGTCTGCGCAGATGGGGATCCCGCTGATCGTCCGGACCCTAACGTTGCGTGCGGCAATCATTCTGCTCACCTTCGTCGCCACCGCACTCGGTACGACGTCAGTCGCGGCACACCAGGTCGCCTTCACCCTGTGGAACTTCCTGGCGCTGGCACTCGATGCGATCGCCATCGCCGCCCAAGCACTCACCGGCCGCGCACTGGGTGCCGGAGACGTCGCAGGTACTCGCTCCATCACCCGCCGGATGATGTGGTGGGGCCTATGGTCTGGTGTGATCTGTGGGCTCGCGCTCTGGGGCCTGCGCTCGGTCTACGTGCCGTGGTTCACCACAGACCCAGCGGTGCGCCACACACTCGCCGCAGTGCTCCTCGTCGCCGCCATCTGGCAGCCCCTCAACGGCGTAGTCTTCGTCCTGGACGGCGTACTCATCGGAGCCGGTGACGGCCGCTATCTGGCGATCGCAGGCGTCATAGCCCTCCTCCTCTACGTACCGCTCGCTCTGAGCGTGCTGTGGTTCGACGGGGGCATAGTGGCGCTCTGGTGGGCGTTCGGCGGGTTCATGCTGCTCCGGCTGCTCACTCTGGTCACCAGGGAGCGGCGGGACGGTTGGCTGGTCACAGGGGCTACCCGCTGACCCCGGAAATACGGCATCGTGGCCCCATGGCCGACAAGGACGACGAACTGGTCGAGGAGCGCGAAGAGGTCGAGCGGGCTGCGCACGAAGAGCGCGAGCTTGAGGAGGTCCGCGACCGCCGCGAGACGCTCGACGCCACGGCGGAGACCACCGAGGCCATCCGCCTCGCGGAGGCCAACGACGCCGCGAGCGCCCGGCACCGCGAGCTGGCCGACGCCGAACGGCGCCAGGCTCGCAGCGACCATGCCCACGGCAACCATCTGCTCGACGAGGCGGCCGCCCACCCGGACGAGCCCGGTGCCGACGCCACGGCCGCGGCAGGTCGCCGCTACCAGCGCGCCGGTGACCGCGAGGACAGTACAGCCGCGTACGACGACCACCTCGCCGCAACACCTCGTGAGCAGGCACCAGCCAGCGACGCCGCCCGGCGGCCCGCTCAGCCGCCGGAGGCGCGCAAGTTCGTCCAGCCTCGGAAGATCAAGAAGCGCGAGAAGAACTCAGGCCTGGACCTGGAGCTCTAGTGTCCTGAGGCAGAAGTTCGGCGAGTGCCGGAGGTGTCCAGGTGCGTGCATCGCAAGGCGGAGAAGCGTCCTCGATGCGGTGTTCATCGTGGACGCTTCTCCAACGCGGCGAGGTGCGTGCCTGGGCGGCTCCGGTGCCGTCGAAGTTTTGCCTCAGGACACTTAGATCCCGCGGACGTTCGGCTGGCGCTGGTCGAAGAACAGGCCGGCCGGCGGCTCCTCGACCGGGAGCGGCGGGATCGGGTAGTCGGTGTGCGTGCCCCGGCAGGCCGCGAACGGGCCGTCGGGGTCGAGCAGCGTCATCATGTGCGGATCCGCGTGGTCCCGCCACCAGACCGACATACCGGTCGCGGGGTCGAGCCGCAGGTGCTCCCAGGCGCGCCAGATCGAGTCCAGCCGGCTCAGTGCCTCGGCGTGCCGGAACCACTCCGGGCACCACACGTACTGCTGCCCGATCCGGCGTGAGTACAGGTAGATCAACCGGTCCTCGACGAACGCCGCGACATGCGGGTAGAAGAGTTCCTGCTCACCATCCACGACGCTGCTCCTCTGTCTGCTCCCACACCGGTACGCCGGTCGGCAGCGGCGGCGGACCGCTCTGCTGACCACCGGTCACCCACGGGTTCGCTCCGGCCCCGCCTTGCGACACCTGCGGAATCTTCGCACCCGGGTCGTACTTCGCCAACGACGCCTTGACCACTCCGGCGTCCGCACGGGTGAACCACGGCACGGTCTTCACCATGGTGGCCGGGATCCCGGACGGGAACACCACGGCCCGGCCGGGCGGCATCGACGCGAGGTCGGAGATCTCGAGGATGTTCTGCCGCTGCGTCTGCCGGCTGGTGCCGCGCTCGCCCTTGTTGTACGAGACCGAGCTGGAAATGATGTCGTAGTCGCCGATCAACTTGCTGAGCCGCTCGAGGAAGTTCGCGTCGGACGCGCCGCCGCCGTACACGCGGATGTTGGCCGCGGACCACAGCTTCTCCATGCCGTGCTCGCCCCAGCACTCCTGGCCCTGCGCCCACGACTGCAGGATCGTCATCAGCACGATGCCGCGGGAACCGAAGTGGCTGTAGAGGTCGGGCAGGTTCTTCCAGCGGCAGACGTTCGCCGCCTCGTCCAGTACGCCGACCAGCGGGTTCGGCATCCGGCCCATCGGGCAGCCCTTGGCGAACTCCTCGGCCGCCTCCACAACGGCGACGGTCAACGCGGTGACCAGCGGCCCCGCCGTACCGGCTCCTTCTTTGGAGAGGCTGTAGAGCGTGCCGCCCTGGCGGACGAACTCGTGCGGGTTGAACTGCGGACGGGTGTCGTTCGGCCCCTGTGGGATGACCCAGCGGGTCACCTTGCGGTTGACCAGGAACTGCGCGCTCTGCTGCGCGGTGCCGTAGACACCGGCGCGTTGCTTGTCCGGTGCGTTGATGACACCGGAGAGTGCGTCGGCCGACAACTGCAGACCCGGGGTGTTGCGCAGGATGCGCTCGGGCTCGTCGTTGCGCTGGTCCGCAAGCCAGGTGTAGACCTGCGTGATCGGACGCTTGGCCACCGCCGCAGCGAGCAGGAGGCCGGCCAGCAGGTCGGTACCGGCGGAGTCGAAGAACGCATCGGTCTGAGCACCGACCTGACGCTGTGAGGCGACGAAGTGCTCCGCCATCTCGCGTGCCTTGGTCTCGTCGGTGATGTAGGTCAGCGGGTTCCACCACCAGTTCGGCGGCTCCTCGCAGACCTCCTGCGGGTCGAACACCCACACCGGGCCCTTGTCGAGCCGCGGGCCGCGGGTGGCGTCCACGATGTCGCGCTTGTTCGAGGTGGCGACCACGGAACCAGGAGCGTCCAGAATCGCCGGTACGGCGCGCGACGTAGTTTTTCCTGTGCGGGGTCCCCAGATGTCGACGTGCATATCTTCCCAGGACCCGAAGACCTCGAGGTTGTCCCGGACGGTCCGGCCGATCAGGATGCCCGGGCCGGCGTGCCCGGCGCCGAGCCGGTTCGCGATGCCCTGCGCGCCCTCACGGGTGAGCTTGTAGATCTCGGACCGCTTCGACATCAGGAACGCCTGCTTGTCGACCCGGCCGACCGACTCCTGGCGGCGCCGGAGCAGGAACCAGACCGCGCCGGCGATCAGGATCAGCAGCACGATCTCAAGGATCAGTACGCCGGTCGCCGCGCCGGACCAGCGCAGCCGGCCCTGGATCAACTGGGACAGTGCGCTGACCGGGTTACCCGGTACGGCGCGCGTGCCGTCGATCGCGGCGGCGGCCTTGAGTGCACCCCAGACCCCGCCGACGATGACTGCGAAGAGCCCGCAGCCGATGAAGATCAGGACCGTCTCGACGGATAGTCCGCCCGGTCCGGTGGTGCGTTTGCCGTCAGCCATGGCTTCCTGTCTCCGTCCGTGCCGGCTCCGTCCGTGCGACGACCCGCGTGGTCGGGTCGGGCGGCGGCAGCATCGCCGGGTCGTCGAAGCTGTACTCCTCGACGACCTCCTCGGTCCCGTCCGCGGCGACCTCGACCTTCAACGGCCGCCCGTCGGCACCGGTCCGCCAGAGCTTGTTCGTGTCGTTGATCTCGCGCTCGACCGAGGTGAGGCCGACGTGCACCGGGATGCCCGGGCGGCCACCGACCTTGACCAGGAAGTTGCCTCGGCCGGGAGGCGCGGCCTCCTCGCCGGTGGCCGGGTCCCACGCGGGCGGGTCCTGCCAGCCGATGAGCATGTTCCGCTCTTCCTCCGACATCGGCACGACCTCGTTCAGGTTCTCCATCTCGGCGCGTGGCAGACCACCGCAGATGACCATGCCGGACCGCTCGACGAAGCCCTTGGCCTTCATCCTGTCCTCGGGGTGCTCGAGCGCGAGCAGGTCGGACATCGTGTGCGAGATCATCGCCATCCCGACACCACGCTGCCGGTTCAGTCGGGTCAGCGCGTCGACGCGGTCGACCAGACCACGCCCGGCGCGCAGCACCCGCCACAGCTCGTCGAGGATGACGAAGTAGTGCCGCCGCGGTTCGAGGCCGGCATCGGCCAGCGCCTGCGAGACCGCGACCGCACCGAACCCGTACGACCAGCAGGCCAGCAGTACGGCGGCCTGCAGGTTGGTCTCGGAGTCGTCGATGTTGGAGACGTCGAAGACGACCGGCCGGTCCATCTTCATCGGGTTGTCGGTCTGCTCGGAGAAGATCTCACCGAGCCGGCCACCGCCGACCAGACCGATCAGCGAGGCCTCCAGGCCTTCGGTGATCTGCCGGTAGCGGTCCAGGCTGCCGCGGTCCAGGGCCACGTTGCGGACCCGGTCCGGCGCGTCCTGGACCACCTTCAGCAGGTCGCGCAGCACCGGCGTACCGGTGTGGCGTTCGTCGAGGACCTTGAGCGCCTCGTCGATGATCGTCTCTTCGCGGTCGGTCGGCGGGGCCGAGCGCATGATCGAGATCAGCGCCGAGACCATCGTCTGCCGACGGCCGTGGGCGTCGGCCTGGATCGCCTCGCGGGCCTTGCCGGTCAGCCGGAGCGCGGCCTCGCGCGACTCACCCGGGTCGAGGATGTTCAGGTGCCCGCGGCCACGCCCGAGCTGGATGACCTGCCCGCCAAGCGCCTCGATCAGGTCTTTATAATCCGGTTTGAGATCGCCGAGAACTAATGGTTGAATACCATAACCGGCTAATCCCAAGGCCATTCTGCGGGTTATTGTAGATTTACCAAGACCCGGCTTTCCTAAAACAAACATTGACGGGTTGGAAATCAATTTGGCGCGCATGAACCAGCTGATCGGGTCGCAGCACATGGTGGCGCCGGAGAGGATGTTCCGGCCGATCGGTACGCCGACCATCGGGCTGCCGGTACCGGCCGAGAACGGCCACATGCCGCACACCTGCACCGTCGTACCGCGCCACTCCTGCGGAGCCTGGACGTACGTCGAGTAGCCGGCCGCCGGCCCAGCCCAGCCGCGCGGCATCGGCCGTTTGCCGCCCCGGGAGGGGTCGGTCGGGTTCTGGTTCTTCTTGCTCACAGCGACTCCCGCAGACCGGCCGGGACGGCCAGGTGGCTCTGCAGCACGACGCCGAGCGGCAGCGCGGCCACGAACGCCGAGTCCTGCGACCCGTACGCCGGTCGCAGCAGCACCCGCGCGGTCGCGCCCAGGTTGTCGATGGCGGCGATCATGTCCGGGATCTGCTCGGCGGTCATCACGGTTCCGGTGACGACCATGCCGAAGTTCACCAGGCCGGCCCCGCGCGCCTCTTCCTGCGCGGTCCGGTCGGCCGCACGGGCTTCGGCCATCGTCCGGGCCGAGGGCCGGTTGGTGGTCGTGGCGCGGAAGGACGCGTTGCGCTTGTCGGCCTCGACCATGCGCGCCGCGGTGGCCGCGTCGAGCGGCCGGTAGAGCAGGGTGACGCGCTTGCGGTCGATGTCGTTGTGCGGACCGACCAGCTGCGACAGCACCGACGAGAACACCTCGCCGCGCGGTGCCTGCGTCATCTGCCAGGTCACCGACCAAGCCGAGTCGTGCCGGTACTTGTCCCAGAACGCCTGCGCACCGGCCGGACCGACATCGGTCCACTGCATTTCCGGCGCCATCCCCTGGCTGCGCGCTTCATCGATCAGTACGGCGGACGCCGGGTCGTAGGCGATCCGGATCGTCTCGCACAGTTCCTGCGCGGTGACTGGCCGGGCCGCACCGGCGCCAGTGGCGTTCAGGCTCTGGGTGAGCGCGGGAAGCCGGGACGCGAGCTCGCGGCCCATGTCCTCTTCCTTGCGGCGCTTGCCGTTGCGGTCGGTTCCCTTGAAGGTCAGCGCGACCCGGGCCGACACGAGCGCCGAACCCTCCGGGTAGCTCTGCACGACCTCGGCGAGCATCGCCTGCGCGATCGCCGGTGAACCGGGCTGGACGTTGTGGTTGACCTCGCGACGCAGCCGGATGCCCGTGTCGGGCGCGCTCTCGACCGTCACCGAGGCGGCGACGATGCCCGGCTCGTGGCCGAGCGACGCGAGCCACTGGCCCCAGTGCGCGACCCAGATGTCGATCTGCTCCTCGTCGACCAGCGACGCGCCGTCCGGCTCGGCGTTGATCACGACGCTGAAGTGCCGCGTGCTCGGGTAGAACAGCAGCGCGAACGGCCGGCCGTACGAGTCCTTGAACTCGCTCAGCTGGGAGGCGGCGGCCAGTCCGGGGATCTGGAACTTGCCCCAGGCGGTGCGGCCGAGCGGACCGGAACGGTAGATGTTGTGCTTCGCCATCTTTGCTCGTTGCCATCCAATGCGAGTCGAGAGCCGTTGCAGGGCGGACAGGTTGTGTTTGTCCTTGGTCATCAGCAGCAGCAGGATCACCCCGACGACCAGCAGGCAGATCACCGCGCCGATGAGGCCGCCGGCCATCATCGAGAAGATGGTCGCCAGCAGGCCGCCCATCATGATGGCGGTACCGAGCGACCCCAGGCCGGCGATGCCCGCCGAGGCGGGCTGCCGCCAGTTGCCGTAGGTGCGCGGAGCGCTTCGTACGTTGTCAGCTGCTGCCACGTGGTCCGTCCGAATCTCGTCTGTCGTCGTCGCGGAACTGGTGCTGCTCGCGCTGCCGGTCCCGGTTCACATCCCGGGGAGATCCTCCACTGCCCGACGGTCCGTCGCCACTCCCGCCGCCACCACCGCTGCCGCCCTGGCTCTCACCGCCACCACCGGACCCCTGCGGTGCGTCGTCGCCGAGGGTCTCCTGCGCGGCCATCTCGCCGGCCTGCTTGGTCGCCTTGACCCCAGCCGCGACGATCGCGACCGGAGCCGCCACCGCGGCTGCCGGGCCCATCGCGGCCGCCGCACCGGCACCACCGGCTGCAGCACCACCACCGGCCGCCGCTCCACCGCCACCGCCGGCTGCTCCGGCTGCTGCACCGCCGCCACCGCCACCGCCGGCACCCGCGGCAGCACCTTGGCCACCACCGGCTCCGCCGCCGGCGCCTTGACCGGCACCGCCGCCGCTCTGACCGCCCGAACTCTGCGGCTGGTTCCGGGCCCGTCCGACGTTCTGGGAGCCGGTCGGGCCGTCACCGCCGCCGCCCTCACTCCCGCTACTGCCTTCGCTGATCGAGTCCTGCATCTTGCCGGCCAGCTTGTCCGCACCGACCATCTTGGCGGCGATCATGCCGGCTCCGGCCTGACCCGCGGTCGCCGCGACCATCGGCACGATGAACCGCATCAGGCCGGGCAGGGCGAACAAAGCGAGCACCAGCAGGGTCAGGCCGGTGACCATGTTCATCACCGAGCTCGCCGCTTCGCCGCCGGTGTTGACGTTCAGGCCCTGGCCGTTGTTCGAGGTCAATCTGATCGCGGTCGCATAGATGATCGCGGCCACCGGTTTGTAGAGCACGAAGGCGAACATCCAGCCGAGCAGCTTCTTGAACCAGTTCCGGCCCATCTCGGTGTGCGTCGCGGCGGCCGCGATCGGCAGCATGCCGACCAGCAGGATCAGCAGCGCGCTGCGCACCACCATCATCACGATCTGGATGACGCCGGCCAGGATGGCCAGGATGCCGATCGCGATCGCCAGCCCGATCCCCATCGGGCCGACCGTCGCCGAGACCGACAGCATCGCGGTCATCGCGCCGCCGAAGCTCTTCGCCTTGCCGTCCGCGGCGGCTGCCACCAGGTCGCCGGGATCGCACTTCCACGGGCTGTCCGCCTTGTCGATCAGCGAGGTGGTGACGATGCACCGGGAGAACTGGTCACCGAACTCGATCAGTGCCTGACAGACGCCGACCGCCAGCGCGGACGCGACGCCGAGCGTGATCAGCGAGCGGAGGATGTCGCGGGCCGACTCGCCGCGCTGGGTGTAGGCGAGTTTGATGCACGCGACCAGGACGCCGATCACCGCGACGAAGAACGCGATGTACTGCGTGTGGTCCCACATCCACTGCACCGTCCCGGCGGCCGGGCGGCCCGGATCGTTACCCATCGTGTCGGTCCCGACCGGCAGGGTCGGGACGTAGACCCAGAAGGTGCCGATCGTCCCCATGATCACCGTCACGGCCGAGGAGATCGCGTCGAGAATCGGCTGGAAGATCATGCCAATCAACCACTTCACTTGGTCGCCGACCCAGTCCTTGATGGCCTGCCACACACAGTCCAGCCAGCTTCCGCAGAGCGGGATCAGGATGAGGGGGCTCATGTCAGGACGTCTTCGGCGAGACGAAACGGAGAATGGCCGGTAGTGCGACCACGGCGAGCAGCATCATGGTCACGCCCATGATGATGTTCATCAGCTGCGGTGTCCCCTTCTCCGCCGTGACCCCGGCGGGGACCGTCGGCGTATGGATCATGAAGATGGCGGCCGCGTAGATCAACGCGGCCACGGGTTTGTAGATGATGAATCCGGCCAGCCAGGCCAGGGACCGTTTGAACCACATCATCCCCATCTCGGTGTTCGTCGCCGCGGCGGTCAACGGGAAGATTCCGGCCAGCAGCACGAGCATCGCGTATCTGACGATCATCAGCGCGAGCTGCACGATCGCCGTGATCACCATCAGGATGCCGATGAAGATCACCAGGGCGAACCCCAGCAACTCCCCGGGATCCTTGAGCGGATCGACCATCACCTTCGTCAGCATGGTCGGGAAGTCGTGGTGCTCGGCCTTGTCGGAGGCGAGCGCCTCGTCGATGACCCACCGGGAGAACTGGTCGCCGTACTGGGTGAGTGCCGAGACGACCGACAGCAGCCCGGCGTTGACCACGACCATCGTGAGCAGCGACTTGAGGATGTCGCGCAGCGGCTCACCACGGTGCGAGATCGCCATCTGGATCGCGCCGACGATGACCGCGATCGTCGCGACCGAGAGCATGATGTACGTCGTCCGGTCGTGGATCCAGGAGACCGCGCCACTGTTGTCGGCCTGCGGCGTGGGCAGGTAGACCCACAGGAAGCCGACCGCCTTCAGCACCGCGGTGACGGCCTCGATGACGACGTCGGCGATTGCCTTGAGCAACAACTTGAAGATCGGCGTGAGCGTCCGGCGGACCACCTCGCCGAGGAACTCCTCGACGCAGTCGTCCCAGTCCCAGGGCGCGAGCGAACAACCGAGAACGATCATCACGCCCCCTGGAATCCGACGTAGCTCTCCAGGGATCCGAGCAGGTCCGGCTGGGTGCTGCCGTTGAAGCTGCCGTCGGCCTGCAACTTGCCCTGCCAGTCCTTGCCGTTCCAGATCATGGTGACCGGCAGCGCGCCGACCGTGCGCTCGTCGAACCGGACGGCGATCGAGATGATCGCGCGGTCCGGCTGGTAGTCGATCACCTTGAAGCCGGCGAACTGGCCCGACTGGTTCTCGTCCCGCGGCGTCGGGGTGGCCCGGTTCTGCGCGACGGCCGCGTTCCGGCCCGGTCCCGGGGCGACCCGGGTGGCCAGCACGTCCGCGGTCAGCGCCGGGTTCTTGATCTGGGCGAGCAGCACGAACGTCGCGAACACCGCGCCGGTCGGCGAATGGGCGAAACAGGAGCGAACCCCGTTGCGGTCCATCGCTGCCGGGCCGGCCTGCTGCTGGGCCGGGAACAGCATGTCGTCCTCGAACTGCCAGGTGACACCGACCGGCGCCACCCGCGGAATGCCCTGCGGCGGGTTGGCCGTCTTGCAGCCACCGGACCCGAGGACCGGCGGCTTGGGCGCCGTCGGCGTTGCGGTCGGGTCATCGGTCGGCGTGGCGGGTCCGGTCGGCTCGTCCGTGGGCCCACTGGTCGGTTCGGAGACCGTCGGCACCGGCGTCGGCCGCGGCTGCGCGTCCGGCGTACCGGAGCCTCGGGTGACCACCCACAGCACCAGACAGATGACCACCGCACCGAGCACGACCGCGGCGGCGACGAACCCTCGCTCCTGCCAGAAGCCGGTCGACTCGCCGTCACCGCCGCCATCGTCGTCGGAGCCGGAACTCCTGCTGAACAACCCCACCGTCGATCAGACTCCCGTCGGGAATACCGTCAGCTGCCCTTGAGCGCGCCGACGAGCAGCGACGCCGAACCGATCACAATGCAGGCCGCCAGGACCCAACCGAGCCGGGCAGCGTGCTCGCCACCCTCACCACGGCGCTGACCGACCGCCATCATCGCGCCGGCGATCAGGATGCCCAGGACGCAGATGGTGAAGGCGATCCAGCGCACCCAGTCGATGACGAGATCGAGCTTCTCCGCACCCGGGGGCCGCTGGCCGCCGAGCGGGAGCATGGAGGGAACCTCCGTGATCAGGTGTGCCAACATCATCGCAGTAGAGCCTTTCAGTACGGGGCGGGATAGTCCGCTGGGTTTGACGCGCGAAGAGCGTAGATGGATTCAAGAACTTCGAAAACCTCGTCGGGGGTGTTGTCGGGCGACGGAGCCTCCCCTCTGCGCCACTCCTCGATCCAGGGAATGTCCCAGACTCTGGGGACGCCGCCGCCGACGATGTCGGCGAAGTCGTCGAGCACCCGGGGCAACCGGCCCGAGGCGTCCGCGATCAGCACCAGGCCGAGCACTGCGACACCTTGGACCACTCCGGAGGCCCACTCGGTCGCGGCCCGCTGGGCGGCCCGCAGGCCGGAGCCGCTGGTCCGGGCGACCAGGATCACCGGGGTCGGCACCGGAGGTGGCGGGATCGGCCAGCGGTGGTTGGCTGCCCGGGTCCCCGGAAGCAACTGCGCCATGGTCGACTCGCCGGAACCGCCGTGCACGCCGACCCACCACAGGGTGTCGGCGGCCGGGATCGCGAACTTCGGCAGCCGCTGGTCCTCGGCGGGCGCCGGAACACCGTGCTGGGGGGCGGACGGCCCCCGCGGCGTCACGTTCGCAGCCGGGGCAGGTCCCGGTAGCGGACCCGGCTCCGGCTGTTGCTGCCGAGTCCACGGGTTCTGCGTCATGAGACCTCCTCTCCCGCTGCGTCACTGACTGTCGCCCACAGTATTGTCTCGCTTTCCGGGTGTACGTTCGTGACCCATCCACAGGCGAGGATGTTTCTACCCCCTTGTCGGGGTCAGCGGAGCCGCCGGGCTCACGGGGTTTCTGCCTGCCGGAAGTCTCCTGGCATGCCTTCGGGTGCGGGGGACATGCTAGAACGAGTGCGTCGGCTCCGGATGAACGAGGGAGATCTGTGGCTGTAATGAGAGGTCGTCGTGGCTGAGAAGATCCCGTCCTGGCCAAAGGTCACGATTCGGCTTTACGACGACCACAACGCCGAGGTCAAGATCGCAGGCCGCAGTCACCCGGTCAACCACCACGATCCGCGGCAGGCCGCGATCGCACTGGTGACCGAGCGCGCCGCGCAGCTGGGCCGGGCGATGAAGGCGACCGCGGTCGAGGCCGACGGCACGTCGTGGCCGCTGGTCATCCACCCCGACGGTGAGGTCGAGGCCGTCGAGGCCCAGACCCGCAAGCGCAGTGGCGGCGGCGGAGGCGGAGGCGGAGGTGGCGGTAACGCTCAGAAGCCGATCTGGCCGATCATCGTCGCGTTCGTGCTGGCCGGCGTACTGATCTTCGGCACCGTCCTGTACCTCAAGGTGTTCCGCAACTCGGGTGGTCCGCCGGCCGCGAAGACCGAGCCGGGCAAGCTGCCACCGCTGCCCGAGCCGAGCGTCGCGCCGGACCAGTTCTCCGCGCGCCCGGTCCCACCGGGCTGGACGACCAAGGCGGACTGGTCGGTCGACATCGCCGCGAACACCACTCCGGCGATCTCACCGGACGGCAACGAGGTCGCCGTACTGACTCCCGATCACAAGATCGCGGTCTTCGACAGCGACGGCAAGGTCAAGTGGCAGGACAAGGTTCCGAACGATGCCGAGAGCCCGGTCTATACGACCGTCGACTCCAAGCGCGTGCTGGCCGTCGCGTCCGAAGACACCTTGTATTACTGGCCTGGTGACGGTCTCGAGGCGATCGAGGTCGAGTTGCCGAACTCGTCGGCCGTCCAGTTCTTCGGTACGTCGCCCCTCGTCGACCTGGCTGGTGACGCCGGCGCCAGCGTTGTCTCCGGCAAGGTCCTGCAGACGGTCCCGAATCAGCCGCGGCTGTCCACTGTGCTCCTTGCCCAGGGCACCAAGGCGCTGTTCGCCCGGTACGCCGGCCCGCTGTACTGGAGTGAGCCGGGCAAGGAACTGCAAGAGGTCGACCTGAAGACGCCGGGCGGTGGCAAGGACGTCGAGCGGGTGGTTGCCGCGAGCCCGGAGCTCGTCCTGTCGTTCTACACCAACGGCAAGAAGGACGAGGTGATCCCGACCGTCCAGTCCACCGCGACCGGCGCGGTCGTCGCCACCTGTCGTGCGACGAACGTGAACGAGGCGCAGAACTGGCAGTGGCTGCCCGACCCGAACCGCAAGATCGCGGCCTGGGGCGCGTGCCTGATCAACTTCAGCAACGGCCGGACCTCGATCCTGCCGAACTTCCGTCCCTACTCGATCACCGGTACGACGATCTTCGGCACCACCGGCAGCAACCTGATCGCGATCACGCCGGGCGGCAAGCCCACCACGCTGGCGACCGACACCGCGCGGCCGTGGGGGATCGCCGGCAGCCACGCGATCATCCTGCACGACTCCGTCGTCTACGCCCTGGCCAAGAAGTGAAGCGGCTGCTGGCGGCCGTCGCCACCGGCGTACTGGCCGCTGCCGCCTGCCTGAGCCCGGCGATGGCGACCGAGGACGATCCGGGCCCGGACAAGTACCCGCAGATCAAGAAGCCGGACGACGGCGGGGCCTCCGGCGATCCGGTCAGCGCGCAGTATCCGAAGATCGAGAAGCCCGGCGCGGTCGGTGGCGACGAGGATCCCAAGCCGCCGGCCTGGCCCGGCCCGAAACAGGGCTGAACAGGCGCCCGAGAAGACACGAAGGCCCGCGGTCCCCGAAGGGAACGCGGGCCTTGCGCTTGGTGCCTGGGTCAGCCGGCCGCGACCTCGAGGCGGACCGTAGCGGCCACCTCCGGGTGCAGCTGGACCGAGACCTGGTGCTTGCCGGTGGTCTTGATCGGCGACGCGATGTTGATCGCGCGCTTCTCGACCAGCGGGCCGCCGGCGGACTTGATCGCACCGGCGATGTCGGCCGGGGTCACCGAACCGAACAGACGACCGGTGTCACCGGCCTTGACGCCCAGCGAGACAGTGAGCTGCTCGAGCTGGTTCTTGACCTCGCTCGCGTGCTCCTTGCCCTGGATCGCCCGGGCGTCACGCGCCCGCTTGATCGACTGGATCTGCTTCTCGGCGCCCCGCGTCCAGCCGAGGGCCAGACCGCGCGGAACCAGGTAGTTACGGCCGTAGCCGTCCTTGACCTCAACGATGTCGCCGGGGGCTCCGAGGCCCTCGACCTCCTGCTGCAGAATGAGCTTCATGTGTCGGACCTCCCTCAGCGAGCGGTGCTCGTGTAGGGCAGCAGAGCCACCTCACGAGCGTTCTTGATAGCGGTGGCCACGTCGCGCTGGTGCTGCACGCAGTTCCCGGTCACCCGGCGGGCGCGGATCTTGCCGCGGTCCGAGATGAACTTGCGCAGCAGCGCGGTGTCCTTGTAGTCGACGTACGTCGCCTTGTCCTTGCAGAAGCCGCAGACCTTCTTCTTCGGCTTCCGAATGATCTTGGCCATTGTGGTGCTCTCTTCCTACTAGAGCCCGGCACGGATGCCGGAATGGTCTGTCTTACAGGTCTCGATCCGAGGGCCGGATCAGAACGGGGGCTCCTCCATCGAGCCGCCGCCCTGGCTGGCCCAGGGGTCGTTCTGCGGGGCGGCCTGGCCGCCACCGCCTTGCGGGGTCGCCCAGGGGTCGTTCTGCGGAGCGGCGCCACCCTGGCCGCCACCACCGCCGAAGTTCCCGCCACCCTGGGGTGCGCCACCGCCACCACCGAAGTTGCCGCCGCCGCCTTCGCCACCGGGACCGGACCGCATGGCCTTGGTCACCTTGGCGGTGGCGCTGCGCAGGCTGGGACCGACCTCGTCGACATCGATCTCGAAGACCGTGCGCTTCTGGCCCTCACGGTCGTCGTACGAGCGCGACTTCAGCCGGCCCTGCACGATCACGCGCATTCCGCGCTGCAGCGACTCGGCCACGTTCTCCGCGGCCTGGCGCCAGACGGAACAGCTCAGGAACAGCGATTCGCCGTCCTTCCATTCACCGGACTGCCGGTCGTACGTCCGTGGGGTCGACGCGATCCGGAAGTTCGCGACGGCCGCACCGGACGGCGTGAACCGGAGCTCCGGATCGTCGACAAGATTGCCGACCAGTGTGACGACGGTTTCGCCTGCCATTGCCGTTCCTCCTGCTTTCGGGTGTGACTGTGTCTACAGCTATTGGTACCGGCTGGTGCCGACAGTACCGATGGCTGCTGACGACCCCAGGCTCAGTGCTGGTCCGGCCGGATGACCTTGGTGCGGAGGATCGACTCGTTCAGCGTGAGCTGACGGTCGAGCTCCTTCACCACCGCGGGCTCCGCGGTCAGGTCGATGACGGCATAGATGCCTTCGGCCTTCTTCTTGACGTCATACGCAAGCTTGCGGCGGCCCCAGATGTCGAGCTTCTCGACGGTGCCACCTTCCTTGCGGACGATGTTCAGGTACTGGTCGATGGACGGCTCGACCGTGCGCTCATCGAGCTCCGGGTCGAGAATCACCATGACTTCATAACGACGCATGCGCGAACTCCACCTCCTTCGGACTTTGGCGGCCACGGTCTTTCCGTGGCAGGAGGGCGATGCGATTGCACTTGACCCCGGCTCTTGCCGCTGGAGTCAAGCAACGAGCCCGGTCGATGGACCGGGCCACATCCAAAGAATACCAGCGTTCGGACACCCGATTGACCATATCCACAGGGCAACCTGACGCGTGCCGATCACGTGGGGTGGATCAGTCGTCACTCTCCGGACCCACGACCAGCAGGTCGATATGGATCCCGAGCGTGCGGCCCGCGGCGTCCACCGTGCGCACCACCGGGTACGCTCCGTCACCCCAGCCGGAGTGTGCGAGGACGAGATTCTCACCCTCCGTGGCCAGCGGGAACACGATGTTGGCGCAGCCCTCGCGCAGATGGTCGGGCGCGTCCATCAGCGCGAACCAACTGTCGTCGTCGCCGTTCTCGAAGAGGTCCTCGTACCAGTCCCCCTCCGGCATCTTGGTCCGGACCGCCTCGGCATCCGCGAAGGCGACGGTGCCGGCGTCGACCGGGACCAGCCAGAACTCGTCCTCGTCGAGCTCCTCGTCCCCACTGGTCGCCGCCTCGACCCTGGCGACCTCGCCCTCGGCCACCAGCAGCGACAGGTACGCCTCGCGCAGGTGACTGCCGTCCTGGGCGTCGGACACGTCCGCGACGGTGACGAACGCCGGATAGTCCCCCGGCGGTACGTCGACCACCGGGCCCTCGCCCAGTGTCACGAACGGGTCGGATGCCTCGAGCCGGCCACTCGGAACCCGCAGTACGCCGAGCTCGTGGACGGTCAGGGACCACGTCCGGCCGTCGACCTCGACGGGACCGGGGCGCAGCGCGCGGAACAAGCTCGGGGTGATCACCCCTTCAGCCTAGGACCGAACGCCCACAATTCGCCCTCGCCACCAGTGAAGGCCGGAGACACTTCGCGGTGGGGGGGGGAACCCTGGCGCCGAGCCCCCTCCCCCCCCCCCCCTCTCTCCCCCCCCAATTTTGCCTGGGGCGGTTGTGCGAGAGAAACACCTGAGGGGGGTCGTTGGGGGGGGGGGCGAAGGGT
>NZ_JBHVWY010000006.1:191055-300101 GCF_042882005.1 Kribbella sp. NPDC058245
CTTCCCCCTCACAAACGGGGAGGGAAGGAGACATTTCGGGGGGGTGGGAGCCCTCTGCCCACATTCCCCCACCCACCACTTCCTGTCTCGCGCCACCAGTTGCGGCCGGGGCTGGTGGCGCGTGAGAACTGTCGGAGGGGGGTTCTAGGGTGGGGGCATGAGCTTGAAGCTGGGTGCACACGTCGACCAGGAGGACCCGCTGGCCGAGGCGGCCGACCGGGGCGCCGACCTGGTGCAGTTCTTCCTGGGCAATCCGCAGGACTACAAAGCGCCGAAGGTCGCGTATGCCGACGGCGAGGAGGCGCTGCGCGAGCGGGCCGCCGCGGCCGGCGTCGACCTCTACGTGCACGCGCCGTACCGGTTGAACGTGGCGAACACGAACAACCGGATCCGGATCCCGAGCCGCAAGCTGCTGCAGCAGACGCTCGACAAGGCGGCCGAGATCGACGTCAAGGGCGTCATCGTGCACGGCGGGCACGTCGGCGACGAGGACGACCCCGAGGCGGGCTTCGACAACTGGCGCAAGTGCATCGAGCGCGCCGAACTGCCGGTCCCGCTGCTGATCGAGAACACGGCCGGCGGCGAGAACGCGATGGCCCGTCAGCTGGAGCGAATCGAGCGGCTGTGGGAGGCGGTGCAGGCATCCGGCAACGACCGCCTGGAGAACGTCGGCTTCTGTCTCGACACCTGCCACTTCCACGCGGCCGGCGAGGAGTTGCCGAGCATCGTCGAGAAGGTGCTGGCGATCACCGGCCGGATCGATCTGGTGCATGCGAACGGTTCCCGCGACGAGTTCGGCTCCGGCGCCGACCGGCACGCGAACTTCGAGGACGGTCACATCGACCCGGCGCACATCGTCGCGGTGGTCGAGGCGGCCGGTGCACCGGTCGTGGTCGAGACGCCGAACGTCGACAACGGCCAGAAGACCGACCTCGACTACCTGCGCTCACACCTGAGCTAGCTACTCGGCCTGCTCGGCCTTGTCCGCGTCAGCCTTGTCCGCGTTCAGGTGGTAGAGCCAGTAGCCGATCCCGAAGGGCAGCAGCAGCCCTAGCGTGGTGGTGGTGCGCGGCGGAATCAGGACGCCGACCAGCACTCCCGCCACGCACAGGATCGTCGACACCTGGAACAGGTCGAACCGGCCGAAGACACGTTGCCGAAGATCCGTGCGCTCCAGGGCGCACAGCGCGTACAGACCGGCCAGGCCGAGCAGCAGCACCGTCAGCACAACCAGACCGAGGACGGCGAGGACGTCGAAACCGTCCATCCCGCCCAGGCTGTGCCCGTACTGGAACGCGCCCACCAGCACAGTGACCGCGACACAGACCCAGAACAGGCTCTTCGGGCTCTGCTTCGCCGGCTCAGTCTTTTCGGCCGCTTCGGCTTCTTCAGCCGGCTCGGCTGGTTCAGCCGGCTCGGCGTCGGGCTCGGGATCTGGGGCCATGGCCGCGACGGTAGCGCACCGAAGGACAATGGCGGGATGCAGACCGAGGAATCCTGGGCCGAGCAGTTCCCCGAGCTCTTCGCTCCCGGCCACTGGGCCTGGGGCGAGCTCGACGTCCGGTTCACCGTCGAGGAGCCACCCGACGAGCTGATCAGCAACGTCCACGTGCTCTGCCGGACCACCGGCGGATTCGTTGTCTGCGGCAACGATCTTGGCTGGCGTTTCCTGCCCGGCGGCACCCGGGAACCGAACGAGACGATCGAGCAGCTCGTCCACCGCGAGCTCCTCGAAGAGGCCGGTGCCCGGCTGACCGGCCCGATGACCTGGCTCGGTGCTCACCGCGCCGACCATCGGCGGCCCACGCCGTACCGGCCGCACTTGCCCCACCCACTGTCCTACTGGGCGAACGTCGTCGCGGACGTCGTCGTCGATCAGGCTCCGACGAATCCCGAGGACGGCGAGCAGGTCACCGAGGTGCTCATCCTGCCGCCGGCCGAGGCTGCTGCCTGGCTCGAGGAGCAGTCGGACGGCGTGATGGGCCCGGTCGTCAGACTGGCGATGGCAATGGGGCTGGTTTAGCCGACCGCCACGGCAGCACGAACGCACTCAGCAGAGCGCACGCGCCGCCGAAGTACATCGCACCACGCAGCCCCAGTACGGCGGTCAGCAGTCCGCCGAGCGCTGTGAACGCCGGCTGCACGCTTCGTGAGGTGATCGACCAGGACGTCAGGACGCGGGCCATGTGACTGTCCTCGGTCACCTCCATCCGGTACGTCGCGAACGACGGGTTGAACGCGCCGGCCGCCACCAGCAGCGCGGTCTCGGCGATCAACAGCCAGAAGAACCCAGCCATACCCGCCGGTGCGAGCGGCAGCAGCAGCGTCCAGGGGGCCCGCAGTACGCCGAACCACAGCAGCATCCGGTGCAGCCCGAGCCGCCGGGTGAGCATCGGCGCGAGCCAGGCACCAAGCACGCCGCCGAGGCAGGAGACGCCCAGGAATACGCCGTAGCTCCACGGCGCCAGGTGGAGATCACGCAGCATGAACACTGTCAGCAGCGGAGAGACCATCATCAGCGGACCGCCGAACAGCTGAGCGTTCACGAACAGCACGGCCAGCCCGCGGTTCTTGAAGATGTATTTCCAGCCGGCCGCGACATCACGCTTGCCGGTGTGCGCAACAGGCTCCGGCTCCGGCTGCTCGATTCGCCGGACGCCAAGGGCGGACAGCAGGAACGACACCGCGTCCACAGCCAGCGTCAACGTCGCACCGACCAGGCTGACCAGCCCGCCACCGATCGCGGGCCCGACGCTCATGGTCAACCAGAAGACCTGCTCGAACTTGCTGTTCGCCTCAGCCCGCCCCTCCGGCCCGACCAGCGCCTTCAGATGCGCACCGCTCGCACCCATGAACGCGATCTGTGCCGCCGATTGCAGCACACCCACCACACACAGCTGTGGATAACTCAGCACCCCGAACGCCCCCGCGATCGGCACACTGGCCAGCGCCCCGAACCGGATGACATCCGCCGCGATCATCACCGGCCGCTTCCGCCGCCGTTCGATGAAGTCCCCCATCGGCAACGCGAGCACCGCGGCCGCCAGCGCCGAGATGGCGGCGAGCATCGACACCTGCACTGTGCTGACATCAAGCACCAGTACGGCGACCAGCGGCAGCGCGCCGTACCCGATCCCCGACCCCATCGCACTGACCGCGTTCGCGAACCACAACCGCCGGAAGTCCGGCCCCAAAGACATCCCGCGATCGTAGAAGCGGCCACCGACAGAAACTCAGCGCAGGTTGAGACCGCCGTCGAGGAGGACGACCTCGCCTGTCACATAGGTGTTGTGGATCAGTGCCGAGATCAGATCGGCCACGTCTGCCGGCTGGGCGCTTCGACGCATCGGACTTGAGGTTTTCCACAGGTCTTGAGCGCCGGTCCAGTCGGCGGTCAGCGGAGTATCCACAAGCCCTGGCGCCACCGCGTTCACCCGGACCTCGGGTCCGAGCGCGGCCGCCAGCAGTTTGGTCACATGGTTCAGGGCGGCTTTGCTGGCGGCGTACGCGATGGAACTGCCTTTCGGGCGGACGCCTGCATGGCTGGTCACGTTCACGATGCAGCCACCCGATGACCGCAGGGCCGGGAGCGCCGCCGTACACAACAACCATGGTGCGATCAGGTTGACGTCGAGCATCCGCCGCCAGTCCTCCGCCGTCAGCCCGTCGAGCTCGGCATGCGGTACCGGCCAACTGATGCCCGCGTTGTTCACCAGTACGTCGAGCCGCCCGTGCTCGGCCAGCACCTCCGGGACCAGCTCGCGGGCCGAGTCGTCATCAGCCAGATCGGCCTGGTGATACGACCCGCCCAACTCCGCCGCCAGCGCGATCCCGGCATCCCGGCTGACCCGCGAATGCACCGCCACCGTGAACCCGTCCGCCGCCAGTCGCCGAGCCACCCCGGCGCCGATCCCCGAGACCGACCCCGTCACCAACGCAACCTTCGCCATCCGCCCACCTTAAAAACTCACAACGTCCGAAAACACACCGACCACGCGCTCTTCTTCAGTCTCATCAGATAGGTGAGGTCTCCGGACATGGGTAACAGGGTGGGCCGGTACGGCGTCACTGTGGGGTCGGCCCCGAAGCAGCCGGTTGTTGGGGTTGTCGCAAGCCGGTGCGACGTTGAGCACGGTTCAGTCGTTTGTACAGCCGATACGTGATTGAGCGGTGCTCAAGGTGGGTTGGTGCTGCGACGTTGAGCACGGTTCAACCGTCTCGGCGGGTGTCAGATGGCTGGTGGGTGCTCAAGGTGGCCCCTCAGCCGCCGGTGACCGCAACCCGAAGGCGGGGCGGCCGAAGGCGGGGCGGCCGAAGGCGGGGCGGCCGAAGGCCGGAGACACCCCGAACCCACATCCACCAACCGCCCCCAGTCACCACCAGATGCCCGTGTCGCCAGCCGACGGCAACCTGAACGGATCTCCCCTCAAGTTGCTGGGTCTCCCCTCAAAAATTGAGCAGAGAACCGGCAACCTCGACGGAGATCCCCGCAAATGTCCGCGGCGGTGCCTGGTCTGGCCGAAGGCGGGCACGGTTGGAGGTCGGGGTGTACAGACGGACTGTGAGTAGGCAGCCGGAGCGGTGGTGCTGCGGCGTGACAGGGGTTCTGGAAGGGACGGCTGGTGTGCGTACTAACAGTCGGTGTGTACGCAACCGACCGATGTCCTCAGACACAGCGTCCGAAAACACGCCGACCACGCACTGCGCTTCTTCGGACGTTAGGTCACGCGGTAGCGGAGGCCGTCCAGGAGGAGGTCGAGGAGACGGCCGGCCTGGTCGCGGCGGTCGCCGGCGGCGAGGGCTACGCCGCTGATGCTGACGAGTACGTCGTCCGCGGAGACGTCGGGGCGGAGTTCACCGGCGGCGATGCCAGCGGCGAGGAGTGGTTCGATCGCGCCGACGAGCAGCTCGAGGCTGTGGTCGTACGGGTTGGCGCCGGCGGCGATGATCGCGCGCAGAGCGTCGGCCATGCCCATCTTGCGGTGCATGTAGTCGGCGAAGCGGTCCATCCAGGTCCGCAGCGCCTCGGCCGGCGGGAGTTTGTCGAGCAGCTCGGGCGCGGCCTCGCAGACGGTCGCGAGCTCCTTGCGGTACGCCGCTTCGATCAGCGCCTCGCGAGTCGGGAAGTGCCGGTACAGCGTGCCGATGCCGACGCCCGCGTCCTTCGCGATCCCCTCGAGCGTCGCCTCCAGCCCGCACTTCGCGAATGCCCGCGCGGCCGCGGCCAGCACCTGGTCGCGATTGCGCTGTGCGTCGGCCCGCAGCGGTCGTGCCTTCGCGTCAGTCAACTTGTCTTCCTCCCCCATCTCCCCCTCCTCCCGAACTTCACCCAGAACCTAGCGGACTTGATATCCGGAGGCGCCTCCGCTTAACTGGATTTATCCGGAGGCTCCTCCGGATCAAGACTAGCTCGCAGAACGGGATCAACCCTGATGAGCAGATTCATCACTCCTTTTGGACATGACTCCACGGCCGCCGAGGTGATCGCCGGGACGGACCTGACCGGTCGGCGCGCGATCGTCACGGGTGGCGCCTCCGGGATCGGCGTCGAGACCGTCCGCGCCCTCGCCGGGGCCGGCGCCGAGGTGACGCTGGCCGCCCGCGACAAGGTCGTCGGTGAGCGCGTCGCCGCAGGCATCATCGACTCCACGGGCAATAGCAAGGTGTACGTCGCTCCGCTCGAGCTCGCGGATCGCGCCTCGGTCCGGGCCTTCGCGGCGAACTGGGACGGGCCGCTGCACATCCTCGTCAACAACGCCGGCGTGATGGCCGAGCCGCTGAACCGCACTCCCGAGGGCTGGGAGCACCAGTTCGCCACCAACCACCTCGGCCACTTCGGCCTCGCGCTCGGCCTGTACGACGCGCTCGCGGCCGCGGGTGACGCCCGGATCGTGGCGGTCAGTTCGAGTGCCCACCTGAGCTCCGACGTCATCTTCGACGACATCCACTTCGAGAACCGCCCGTACGACGCCTGGTCGTCGTACGGGCAGTCCAAGACGGCGAACATCCTGTTCGCGGTCGAGGCGGCGAAGCGCTGGGCGCCGGCCGGGATCGTCGCCAATGCCCTGATGCCCGGTGGTATCCGGACCGCGCTGCAGCGCCACATTTCGGCCGAAACCCTGCAGCAATGGGACGAGTTCCCCTGGAAAACGCCCGAGCAGGGCGCGTCCACCTCGGTCCTGCTGGCCGGGTCGCCGCTGCTCGACGGGGTGACCGGTCTGTACTTCGAGGACAACAACGAGGCACTGCCCACCGTGCCCGGCGAAAACACCGGGGTGGCGCCGTACGCGCTGGATCCGGAGGCCGCCACCCGGCTGTGGGAGACCTCACTCGAACTTTTGAACAAGTAAGGGGCGTTCGATCAGGTTGCTGGCTCGACTGGGGTTTCCTCAGGTTGGGCCGGTAACCTGACCGACCGTGAGTGACTTGAGCATCCGGATCATCTCGGCCGACGAGCACGCCGCCTATATCGCGGCACGTCCGTCGGCCAGCTTCCTGCAGACGCCTGGGTGGGCGGCGGTGAAGAGCGAGTGGAAGGCGGAGTCACTCGGCTGGTACGAGCCGAGCAATCCGGCCGAGCTGGTCGGCGTCGGTCTGGTGCTGTACCGGCAGATGCCGAAGGTGAAGCGCTACCTGGCCTACCTGCCCGAGGGCCCGGTCATCGACTGGGACGCGATCGACCTCGGTCGCTACCTGCGGCCACTGGCCGAACACGCGGTGGCACAGGGCGCTTTCGGCCTCCGGATGGGTCCGCCGGTGCCGACCCGGCGCTGGGGCTCGAAGACCATCAAGGACGCGATCGCCGCCGGTCAGCAGGCGCGGATCCGCGACGTCCGTCCGGACGTGATCGAGCCGTCCGGCGCCACCGTCGCGAACCAGCTGACGGCGCTGGGCTGGAAGGCCCCCCGCGTCGTCGAGGGCTTCGCGGCCGGCCAGCCGCAGTTCGTCTTCCAGGTCCCGTTGGCCGACCGCAGCCCGGACGACCTGCTGAAGGGGATGAACCAGCTCTGGCGGCGCAATATCAAGAAGGCCGACAAGATGGGTGTCGAGGTCAGCCAAGGCGGCCTCGAGGACATCAAGGCCTTCCACCAGCTGTACGTCGAGACGGCCGAGCGGGATCACTTCACCCCGCGACCGCTGCCGTACTTCGAGAAGATGTACTCGGCGATGGCGAACCAGCCGGCCGGGTGCTGCGACTTCCGGGTCTACAACGCCCATCACGAGGGCGATCTGGTCGCGTCGACGATCTGGATCCGGGTCGGTGGTCATTCGTGGTACTCCTACGGAGCCAGCTCGACCGCCAAGCGGGACGTGCGTGGATCGAACGCGATCCAGTGGCGCATGATGTCGGACGCACTCGCCGAGGGTGCGACCGTGTACGACCTACGGGGCATCACCGACACCTTGGACCCGAACGACCCGCACGTCGGGTTGATCCAGTTCAAGGTCGGCACCGGCGGCGAGGCCGTCGAGTACGTCGGTGAGTGGGATCTGCCGTTGAACAAGGCGCTCTACACCGCATTCGACCTCTACATGAGACGGCGTTGACACCATGCCCCTGACCCTGCACGTCGATTCCGATCGATGGCGCGATCACCTTCGTTCCACGTGGAACCCCGACATCGTCCCGGTGGCCAAGGGCAACGGCTACGGGTTCGGCAACCACCGGCTGATCGCTGAGTCGCGCGCGCTCGGTGCCCGCACGGTCGCCGTCGGCACCTACTTCGAGGTGCCGCCGGACCCGCGCGAGGACGTCGTCGTACTGACGCCGTGGCGGCCGTTCCTGGAGATGTCGCAGAGCAAGAACGTGATCCACACGGTCAGCCGCCTGGCCGACCTGGTCTCGATCCCGGCCGGCAGCCGGGTGCTGATCGAGGTCCAGACGTCGATGCGCCGGCACGGGATCGGCGCCCGCGAGCTGCGGCACACGATGCTGCTGAACGCGCTCGACCGGATCCGCTTCGAGGGCTGGTCACTGCACTTCCCGATGGGCGCCGGCGGTACGTCGGCCAACGTCCGCGAGGCGGCCAACCTGGCCAAGGCGGCGACCGACGTACGGCGGGGTCCGCTGTGGGTGTCGCATGTCCCCGCTCAGAAGCTCGGTGACATCGGCGAGAACGTGAAGCTCCGGATGGGTACGGCGCTCTGGCTCGGCGACCGTGGTGCGTTGACGGTCCGCGCGACCGTGCTCGACGTGCACTCGGTCCGCCGCGGCGAGCGCGTCGGCTACCGCCAGCGCCGGGTCAGCGGCGACGGCCACATCCTGGTCGTCTCCGGCGGCACCGCGCACGGCGTCGGCCTCGAGGCCCCGACCGCGGCCGCGACCGTCCGCCAGCGCGCGATCGCGATGGCCAAGGGCAGCCTCGACGCGGCCGGCATGGCGCTGTCGCCGTTCACGATCGAAGGCAAGCAGCGCTGGTTCGCCGAGCCCCCGCACATGCAGGCCAGCATGCTGTTCCTGCCGTCGGCCGTCGCGCCGCCCGCCGTGGGCGACACGATCGGCGTCGACGTCCGCTTCACCACCACATCCTTCGACCGCGTCTCGATGGATTAGGTCAGCGGCCCAGCAGTACGTCGATGCGGTCGCTGGCCGCATCGGCGTCGCGGATCACCTTGGCGGTGTCGACGCCGATCAGCTGGCCGTCGCGCTTGACGGCGACCCCGTTGACGAAGACCCATTGGACGTTGGCGGGCTGGGCGTTGAAGACAAGCTGGCTGACCCAGTTGCCGTTCGGGGCGAAGTTGAGGGCCTGCGGGTCGATGATCTGCAGGTCCGCCTTCTTACCCGGCGTCAGCGAGCCGATCTCCTGGTCGATCCCGAGGGCCTCGGCGCCACCCAGGGTGGCCATCCGCAGGACGTCGGCCGGCTGCGGGTAGCGGGTCGGATCCTCCGCCGTGGCGCGCTGGAGGCCGACCGCGGCGCGCATGTCGTTGAACATGTCCGTCGTGTCGTTGGTCCCGCCGTCGATGCCGAGGCCGACCTTGATACCGCGCGACTTCATCTCCGGCAGCCGGATGACGCCGGAGGCCAGGCGCATGTTGGAGAGCGGGTTGTGCGCGACCCGGACGTCGTTGGCGGCCAACTCGTCGAGCTCCGCATCGGTCATGTGGATCGCGTGGTTCATCAGCAGACCGGGCCGGATGGCGCCGACCTTGCGCAGGGCCTCCATCTGGCCGGTGGCCGGGTCGGTCTTCGACTCGTGCACGTGCACGTTCAGGGCGACGCCGAGCTCCTCGGCCAGCTTCTCCGCGGCCGCGGTGTTGGCGAGGTTCTGCAGCGTGGGGTGCTGACCGACCTGCAGGTGCGCCAACGGGTTCGGATCGATGACCTGCTTCTTCACCCGGCGGATCTCGTCGAGGGTGGCCGGGTTGGTGTTGGCCGTGTACGAGAAGAAGAAGCGCAGCTTCGAATCCGCGAGGGCCTTCAGGCTGCCGTTCGCGAAGTCGGCGGAGAAGCTGTGCGACCAGTCGGTCGTGGTGGTGATGCCGGTGCCGATCGCGTCCAGCGTGGAGAGCCTCGTGCCGGCGTACGCATCGGCGTACGCCGGTTGGTTGCTGTACAGCGGGAGCACACACTCGGCGAGCCAGCCGTTGAGCTCCTTGTCGGTGGCACACCCGCGGATCAGCGACTGCCAGGTGTGCGTGTGCAGGTCGACGAAGCCGGGCATCACGACCTTGCCGCGACCGTCGATCACCCGCGCGCCGGCGGTGGCAGGCAGGTCCTTGCCAACGGCGGTGATCGTGTTCTTGGTCATCAGGACGTCGGCGTCCTTGAGCAGACCGAGTGAGCCCTGGCCGACGGCCGGATCCATCGTGAGGACCATCGACGCGTCCCGGATCAGGACCTTCGCGGTGCCGTCGTAACCGGCGGCATCGAGCTGATCGGTCCCGTCCAGTTGGTTGGCACCGACCGGTACGGCGAGACCGGCCAGCACGGTGAAGCCAAGGGCGAGAGCGCGGCGCCTGGTGACCATGGCGAGAACCTCGATCCGGGAGGGGAAGGGGCCCGAACCTAACTCTTGCCAGGCCCGTAGCCCCACTCATTTCCAGCCTGGTCGAACCTTGTCTGCCCCATCGCGCAGCTCTTGACTTCAGGTGCACCTGAAGTTGCACCGTGGGGTCATGGGGTTTCTGGAACGGATCGAGGAGCAGCCCGGAGCTGCTGAGCTTCGGGCCGAGTCGTACCGGCTGCTGGGTCTCAAGCGCGGCGCGAGCGTGGTCGACGTGGGCTGCGGTGCCGGGCACGCGGCCGAGGAGCTCGCGGCGCTCCGGCTCAAAGTGACTGGGCTGGACGCCGATCCCGAGGCGGTCGAGGCGGCCCGCACCCGGGTTCCCGGGGCGATGTTTCACGTGGCACATTCCGACGACCTGCCGCTCGCCGACGAGTCGATGGACGGCTACCGGGCGGTGCGGCTCTTCCACCTGCTGGAGGACCCGGTCCCGACGATCGCCGAGGCCTATCGGGTTCTGCGGCCCGGCGGCCGGATCGTGGTCGGCGGCCAGGACTACGGCTTCCTGCTGATCGACAGCTCCGATCAGGACCTGACCGACGTCATCCTGCTCGGTCTCGAATCCCGCTCGGTCGCGCCCCGCGCCGTACGGAATCTTCGTGATCTGCTCCTGGACGCCGGGTTCCGCGACGCCGAGGTCGTCGTCCACACCGATGTCGTCACCGACTACGCCGCGATGGCTCCGCAGCTCGCGGCCGCCGCAACCGCAGCCGTCGACAAGGCCCTGATCACGCGGGACGATGCCGACGGCTGGCTGGCCGAGCAGAAGGAACGCGGTCGTCGCGACCGCTTCCTCACGGTGCTACCGACGTTGCTGGTCAGCGCTCGCCGTTAGCGCGGCGACGATCGCGCCGGCCGACAATACGGTCGCGAGACCGATCATCGATGGCAGCAGCGCCACATGCTGGATCAGCACGCTGAAGCCGATCGACGGCAGTCCCATGCCGAGGTAGGCGATGACGAAGAACACTGCTAGGACACCTGCCCGGGAGGCCGGCTGCGCAGCGATGACTGTCTCGGCGACAGCGCTCTTGAAGAGCAGCCCCGCACCTGCGCCGGAGAGCGCGGCACCGACGAGCAGGACCCAAAGGGACGGCCGATAGATGGCCGCCGCAGTCAGAACCAGACCTGCCGGGTACAGCACGGCACCGATCATCAGCGTCCGCGATCGATCGACCCGGCCCAACGCCATCTGCGCGACCGCGGAGGCCGCGAAGACGGTGAAGGGCGCCAAAGCAGCAACGAAGTACGACGTGATGCCGAGCTCGCCGCGGACGATGATCGCCCCGAGCGAGGAGAACAGCCCCATCACCGCGAAGGCGATGGCCCCGAGCGCGGCCGCCGCGACGAACGCCCGCCGCTGCCCGTCCCGCAGCGCGAACCGCACCGGCCGGTCCTGCTCGGCCAGCTCGGTGTCGACCGTCTCCGGGCTGGTCAGCACGAGCAGCAGGAACACCGACATCAGTACGCCGAAGACCACGTACGACGTCCGTAACGGAGCCGGACCCCATTGACCCAGTACGCCGGCCACGAGCGGGCCGAGGGCGAGTCCACCCAGGTTCGAGGCCGTCGCGACCAGCGCCGGGAACGAGGATCCGCCCCGCTCTGGCCACGCCTCGCGGTACAGGTCGGTGAGGTACGTCGTCGCGGTCGAAGCCATCAGCCCGATGGCGACTCCAGTGAGCACCCGGCCGACGAGCAGCGCGGGCAGTTGCGGCCAGATCGCGAGGATCACGTCCGCGACGATCCCGGTCAGCAGCGCGGGCAGGATGATGCGCCGACGGCCGAGGCGGTCGGACAGATGCCCGAGCGCCAGCAGGGCGCCGCCGGCGCCGATCACCATCGCGGCGAACGCGATGGTCACGGTGGTCGGGCCGAAATGGTCGTGGGACTGGTAGATGGGCCACAGCGGCGTCGGCACCGTGCCGAACGCCATCAGGGTCACGAAGGCCGCGGCGACGAACCAGAAGCCGGTCAGGTGCCGGCTGCCGGTGCGCAGCGGTGTTGCGATGCTCATCAGAAACCTCTCGTCGGTGCGTCTCCCTCCATCTGAACCCAGGCCCCTCGACCAGCGATAGCATCTTCATTGGGACTGGTTGAGATACTTTCCATCTGCATTGGAGATATTGATGGAGCTGCGGCACCTGCGCCACTTCGTCGCGCTCGCCGAGGAACGCAGCTTCACGACGGCTGCCCAGCGCGAGCACATCGTCCAGTCCGGACTGTCGACCTCGATCCGGGCGCTGGAGAAGGACGTCGGCGCGCTGTTGTTCGTCCGCGGCACCCGGCCGATCCGACTGACCGCCGAAGGGGAGGCACTCATCCCGTCGGCTCGCCGGACGCTCGAAGCGGCGGCCGCGGCCCGGCAGACGGTTCAGGAGGTGCACGGCGTCCTGGCTGGGCGGTTGCGGATCGGCGCGCTGCAGAGCACCGGCCACACGCTCCCGTTCGCGAACTGGCTCGCCGAGTTCACGCTGGCCCATCCTCGGGTGGAGATCGTCGTCCGGTTCGAGGCGGCCTCGGAGATGATCGACCGGGTCGTCGATGGCGGCCTGGACATCGCGCTCGCCGCCTTGCTCGACGACGGCCCGCCCGGACTGGACGTCGTACCGCTGCTGACCGAACCGCTGATGCTGGCCTGCCCGGCCGATCATCCGCTGGCGAAGGAGTCCGCGGTCGGACTCGATCAGTTGCTCGGCGAACGGTTCATCGAGGCTCCGCCTGAATGGGCGATCCGGGCCGTCATCGACGGGGCCTTCAAAGCTGTCGGTCTGCAGCGCCGGGTCGCCGTCGAGGTCAACGAGTGGAGTCTGACGCTCGACCTGATCGCCGCCGGTGCGGGCGTCGCGCTGGTTCCGGAAGGCCTCGACTTCGCCTTGCACGCCCGGTCGGCCGGGACGGTTCAGCTGGTGCCGCTGTCCGGCAGCCAACTCGCCCGGCGGGTCGACCTGGTGCTGCCGGCCGGCCACGCCGCGACTCCTGCGGCGCGCCGGTTCGCCGAGCTCGTGCGGTCTAAGGTGCGACCCGCCAGTTCACTGTTGGCAGCAACGCCTCCAGGCTGACCCGATCCTTGTTGGCGGCAACAATGTCGAACATCGACTCGATCAGCGTCTCCGACAACAGGTGTGGCTGCAGACCGAGCCCGACCAGACCGGTGTGCTTGACGTTGTAGTAGTGCTCGGCCTGCTCGACCCGCGGGTTCTCCAGGTGTTCGACCTGAACCGGACCGGGGAAGCATTCGGCCACCAGGGTCGCCAACTGACTGACCGAATAGCTCTCGGTCATCTGGTTGAAGACCCGGAATTCACCCGCGTCGGCCGGGTTCTCCACGGCGAGCCGGATGCACTCGACGGTGTCCCGGATGTCCAGGAAGCCTCGCGTCTGCCCGCCCGCGCCGTACACGGTGAGCGGCTCGCCGAGTACGGCCTGGATGACGAAGCGGTTGAGCACTGTGCCGAAGACGGCGTCGTAGTCGAAGCGGGTCGCCAGCCGCGGATCGAGCACGGTCTGGTCGGTCTGCTGCCCGTAGACCACGCCCTGGTTGAGATCCGTGACGCGCAATCCCCAGACGCGGCAACCGAACTCGAGGTTGTGCGAGTCGTGCACCTTGCTCAGGTGGTAGAACGAGCCCGGCTTCTTCGGGTAGAGCATCCGGTCGGTCCGCCCGTTGTGGGTGACCTCGAGCCAGCCCTCCTCGATGTCGATGTTCGGAGTGCCGTACTCCCCCATCGTGCCGAGCTTGACCAGGTGGATCCCCGGGTTGTGCTCGGCGATCGCGTACATCAGGTTCAGCGTGCCGATCACGTTGTTCTGCTGGGTGTACACGGCGTGCTGCCGGTCGATCATCGAGTACGGCGCCGCCCGCTGCTCGGCGAAATGAACGATCGCGTCGGGCGCGAACTCCTGCACCACCGTGGCGAGGAACTCCCCGTCCAGCAGATCACCGACGTACGGCGTGATGCTGTGCCCGGAAACCTCCTTCCAGGCAGCGACTCTGGTGTCGAGGTCCTCGATCGGCACCAGACTCTGGACGCCCAGCTCACGGTCGTAACCGCGGCGGGCGTAGTTGTCCAGCACCGCGAGGTCGTGGCCGCGATCGGACAGATGCAACGCGGTCGGCCACCCTAGGTAACCGTCACCGCCCAGGACGAGTACGCGCACAGCGCTCGCCGCCTTCCGGTATGGGGATATTGGCTCACTTTCATTCCTATCCCGGTACCCGCCCGTGCAACCTAGAGACCGCTGGCAATTGCCTGTGAATGCGGGCATTCTGCACTGGTGCACAATGGATGCCGTGCGCATCCACCGACAGCTCGCGAGGCGCTTCGGCCTGCGCCGGAGCCGATTGTTGCTGTGGGCGAAGTACTCGGCATCCTCCGTGATCTCCACGGCGGTGAGTCAGGTCGCCTTCGCGCTGTGTTACTGGTTCGGCGCCGCGCCGCTGCTGGCCACCGTCGTCGCCTGGGTGGCCGGCGGGATCCCGAACTACGTGCTCACCCGCCGCTGGGCCTGGGAACGCCGCGGGAGAGTGTTGCCCTACGCAATCATCGTGGTCGGGAACGCCGCCGTCGCCGCGGTGGTCACCAGCGTCACCGACAAGGCCGCGCAGGCGTGGATCGACTCGCTGTTCTGGCAGACCATGCTGGTCAGCAGCTCGTACTTCCTCACCTTCGCGGTGCTGTTCGTGGTCAAGTTCAAGCTGTTCGACCGCTGGGTGTTCGCCGAGCCCGTCGCAGTACGTACTCCCGCAGCCACGTAGTGGTCATCACCCGCGCGTAGTTCGCGCCGTACACGAGGCCTGGGCCCTTCTTGCTGGTCCCGTCGCCGCGCCGGCGCATCGTCATCGGCAGCTCGACCACACGCGCCTTCAGCGCAAGCACTCCGAGAAGTAGCTCCGACGACTGGTACTGCGGCTCTCGCAGCGTGACCGCGGTCGCGAGCTCGGCCCGCATCGCGCGGAACCCGAACGACGTGTCTGTCAGCCGCCGCCTGGTCAGGATCGACGCCAGTACGGCGAAGACGCGTACCCCGAGCCAGCGCAGCCTACTGTCCGCATCCTCCGCCCCGAGCCGGCGCGACCCGGTAACGAAGTCCGCCCGGTCGTCGAGAATCGGCTGCACCAGTACGTCGAGTTCGTCGTTGTCGTACTGACCATCAGCGTCGGTTGTGACGATGTACTGCGCTCCGCCCTGCGCTGCAACGTGATACCCGAGGCGCAGCGCGGCACCTTGCCCACGGTTGCTCTCGGCAACCACCACGGATGCTCCCGCTTGCCGGGCAATCGCGGCGGTGTCATCGGTCGCACCGTCAACCACAACCAGTACGTCGACGGGCATCCCGGCGCAGGTCCGTGGCATATTGGCCAGCACCGGACCGATCCCGGCGGATTCGTTGTAGGCGGCAATCACCACGACGATCGGCGCGAAGTCCTTGGTGAATCCCTTGGTGGCTTGGGAGTCGACGGCGTCCGGGTAGGCGGCGAGTGCGGGGCGGGCCTGATCCCTGCCGAGAAGCGCGCGTAGCCCGATCGCGCCCGCGAGCGGGAAGAACACGAGTGCCGGAAGCTGGTACCGCCAGGAGAACTCGAACGCTGCGGAGCCGAGCAGCAGAATGATGCCGGCCGCGGCCAGCAACAGCGCGGCGCGTGCGATTGCCGCCTCCGCAGCTCGGCGGGGGCCGCTGCCCTTGACCCGCCTCACTCCAGCCACCAGCGCGATCAGCGCCCCTAGACCGAGCAGACTCCCCGACGTGTAGCCGCCGTTCAGTTGGTACGCCCGGAGGATCGCCGCTGGCGTGTGGACCACGTGCGGCTCCTCGCCGCCGAACTTCACCGCGAAGGCGGCCGTGTTGATGTCCTGGAGGTTCGGATAGGTGAGCTGGAACTGCCAACGGCTCAGCGGCACGTCGTTCGGCGAGGTGGTCCGGGTGGGGGCGAAACCCTTGGCGAAGTCCTTCAGCACAGCCCAGGCGACGTCGAGCGGCTGATGCTTGATGACCTCATGGGCGAACGCCGTGGCCTGCTGCGGCGTCGTACCGGCGGGGAGTGGGGTGTGGGCGTAGTAGTCGACGCCCAGTCGCTGGCCGAGTGGTTCCTTCGGGCAGAGCGGGCTCGGCGCGCAGTCCGCGACCACTGCGGTCCGTCCGTAGAGCACCTGGCTCCCAGCACCCGTGAAACCCCAGCGACCGGTCTCCGCGTGGAAGTAGCCGACGTAGGCACCGGCCACCACGGCAAACCCGGCTATGACCACCAGCGCCCGCCGCCAGCCGACGTACAGGACGACGGCGAGCAGCAGGGTGATGCCGATGGCTCGGACGGAGAAGGCTGCGCCCACGAGGACACCGGCTGCGGCCGCCGTCTTCCAGTTCAGCTTGGCGAGGAGCAGCCAGAGGATGCCGACGAGCAGTACGTCGAACAGCGTCTCGGCCATCACGTTCTGCTCGATCTGAACCTGGTAGGCGTCGAGTAGCAGCGGTGCGGCGGCCAGCGCGGACAGCCAGCGGTAGACGGTCAGCCGCCGGGCCAGGGCGTAGATGGCGATCCCCATCAGCAGCCCGGCCACGTGCTGCACGATCACCACAAGCGTGATGCCGCCCAGGTCGACCAGCGGCTTCAGTGCGATCGAGTAGCCGATCGGGTTGAGCTGGTCCGGCTTGAGCAGCTCCATGTTGAACAGGTACTGCTGCGAGTCCACATAGATGATCCCCGGCTGGTACGCGATCGTCGCCAGCACGCGTAACGCCGTACCGGCCATCAGGAAGACGACCAGCAGCCAGTGGCGTCTCAGGACTGCTGGAAGTACTGCCACGTCCGCGCCAGGCCCTCGTCCAGCTCAACGGTCGGGGCGTACCCGAGGTCGTTCGTGATGTCGACGATCACGGCGGGCATCTCGCCGGCCGGGGCCTCGATGTGCTCCGCCGGGAGCGCCTTGCCGGTCACCGTGCGGACCGCCTCGATCATCTCCAGCACGGACACCGACCGGCCGGAGCCGATGATCGCGCGCCCGTTGAAGTCGGTCTCGAGAGCGAGCAGTACGGCGTTCACCACGTCGTCGATGTAGACGAGGTCCCGACGCTGGGTGCCGTCGCCGTGCACCTGCACTCCGGTACCGGCGAGCGCCGCGCGCATCATCCGCGGTACGAAGCTGTCCTTGTGCGACATCCCCGGCCCGTAGACGTTCGTGAACCGCAGTGCGGCGGTCGCCATGCCGTAGCTGCCGGAGTACGCCGAGAGCAGCATCTCCCCGGCCGCCTTGGTCGCCCCGTACGGCGTGAGCGGGCGGAGCGGCAGCTCGGCCGTGATGGTCGCCGTACCGACGTCTCCGACGACCGCATTGGTCGAGGCGAGCACGAACCGGTCCACACCGCTGCCTCGGGACAGCTCCAGCAGCACCTGGGTGATGGTCACGTTCTGCGCGAACGTCGCCATCGGGGCGTCCACGGAGCGCAGTACGGAGGTCAGGGCGGCCAGGTGGACCACCGCGGTCGGGCGGGTCTCGAAGGCGCCGATGCAGACCTCCTGGTTGGCCAGGTCCCCGGTCACCACGGTCACGCCGTCGTCCCACGTGGGGTCCGGCGGCTCCCGGTCGACGGCCGTCACCGGTACGTCGCGCTCCCGCAGGGCCTTCACCACCGCTCGCCCGATGAAACCTGCCGCACCCGTGACCAGCACCCGTTCCGCCATATCGCTCAACCTACGCGGAGTGGTCAACCGATGAGTGACCGGGAACGGTCTGCGACGAGCCCTTGACCCGGGGTCAGCAAGATAGGGAAGATCACCCCGGACGCGGGCTGACAACCTTGTCATCGGGGCCGCGTAAAACCTCCGGCACGGCAGCTCAGGCTGGCGCGCCGGTCCGGCCGTGCAAGGAGCGTGGATGAATCTCCGCCGCCCGTTAGGGGTCGTCGCGTCGCTCGGGTTAGTTGTGACAATGTCACCTGCTATGACGTCAGCGCATGCCGTCCCACCGAGCACTTCGGCCAGTCACAACGAGCCCGTGGTGAGCGGGGCCTCGTTCTTCACGTCCTTCGAGTCCGGGCAGCCGCAGCCGGGATACACCGACACCGCCGAGCGGGCGGACGGGGTCCAGGGCCCGACGCCGACCGGCGTCGGCGGCAGCGAGATGGACAAGGTCACCAAGGTCACCGCGAGCGGTGAGAACACCGGCGGCGGCGAGATCGCCTCCAACGCCGCCGACGGGGACAAGTTCACCAAGTGGCTGGTCTTCACCAAGACCGGCTGGCTGAACTACGAGACCTCGGCCCCGGTCGTGATCCGGAAATACGCGCTGACCTCGGCCAACGACGCCGACGGTCGCGACCCGCAGAACTGGACCGTCCAGGGCTCGAACAACGGCACCGACTGGACCGTGCTCGACACCCAGACCGGTCAGAGCTTCGAGAACCGGTTCCAGACCAAGGAATACAGTTTCGCGAACGAGACGGCGTACAAGTTCTTCAAGTTCGACGTCACGCTCAACCACGGCGAGGACATCGTCCAGCTCGCCGACTGGTACCTGTCGAACGGCGCCCCGCTGCCGCCTCCGGGTCCGGTCGCCGAGTCGCGCCTGGACTCGGGCCCGACGAGCGCCTACAACGCCCGCGCCCGGGTCGGCTTCACCGGCGTCAAGTCGTTCCGGTACGCCGGGCACCAGACCGCTACCGGCCGGGGCTACACCTGGAACAAGATCTCGGACGTCGATCTGAAGGTCGGCCGGGACACCCGGCTGTCGTACAAGATCTTCCCCGAGTTCATCGACGGTGACCTCAGCTACCCGAGCACGTACGCCGCGATGGACCTGCTGTTCTCGGACGGGACGTACCTGAGCGACCTGAAGGCGAAGGACAACCACGGCTTCGGGCTCAGCCCGCGTGGCCAGGGTGACTCCAAGGCGCTGTCCACGAACCAGTGGGACAACATCGAGGCCGACCTCGGCAAGGTCGCGGCAGGCAAGACCATCAAGCGGATCCTGATCGGCTACGACAAGCCGAGCGGCCCCGCCGACTTCCGCGGCTGGGTGGACGACATCCGGATCGCGGCCGCGATCAACCCAGACTCCGCAGCTGCCCGTACGGCGGCCTCGCACCCGTCCGATCTGGCGCTGACCACGCGTGGCACCAACGCGACCGGCGGGTTCTCGCGGGGCAACAACTTCCCGGCGACCGCCGTACCGCACGGTTTCAACTTCTGGACCCCGGTCACGAACGCCGGCTCCCGCTCCTGGCTGTACGACTACGCCAAGGCGAACGACGCCGAGAACCGGCCGTCACTGCAGGCGCTCTCGATCAGCCACGAGCCCAGCCCGTGGATGGGTGACCGGCAGACCTTCCAGGTGATGCCGTCGACCGCGGCCACCCCGACCGCGAACCGGGCCGACCGGGCGTGGACGTTCAGCCACGACAACGAGGTCGCCCGGCCGTACTACTACGGCGTCGAGTTCGACAACGGGAACGCCGCGGAGATTGCGCCGACCGACCATGCGGCGATGCTGCGGTTCAGCTTCCCGAAGGGCGGCGCGTCGCTGGTCTTCGACAACGTGACCAACGAGGGCGGCCTGACGCTCGACCCGGAGACGGGTGTCGTCACCGGCTTCAGCGACGTGAAGAGCGGGCTGTCGACCGGCGCCGGCCGGCTGTTCGTGTACGGCGTCGTCGACCAGAAGGTCGTTGCCTCCGGCAAGCTGTCGAACGGCGGCGGTGCGAACGTCGGCGGCTACTTCGGCTTCGACCCCAAGGTCACCCAGGTGCAGCTGCGGCTGGCGACCTCGCTGATCAGTACCGAACAGGCTCGCAAGAGCCTTGAAATGGAGCTGCCGGCCGGGTCGAAGTTCGCCCACGTCAAGGACGCGGCCCAGAACCTGTGGGACGCCAAGCTGCGCACGATCGAGGTCGAGGGTGCCACCGCGGACCAGCTGACCACGCTGTACTCGAACCTGTACCGCCTGTTCCTCTACCCGAACAACGGCTCGGAGAACACCGGCACCAAGTCCAAGCCGGTCATCACCTACGCCTCACCGACCTCGCCGAAGGTCGGCGCGGACACTCCGACCACGACCGGCTCGAAGATCGTGGCCGGTCAGACCTTTGTGAACAACGGATTCTGGGACACCTACCGCACGGTGTGGCCGGCGTACTCGCTGTTCGCACAGGACGAGGCGGCCGACCTGGTCAACGGGTTCGTCCAGCAGTACAAGGACGGCGGCTGGATCTCCCGCTGGTCCTCGCCGGGCTACGCCAACCTGATGGTCGGTACGTCGTCCGACGTGGCCTTCGCCGACGCCTACCTGAAGGGGATCAAGGGCATCGACGTCCAGGCCATGTACGACGCCGCGGTGAAGAACGCGACCGTCGTACCGCCGACGGAGAACGTCGGCCGCAAGGGCATGGACCTGTCGACGTTCAACGGCTACACGGCCAACACCACCGGTGAGGGCTACAGCTGGTCGATGGACGGCTACATCAACGACTTCGGTATCGCGAACATGTCGAAGTCCTTGTACGACAAGGCGAAGAAGAGCGACCCGCGCAAGCAGGAGTACCTGGACAACTACAAGTACTTCCTGAACCGGGCCCGCAACTACGTCACGCTGTTCGACCCGACGCTGGGCTTCTTCCAGGGCAAGGCTCCGGACGGGGTCTGGGGCACGTCGCCGGCGCAGTTCGACCCGCGCGACTGGGGCAACGACTACACCGAGACCAACGCGTGGAACATGGCGTTCTCCGCACCGCAGGACGGCGCCGGCATCGCAGCCCTGTACGGCGGCCGCGACGGGCTGGCCAAGAAGCTCGACGAGTTCTTCTCGACGCCGGAGGACGCGCTGCACACCGGCGGATACGGCGGCACGATCCACGAGATGCTCGAGGCTCGCGACGTCCGGATGGGTCAGTACGGTCACAGCAACCAGCCGTCGCACCATCTGACCTACATGTACGACTTCGCCGGTCAGCCGTGGAAGACGCAGGCCCTCGTCCGCGAGGCCGTGTCGCGGCTCTACCTGGGCTCGGAGATCGGCCAGGGGTACCCGGGTGACGAGGACAACGGTGAGATGTCCGCCTGGTACCTGTTCAGCGCGCTCGGCTTCTACCCGCTGCAGGTGGGATCGCCGACGTACGCGATCGGTTCGCCGCTGTTCAAGAAGGCGACCGTCCGGCTGCCGGGCGGTAAGAAGCTGGTGGTCAGCGCACCGAACAACAGCACGAAGAACGTCTACGTGAAGAGCGTCCGGATCAACGGCAAGAAGTGGACGTCGACGAACCTGCCGCACGCCCTGATCGCGGGCGGCGGCCAGATCGAGTTCGAGATGACGGACAAGCCGTCGAACTGGGGTACCGGCCGCAACGACGCCCCGCCGTCGATCACCACCCCCGGCCAGGACCCGAGCACCTGGCGGGACTCCACCTCGGACGAGGGTGCGGTTGTCACCGGCTCGGCGGATGTGACCGCGCTGACCGACAACAACGCCAAGACCCAGGTCACCCTTACCGGTGACAAGCCCACCGTGACGGTCGCCCTTCAGCAGGGTCGCCCGGTCGGCATGTACACGCTGACCAACGGCACCACCGGTACGGCGCCGTCCGGCTGGACGCTCGAGGGATCGAACGACGGGACCACGTGGAACACCGTCGACAAACGGACCGGGGTCACCTGGCCGTGGACGTCGTACACGCGGTCCTTCAGTGTCGCGTCGCCGAAGGCCTACACGCAGTACCGGCTGGTGCTGACGCCCGCCGGGACCGACGGAGTGACGCTGGCCGAGTTCGAACTGCTCGGCACGCTGAAGGGGATCGAGACCGGCACGCATCCGAGTGACCAGCGGATCGCGGAGACCCGGCCGAGCCCGACCCCGTCACAGCCGATCGACCGCAACTACGGCTGATCCCGAACGTCAGCAGGGTTGAACAGACCTCGGGCGGCGACCGGAATCCGGTCGCCGCCCGTTGTGGTCCACCCGGCGGAGCCTGCCCCTGAGAGGTTCCGCCGGAAAGTGAGGAGGGGTGGCGGTCCCCGCCCGGACTGCCACCCCTTCACCCCTATCGACGGCCGAGATCGGCGAGGGGTTGCCTTTCAGTTCAAAGAGTCCACATGGCGGACAAAGTCACCCGGCCCAGCGGCCGGTGAAGTAGGCGGCCGCCCAGATCGCGGCCAGTGGGATCGCCACCGAAAGGTAGAGCCGCCCGAGCCAGCGGTGCCGGTGTACGGCGACGGCCAGGCCGATCCACAGCGGCCACCACAGCAGGGTGGCCCGGGTCAGCGAGTAGACCCAGTACGACGTACAGAAGGCGCCGACCGTGGCTGCGATCCAGGCGGCCTCACCCCACGAACGGCGCCAGAGCAGCCAGCCGAGCACGATCAGACCGACCACCAGCGCGACGAGCTCGGCCCGGAACATCCAGGTCCAGTCGCTGCGGTCCCCGGAGAAATAGCCGGTCGACGCGGCGTCGAAGGTGTGCGAGAGCGCGGTCCACGGCCAGGTGAACTCCCGCTGCCACCCCTTCTCCTGCGCCTGCTGCCAGGCGAACCACGAGCCGTAGACCTCCTTCAGGTAGGCCATGAAGCCGAGCACCGGTACGGCGGGCAGCAGCAGCCACGGAGCCGACGGCCAGTCGCGCTTCTTCGACGTGAGGAACTCGACCACCAGTGCGAAGGCCAGGAAGATCCCGGAGACCCGGACCGTCGCGGCCAGCGCGACGAAGACGGCGGCCCGGGCCCAGCGGCCCTGCCGCGCGGCCAGCCACGCGGGGAAGGCGAAGGCGCAGAACAGCGACTCGGTGTACCCGGCCGCGAGGAAGACGCCGACCGGAGCACCGAACCAGACCACGGCCGCATTCGGCCCGAGGCCCTTCAGCTCCGGGAACTCGTACTGCGCGAGCCGGGCCAGGTAGACGCCGGCGATCGCACTGGCCACCGCCGAGACGAAGATGCCGGCACCGAAGTACCCGATGCCGGACCACTGGACGATGTGGACCAGGAGCGGGAACCCGGGGAAGAACGCCGCGAGTGGCGCCTGTGACGGCTCACCGTGGGTGTAGCCGTACTCCGCGAGTGCCTTCAGGTGCCAGACGTCCCACTGCACCCAGGCGCGCCAGACGTTCGGGTAGTCGCTCCCGCGGTTGAAGAGCAGTGGCGCCGAGACGGACAGCACGAACAGCCCCACCCGGGTGACAAGCCACCACCCGAGGACCTCCCGCGTCATCGCCGCCGGCAACCACCGGCGCAGCCCGACCCCGTCCACCCTGGCCCGCCGCGCACGCCCCGGGCGCGCCTCAACGGCGGGCGGGGACGGTTCCGGGGGCGGGGCGGCTGGGCTACTGACCACCGCCGCCGGGCTTCTCCGACGCACCCGGGTCGCTACCCGGTGGGGTGATGGTCGGCCAGCCCGGGGTCTTGGTCGGCTTCGTCGGCTTCGTCGGACCGCTCGGCGTGTTCGTCGGCGTACTGGTCGGAGTGCTGGTCGGCGTCGGCGTGGTCGTCGGGCCGCTCGGCGTGTTGGTCGGCGTACTGCTCGGGGTGCTCGTCGGCGTCTTCGTCGGCACGGGGTCCTTGAGGCCGTCGTCGTCCTGCGGCTCGACGAACTCCGTGGGGTCCTGCGCCGCGAGGGCCGGCTTCATATAGGCGAGCCAGGTCTGCAGCGGCCAGTTGCCACCGAAGAACGCCTCATCCTTCGAATACGGGTCGAGATCGCCCTCACCCGTCTTGCCCGCCCGATAGAGCACTGAGGTCGAGAGCTGCGGCGTGTACCCGGTCCACCACGAGGTCAGGGTGTCGGTGCCTGCTTTACAGCCGTCGCATTTCTTGTCCGCCGCGCGGTGCTCAACGGCGACACCACCAGCGGTACCGGTCTTACCGGCCACCGGGCGGTCGAGCGCCTGGGCGCCCTCACCGGTGCCCTTGTCGACGACGTTCTGCAGGATGTTGTTGACCGTCCGGGCGATCTCCGGATCGAAGGCATCGTTCTTCTTCAGACTGCTGTCCGAGAAGACCACCTTGCCGTTGTGGTCGGTGATGGTCTTGATCGTGTGCAGCTCGACCTGCTTGCCCTCGGCGGCGAAGGTGGCGTAGGCGTTCGCCATGTCGACCGGTGAGGCGTACGGGTCCGGGCCGAGCACGGTCGACGGGTTGTTGCGGCCGTTCTCGAGCGCCGTCGTCTTGGGGATGCCGGCCGCCTCGGCTGCGTTCACCAGCTTGGCCGGGCCGTCGTCGCCCAGCTGGTTGTCGATCAGGTCGTAGAAGGCGGTGTTGATCGACTCCTGGGTCGCGTACTTCAGGTTGACCGGGCCGTAGTCGTGGTTGAACTCGTTGTTGAGTTCCTGCCCCTGGATCCGGATCGGGCTGTCACCCTGCAAGTCCTCGGTCAGATCCCAGTTGTCCTTCAGCGCCGCGGCGACCGCGAACGGCTTGAACGACGATCCGGGCCGGGCCTTGGACGTTGCCCAGTTCAACTGGCTCTTCAGGAAGTCCGGACCGCCGTACATCGCCACCAACTGTCCGGTGCCGGGCCGCACCGACGCCATCCCGATGTGCAGGTTGTCCTTCTTCTTCGGCACCTTGGTCTCGGCGGCCGCGACCATCTTCAACTGCAGGTCCTTGTCGAAGGTGGTGACGACCTTGAATCCGCCACCGGTGATGTCGTTCTCGGAGTACCCGCGGCGCTGCAGTTCCTTCTTCACCATGTCGAGCAGGAAGCCGGACGGACCCTTGTACTTGTTGTTCTTCTTCGGCTTGTTCATCTTCGGCAAGGCCTTGGCGTACTGCGTCTCCTGGGCCTCGGTGATCGTGCCGCTCAGCTTCATCCCGTCGAGGACGTAGCGGTAGCGCTCGATGATCCGCTGGTGGTTCGACTTCTTGTCGATGTCGAACAGCGTCGGGTTGTTCAGGACCGTGGCCAGGAACGCGGCCTGCTGGACCGTCAGCTTGGCCGGATCGGGCTCCTGGAAGTACGCCTGTCCCGCGGCCGAGATGCCGTAGGCACCTTCACCGAAGTAGATCGTGTTGAGGTAACCCTCGAGGGTCTTGCTCTTGTCCTGCTGGCGGCTGAGCTTCGTGGCGATGAACAGTTCCTTGAACTTCCGGGTCGCCGTCCGGTTCTGGTTCAGGTACATGATCTTCACGTACTGCTGGGTGATCGTCGACCCACCCTGCAACTGCTCACCGCGGGCGATGTTGAACGCGGCGCGGGCCATGCCCTGCGGGGAGATGCCGGGGTTGGTCCAGAACGTCCGGTCCTCGGCTGCCAGTACGGCGTCCTGGACCCGCTTCGGGATCTGCCTCAACGGAACCGAGGTCCGGTTCTGCTCGTAGAACGTGCCCATCGTGACGCCGTTGCTCCAGGTCACCGTGCTGGTGTTGGCCTGGAACTCCTTGTTGACGTCCGGGATCTCGGTCTGCTGGTAGATGATGAAGAACGCTGCGGTACCGGCGATGATGCCGAGGAACCCCAGAGCGAGGAGCCAGCCCAGCACCCGGAGCGCCCAGTGTCGCTTGTGCCGGCGCGGCGGAGCGGCCTTTCTACGAGCTTCACTCACAGTGCAATCCTCGACGATCTCGCGGAAGTCATTGCCCCACAGACTACGGCGGGTGTGGTAACGGGCCCGAATCCGCTCCGGAGGGTACCAACTCCGGGGTTCGGGGGCGAACTGGTCCACAGCTGTCTGGACCGGATCTTTACACCGCGGCGGGAATCGGTTTCCGTGGCAGCATGCGAGCGCGTCCGGTACGGCGGCTGATCGCCGCGATCGTGTCCCTTTCGGTACTCCTGACCGCGTCGGCGTACGCCGAGCGGCCCGCTCGGGCGGGTTTCGCGAACCCGGTGACGGCGGGGTACTCGGCCGACTTCCCGGATCCGGCGCTGATCAAGGGGCGCGACGGCTGGTGGTACGCGTACTCGACCGGCGGTCCCTACGCGAAGGACGGGCACGACGGAGACGGGTACAAGATCGCCCGCTCCCGTGACCTAACACACTGGGAGAAGGTTGGCTCGGTCTTCAACGACACCAACCGGCCCACCTGGGCAGACCCGACCAGCGGCTTCTGGGCGCCCGATATCCGGTACGTCGATGGTCGGTATGTCCTCTATTTCACCGTGCACAACACGACCACCACGCCGGACAACTGGGACTACGCCATCGGCGCCGCCACCGCACCGACACCCTCCGGACCCTGGACCGATTCCGGTGCACCCGTGGTCGCGCCCCGGCCCGCCGCCGACGGTGGATTCGAGTGGACCATCGATCCGGCCGAGTTCACCGACTCCGACGGCACGCGTTACCTGTACTGGGGCAGCTACAACGGCGGCATCCACGCCGTCCGCCTCACCCCCGACGGCCTCCGAACCGTAGGAGCAGTGACCAACGTCGCCCGCGACCGCTTCGAAGGCCCGTACGTCGTCAAACACGACGGCTATTACTACTTGTTCGGCTCCTCCGCGAACTGCTGCGCCGGCCCCACCACCGGCTACGCCGTCTTCGCCGGCCGCTCCCGCAGTCCCCTCGGCCCCTTCACCGACCGCGAAGGCAACAACCTCAACGCCTCCCGCACAGGCGGCACCCCCGTCCTGGCCGCCAACGGCAACCGCTGGGTAGGAACCGGCCACTCCGCGGTCGTGACGGACCTCAGCGGCCAGCAATGGTTCGCCTACCACGCCGTAGACCGCACCGACCCCTACGTCACGAACTCCAACGGCTGGCTCCTCCGCCCCATGCTCCTAGACCGCCTCGACTGGATCGACGGCTGGCCCACAGTCAACGCCGGCACCGGCCCCACCGAGTCCAGCAAGACGTCACCAGCCACCACCTCAGCGCCGAGCGCTCCCTCCGCCAACCTGCGGCTCGAGGCCGACGTACAGCCAGCGCGGGCTGCCCAGGGCGTGTCGGCTCGGGACGGGCGGGTGCGGGCTGTCGTGGACCACGGGTTCCTTCGCCTTACTACTGACCGAGGCACGCGCAGTGTGCGTGTTCCGCTCGATGTGCCTGGGACGATCTCGCTGGAGCTTCGAGGCGATCGGGCAACTGCTGAGTTCAGCGAGGACCGGTTGGGCGACCCGCTCGCCACGCTCACGCTCCCCACGCGTGCTCGCGGCCAACGCGCCGTACCGATTGGGGATGCGGGCAACTTCTCCGTCGCACCGCTCTACACGCCTGCCACTCGACCGGCTCCGACACCAGGGGTCGGCCGCGTAGATCCGGCGTACTCGGATGACTTCACGCACGGCCTGAACCCTGGGTGGACGTGGCGCAACACCAGTCCCGACACGACTGTTGCCGACGGCAGTCTGCGGTGGCCGACCGAGACGAACGACCTGACCGACAACGCGACCGCCAGCAAGGCCGCACTGCTCCTCCGCGACCAGCCAGCAGGCAACTTCGTCGTAGAGACCAAGCTGCACCTCGACGTCGGCACCGACACCATCCGCAACTACCAGCAGGCCGGTCTGCTCGTGTACGTCGACGACGAGAACTGGATGCGCCTCGACCACGTCGCCGGTGGCACCGGACGCTTCGTGGAGTTCGGCAAGCGCATGCGGTTCCAGCCGATCGGTGCACCGTCCAACGTCACCTTCGGCGGCGCGATGATCGGCGCACCCGCTGCGACGACCTGGCTCCGGCTCGCGCATGACGTCGTACCGGCGACTGGTGAGCACCGCTACCGCGCGGCCTCCAGCACCGACGGCAAACACTGGGTCTGGGGCGCCGCCTGGACTCTGCCCGCCAACTCCACCCCACGCATCGGACTGGTCTCCCAGGGCTCGTCGGCAGCGACAGAAGCCCAGTACGGCAAGGCGACTGCGCAGTTCGACTACTTCCGCGTCACCCGGTGATGTGCGGCGCCAGGAAGGTCACAGCAATCAGTGCAGCGGGGAAGCACGCCAGGAACATCGTGAACGTGTACCCCATGATGTCGCGCGCCTTCAGTCCCAGAATCGCCAGCGTGGGCAGCATCCAGAACGGCTGCAGCAGATTCGCACTCGCCTCACCGAGGTCGTACACGATGACCATCCACCCAGCGTCCACGTTGAGCGCATTGGCCGCCTGCAACACATACGGCGCCTCGATCACCCACTTGCTGCCACCACTCGGCACAAAGATGCCCAGGATGCACGAGTAGATCGCCACCAGCGGTGCAAACAGGAACTGGCTACTCGCCTGCACCAACCAGCCCGCCAACCGCGCCGAGATGCCGGTATAGGCGATCATGCCGAAGATCCCGCCGTACAAGGGAAACTGCAGCAGTACGCCGGCCGCCGCTGGCGCGCCGTCCCGCACCGCCCGGGCCATCCGCCACGGACGCCAGTGCAGCAGCAGAGCGAGCAGAAACAGGATCAGGTTGACGGTGTTGAGGTCCAGCGCACTGAAGAAGCTCTTGCCGTCGAAGTACCGCACCAGATACATCGCCCCGAGCAGCACCACCAGCAGACTGAACAGCGGTGAGTGCTCGAGCCAGTCACCCGGCCGACGCTTCTCACTCGCTTCTCTTTGACCGTTGTACGCCGATCCGCGCCCGATGAGCGGTTTGAGCTCGATCCCCAACTGCTCCGCCGTCCGCGAACTCCCCTCGCCCGGTGCGATGAACCACGCCATCACCACACCAACGACGTACACAATGAGCGTCGCAACCAACGCCTGCCAGGTGAAGATCGTGTCGCTCAACGGGATCAGCCCCGACGCCCGACCACCGGCCTTGATGACCTCCTGCACTGGCGCCGGGCTGCTGCTCGCGCTCGCGACCTGTAGCGCAGCCGAGCCCGACAGCCCCTGCGCCCACACCGTCCCCAGCCCCAGGAACGCCATCGCCCCCAGCGCTCGGTAATCCGCCTTCGGCACGTTCCGCGCCACCTCACGCGCCAGGATGGCGGCGAAGATCAGGCTGAAAGCCCAGTTCAGGTACGACGCCAGCATCGCGACCGCCGCCACGAACGCGACCGCACTCCGTGGGTTCTTCGGGATCCGCGCCAACCGCGTGATCAATCGGGCGATCGGGCCGCTGGTAGCGACGGCGTACCCGCCGATGATGATCATCGCCATCTGCAGCGTGAACGTGATCAGGCTCCAGAACCCGATGCCCCAGGCATCGACCAGCCCGAAGCCCTTGGTCGCCGCCGGATCGTCCGGCCGTTTCAGCAGCGGCTCGCCGGTGACGAGCCCGAACAACAGCACCACGAACGTGCCGACCAGCACGAACCCGAATGCGTCCGGCAACCACTTCTCGGTGAACGCGGTGAACCGCAGCGCCACCCGCGCCAGTCGGCTCTCGTCCTCGAGCTCGTGCTCGTGCTTCGCGTGCTTTCCATGCTCGGTCATGACGCTGTGCTCCTGGCTCACGACTGGGTGTCAACCGATTAACGCAGATCGGCGCCTGACGTAACAGCTTCCGTGGGGCGCGCCGCACCGCGGAGGTGACAAAGCCGACCTTTGTCATGAGTTGTCCACAGCTCGGACCTCTGCTTACAGTGGCGACACGATGTATCGAACCGATACATCAGGTTCTGACAAACTGGATCGAGGAGGTGGGTCATGGGAAACCGCAGCGGGGTCCTTGAGCTCGCCGTACTCGGTCTGCTGCACGAAGCGCCGATGCACGGTTACGAGCTCCGCAAGCGCGTCAACGCCCAGTTCGGCTGGGGACGCGTGCTGTCGTTCGGATCGCTCTACCCGGGTTTGAAGGCGATGCTCCGCAACGGCCTGATCACCGCCGACCCCGGTACGCCGGAGTCCGGGCGCAGGCCGAAGATCGTCTACACGATCACGGCCGACGGCAAGGACCACTTCGCGCAGGCCATGCACGATGCGGGTCCGTCGGCCTGGGAGGACGACACGTTCGGCGTCCGCTTCTCGTTCTTCGGCCGGACCGATCCGGCCACCCGGCTGCGCATCCTCGAGGGCCGGCGCGCCCGGATGGAGGAGCGGCTGGCGAACTTCCGGGCCGCGATGAGCCGGACCGCGGAGCGGGTCGACGCCTACACCCTCGAGCTGCAACGGCACGGCCTGGAGTCGGCCGAGCGCGAGGTCCGCTGGCTGAACGAGCTGATCGACGGCGAGCGGCGGCAACAACCCTCCCAATTTCCCCCACCGCCTGACCAAGGAGATTCCAGATGACCTCGATCCGGGTAGCGATCGTCGGCGTCGGCAACTGCGCCAGCTCGCTCGTCCAGGGCGTGCACTACTACCGTGACGCCAAGCCGGAGGAGCGCGTCCCCGGTCTGATGCACGTCCAGTTCGGTGACTACCACGTCCGCGACGTCGAGTTCGTCGCCGCGTTCGACGTCGACGGCAAGAAGGTCGGCCTGGACCTCGCCGACGCGATCGGCGCCAGCGAGAACAACACGATCAAGATCTGCGACGTGCCGCCGAGCGGCATCACCGTGCAGCGCGGTCACACCCTGGACGGTCTCGGCAAGTACTACCGCGAGACCATCACCGAGTCCGACGCGGCCCCGGTCGACGTCGTCGCGGCCCTCCGTGAGGCGCAGGTCGACGTACTGGTCTGCTACCTCCCGGTCGGTTCCGAGCAGGCGGCCAAGTTCTACGCCCAGTGCGCCATCGACGCGAACGTCGCGTTCGTCAACGCGCTGCCCGTCTTCATCGCCGGCACCAAGGAGTGGGCGGACAAGTTCACCGCCGCGGGTGTCCCGATCGTCGGCGACGACATCAAGTCGCAGATCGGCGCCACCATCACGCACCGCGTGCTGGCCAAGCTGTTCGAGGACCGCGGCGTCACCGTCGACCGGACCTACCAGCTGAACGTCGGCGGCAACATGGACTTCAAGAACATGCTGGAGCGCGACCGGCTGGAGTCCAAGAAGATCAGCAAGACCCAGTCCGTCACCTCGCAGCTGGTCAACGACATCGACCCGCGGAACGTGCACATCGGCCCGTCGGACTACGTGGCCTGGCTGGACGACCGCAAGTGGGCCTTCATCCGGCTCGAGGGCCGCAACTTCGGCGACGTCCCGCTGTCGCTGGAGTACAAGCTCGAGGTCTGGGACTCGCCGAACTCGGCCGGCATCATCATCGACGCGATCCGCGCGGTGAAGATCGCCAAGGACCGCGGCATCGGCGGCCCGATCCTGTCCGCGTCGTCGTACTTCATGAAGTCGCCGCCGGAGCAGTACGCCGACGACGTCTGCCGCGACCTGGTGGAGAAGTTCATCCGCGGTGAGGTCGAGCGCTAGATTTGAACGATGCGGCTTCACGTGGGGTGTGCTCAATGGACACACCCCGCGTGGCCGCAACCCTCCCGCGACAAGCTCGCTTCCTACGCCTCATGGGTGAACGCGGTCGAGGGCAACACCACCTTCTACGCAACGCCCTCCCGTTCCTCGGTCGAGAACTGGGCCGCGCAGACACCACCTGACTTCCGCTTCGTCGTGAAGCTGCCGCAGACCATCACGCACGAACGCCGGCTCAGCAACATCGCCACCGAGTTCCACGCCTTCGCCGCCGCGGTCGAGCCACTCGGCTCCCGCAACCACGCGCTGTGGATCCAGCTCCCGGCATCGTTCGCCCCTACCGATCTCGGCACGCTCGCTGCCTTCCTGCGCGGCGCACCCCGCGAACACCGGTACGCCGTTGAGGTCCGTCACCGCGCGTTCTTCGACGACCCCCGCACCGCGCACCAACTGGAAGACATCCTGGTCCGCGCCGGAGCCGAGTGGGTCCCCTTCGACACCGGCACCCTCTTCGGCCGCCGCCCCACCAGCCTCGCCGAACGCGACGCCTGGATGAAGAAACCCCGCGTCGCCCGCCGCGCCACCGCCCTCACCGCGTTCCCGATCGTCCGCTACATCGGCCGCGACTCAGTCGACGAAACCGTCGAAGGCTGGTCCTACCTCACCGACCTCGTCCACACGTGGTTAGTGGAGGGCCGCTCTCCCACAATCTTCCTCCACACCCCCGACAACGCCGAGGCCCTCAACCTGGCCCGCCTCTTCCACACCACCCTCCGCAACCGACTCCCCGCCCTACCTCCCCTCCCCGAGCCCATCTCCCCAGAACCCCCCACCCTCTTCTAACAGTGCGCGTCCGATGGCTATCCCCAAGCCCGGCCAGTCAGTGCGTCCGGACGGCCGTCAACCAACCCGCGGCCGCGCTGACGTCCGACGGATCCGAAGGCCCGGTACGGCGTCTTCTCGGCCGTGACCGGGAATCCTCCCCAAACCGGTTCGGGGAGCATGCGCCGCGTCCGGCGTCCGGCGTCCGGCGTCCGGCGTCCGGCGTCCGGCGTCCGGCGTCCGGGGAGGATAGTCGACCGATTCGGGGGGCGAATCCTCCCCAGATCGCCTTCCGGGCGGGGCAAACTCTCCCCAAACCGGTTGAGGCAGACATCACGCGACAACCTCCCCAGCCGGCAGCCACACTCCACAAACCCCGCCCAACCAGCCTCACCACAGTCAACGTCCGAAGAACCGGAGACGGGCTCTCCGAACGTTCGGACGTTAGCGCCGGACCGTGGCTAACGTCCGAACAGCCGCAGTACGACGTCGGCGTGTTTTCGGACGCTGTGAATCGCCCGAAACGGCGTTCGAAGTCCTGTAGCGCGTGGTCGGCTGGAGACGGGCTCTGCGAACGTTCGGACGTTAGCGCCGGGGGTGGTGACAGCTGTCACGACCCGCTAACCAGCCGGACTTGGGGTTGCCCCGTCCCGTGGTGCGTTGGCCAGCGGATCCGGATGGCCGGCACACCCGCAAGAACCGTGCCTTTGTGGAAGGAAATGTGCACCGGCTGGCAATTTGTTTCCACACAGCGGGCGTGGTCGGGAGCGGACGGGGCGGTTATCCACAGGTGGGAAGTTTGGTGTTGGGGAGGGGGTGAATCTCCGTATGTTCTCCGCCGAGATCCGAACTCGGAGGAGAAACCATGGAGCACGTCGAGACAACCCAGAGCACTGGCCGGCCACGGAGCAGTGCAGCCGAGCACAGAGCGCGCGCGGAGCGGCTGGTTGCCGAGCTGCGACAGATGGCCGATGCGACCGCGAGCCCGGTCGAGCGAGCCAATCTGCATCGGTCGGCGGACTCGCTGATCCGGCTCGCCACGGCGTACCGGCCGTGAGTGACCCCAAACCGGCTTCGCTCGAGGAGCTTCTGCTGCGCAGTGGGCAGGCTGCGCTCGACCTATCGGGGGCGCAGCAGAGCGCTTGGAACGGTCAGGTCGTCGAGTCGGTCGACGACGTGCTGGGGCTCGCGCACTGGGACGGGACACTGCACCTCGACCGCGAGTACATCCTCGATCCACTCCGGGAGATATACGCCCTGGCCGGCAAACGACATCCAACTCCACAACTCGCCCGGTACCGCGAGGCGTTCGCCACGATCCTGCACGAACACTCGCACTTCCTCGGCCCCGCCGGCGCGACCCAGGAGGCGGCCCGCGCCGCCTTCGTCCGCCCCGGCAGTCGCCAACTGGAGGAAGGCGTCGCCGAAGCCTGGGCACAGGACCACCTCAACGAGTACCTGCACCACCTGGGCGTCGACAAGGTTGCCCCTGGCATCGATTCCTTCCGCACCAACGGCCATTACGCGCCGTACGTCGCCGCCGTCCGAATGCTCTGCACCGACCTGGAGTCCCGAGCCGACCTGAAACCCGGCACGGTCCTCACCGCGCTCAACAACCAGACCGCCGAGCGCCAGGTCGAGCTGCTCGCCGTCCTCTACTACAACTCCAGCCGCCTCCCCGACCTGGAACCGTCCGGCCCCCAGACCCGCCTCCACCTCGAATCCCTCCTCCGCGATTCCCTCCCCACCCTCGACGCCCACCTCCTCCTCCCCCACCCCCAAGCAACCGTCCGAGCCCAAACAACAACCCAAGCCTTCCTCTCCCACCTCCACTCCGAAATCACCCGAGCCGAGTCCCACTACACCCATCGCCAGATCCCCCACCCCACCCAAGCCGCCTTCGCCGGCCTACCCACCCCAAGACCCACCCCGGCTGCCCGGGGGACGCTCACGACGGTCGGGGCTGTTCGGGGTTCTCGAGCAGGGGGCGGTGGTGGTGTCGGATTGGGGTAGGCGGGTTCGTCGTAGGGATGAGGGTCCAAGACACCGTGATGTGCGACGGTGTGGAATCTCAGAGCGATGTACCGACCGTCATGACGTCTCAAGGAGCTGAGTTCAGGTGCGATATCTGGTTTCCGTGATCGATGACAAGGACACCCCCGGCAGCATCGACCGGCAGCCTGCGATCAGCGAGTTCAACGAGCGCCTGATCGCGGACGGCTACTGGGTCTTCGCCGGCGGTCTCGCCGACACCACCGCCGCCACCGTCATCGACAACCGCGGCGATGCGGCGATCGTCAGCGACGGGCCCTTCGTCGAGTCCAAGGAGTACCTCGCCGGCGTCTGGGTCTGGGAGGTCCCCACTCCGGAGCTGGCCCAGGACCTCGCCACCCAAGCCTCGAACATCTGCGACCGCAAGATCGAACTCCGCCCGTTCCAGTAGGTGGCGGTCGCGGGCCGGCCTATGACCGGTGGTGGGACCGGTGCTCAATGGAGCCGTGGGTCGGCCAGCAGGACCACACCGTCGGCGACGGGGTCGAAGCCGAGTACTGGCTGGTCCCGGCCCCAGCCGGCCTCGTCACCCATGAGCACCGGCTTGGCCAGCCGACGGCCGAGCGTGCAGAGGAGGGCGCACAGGATGTCGACCCCCTGCTGCCCCTGGAGCTCGCGCAGGTCGACGTCGAAGTTGACGTCCGCGGACTGCATCGGTCGGAAGATCACTCGCACACCCGGGACCGGATCGACGTGTAGGTCAACAGTCTCCGCATCGGCGGGCCGTGAGAGTACCTCCGCGGCGGTCGGCAGGGGCTCGGCTCTTCCCCCACTCGGTATGTCCAGGTCCATTCACTCGACTGCACGAGGTCGAAGACCGACTGCCAGTCCTCGACCGAGCTACCCGGTATCCACAGGTCCGGCAGAGCACCCATCAGCTCGGGGTCGAAGAAGTTCTCGACCTCCTCCCACCGCAGATGAATCATAGCGCACCCCCGCAGTCTCTGGACGAGTTCACGATCCGACCGGCCATCTCGTCACCGTAGCGAATGCCACGCAGACCGACCACGGAGTTCGCAGGGCACCGATTTCGATGCACCATTTCGGCGACCGGGTGGGCGGGTACGGTGGCCGGATGGATCTGGTGCGGGAGAGTGGCGGGCTGGCGGCTGGGTTGGTGGAGCTGCGGCGGGAGTTGCATCGGGATCCTGAGGTGGGGTTGGTGTTGCCGCGGACTCAGGCGAAGGTGCTGGACGCAGTGGCCGGGCTGCCGTTGGAGATCTCGACCGGGCGTGAGGTGACGTCGGTGGTTGGGGTGTTGCGGGGTGGGCGGCCGGGGCCCACGGTGTTGTTGCGCGGGGATATGGACGCGCTGCCGGTGGTCGAGGAGACCGGGCTGGCGTTCGCGGCGGAGAACGGGAACATGCATGCCTGCGGCCATGATCTGCACACGGCCGGGTTGGTGGGTGCCGCGCAGTTGCTGAGTGCGCATCGTGAGGAGCTGCAGGGGAACGTCGTGTTCATGTTCCAGCCGGGTGAGGAAGGGCTGGGTGGTGCGGGGTACATGCTGCGGGAGGGCTTGCTGCAGGCGAGTGGTGACAAGCCGATCGCCGCGTACGCCGTGCATGTGTGGTCGCTGGCGGCGAAGGGACTGTTCCAGACTCGGCCGGGGACGATGATGGCCGGTTCGAATCAGCTGCACATCACCGTGCACGGCCGAGGTGGGCACGGGTCGACGCCGCACACGACCGCGGATCCGGTGCCGGTGATCGCGGAGCTGGTGTCGGCGTTGCAGACGTATGTGACGCGGCGGGTGAATGTGTTCGACCCGGTGGTCATCACGGTCACGCAGTTGTCGGCGGGTGTCGCGATCAACGTGATCCCGAACTCGGCGAAGCTCGGCGCCACCGTCCGGACCCTCTCGAACGAGACCTTCGCGCAGCTGAGCCAGGAGCTGCCCGCACTCGCGGAGTCGATTGCCAAGGCGCACGGGTGCACGGTCGACGCGGCGCTCGACCTGCAGTACCCGGTGACCATCAACGACGCCGACCGCACCCAGCACGCACTCAGCGAGCTCACTACCCTCTTCGGCCCCGAGCACGTGGAGCCGATCGCCAACCCGTTGATGGGTGCCGAGGACTTCTCGATGGTGCTCCAGGAGGTGCCGGGCACGTTCATCATGCTCGGTGCGCGGCCAGACGACGTACCGGCCGGTGAGGCGCCGTCGAATCACTCGAGCATCGTCCGGTTCGACGATGGGGTGCTTCCGCTGCAAGCAGCCGCACTGGCTCAGCTGGCGGTCTCGCATCTGAGCTGAGCTGACCTGACCTGCGGCTGGCCTACGCCAGATGTTGGCCAGCCGCAGGGGTTCAGTGGGTCAGGCGGTCGCGATGTTGACGGTGTAGGCGCCGCGGCTGCCGTACGTCGAGTAGCCCGTGTTCAGCGGGTCGCCGTACCCGACGTTGTCGATCCGGAGGTAGTAGGTGCCGGCCGCCAGGTTGGCGGTGACCGACGCACTGAGGCCGGTCGGAGTGGCGGCGTCGGTCTGGCCCGAGGCCGGGTCGGCCGAGGCGACGACGGTGCCGGCGCTGTTCAACAGATCGAGCTTGATGTCCAGGTTCCCACCGGAGGCCGCCGCGTTCGCGGTCGCCGTGTAGTTGCCTGCGGCACCGACCGTGACCTTGTAGACGTCGGTGTCGGTCTCGGCGGCGATGTAGCCCGTGACCGGCGTACCGACGGTCAGTGCAGCAGCGGCAGACGTGGTGTCACCGGCTTCGTCCGCGCGCAGGGCGAGGCCGTGGGTGCCGACGACGCCGTAGTCGTCTTCCTTGTTGTTCGCGTCGGCGTACTCGCCCTTGCTCCACTGGCTGATGCCGCGGTAGTACCCGACGCCCATGATCGGCGCCCAGGAGCCGTGGCCCTGGTAGTAGCCGACGGTCGAGGTGCCGTCGTGGCTGAGGCCGACGTTGTGACCGGCCTCGTGCGAGGCCGCCTCGGCGAGGTTCTTCGCACCGGTCCCGACGCCCTTGGTGAAGACCAGCGCCGGCTGGTAGTAGTCGTGCTGGCTGCTGTTGTCGTAGACACCGACGTACGCGACGCCGCCACAACCACAGCCGGACTGGTACCAGGTGTCCGGGTCGATCAGCACGCGCGTTCCGTACTGCAGGTCCGCTGACCCGGACCGGTCGATCGCGGACTGGGCGGGAGCCTGCGTGGTGACGTCGACGTCGAAGGTCGCGTAGTCCTCCGCAACCCGCGCCCAAACATCCCGTACGACGTCCTGCTCGGCGGTGCTGTAGTTGGCCGGGTCGCCGTCGGTGTCGTACGCCGAGACGTTCACCGGGTCGATCGACTTCGCCGCGTTCCACGCCGTACCGGTGATGGTGTGGCCGTCGAAGTCCAGGTAGAGCACCCGGTTGGAACCGGGCTTGCTGTGCAGCTCGAACGCCGGACCGGTCGCGCCGGCAACCGCGTCGGTGGCCCAGCGCGGCGAAGCCTCTTCGGACTTCTGCGTCGGGGAGAGCTGCGGCTCGCGGTAGAACAGGCGGCTGCCGGCATCGAGCCAGGCGGTCTTGTCGGTGGCCAGGATGCGCTGCAGCTGGTCAGTCGGCAGACCGTTGGTCGCGGCCACCTCGGCCAGCCGGCTCTGCACCTTGGCCAGCGCCGTGACGCCCGGAGTGGGCTGTCCGAGCAGTTGGTCGATCGGCGTGAGCTGTGCGTCGGCGCGGGCGCCGGCTGCGACGGCCAGGCCGCCGAAGATCACTGCACCGGTGCATGCGAGCGCGCCGGTACGGCGGAGTTGTTTCCTCACGAAGGTCCTCCAGGGGTTGGGCGGTTGATCCCCCCAGAAACCCCGGGGCCGTCGATCTCGGTGGGAACGACGGCCCCGGGTTGCTCTGGTACTAGCCGGCCGTCACACGCACCGTGTACTTGCCACGGCTCCCGTACGTCGAATAGCCGGTGTTCAGCGGGTTGCCGTAGCCGACGTTGTCGACCCGCAGGTAGTAGCGGCCCGCCGCGACCTGACGGCTGATGCTCGCGCTCAGGCCGGTCGGGGTCGCCGAGTTGGACTGTCCGGCGGCCGGGTCGGCGGTGACGACGACGTTGCCGGCCGAGTCGAGCAGCTGGAGCTTGATGTCCACGTCGCCACCGGATGTGGCGGCGAAGTTGAAGGTGCCGGCGGCCAGGTCGATCCGGAACACGTCGACGTCCGAGTCATTGGCGTAGATGCCGGAGGTCGCCGTACCGAGCGTGAGCGCGCTGGCGTCCGCCGTACCGTTGCCGTGGTCGTCGGCGCGCAGTGCGAGGCCGTTCTGGCCGATGACCGTGAAGTCGTCTTCCTTGTTGTTGGCTCCGGTGTACTCGCCCTTGCTCCACTGGCTGATCGCCTTGGAGTAGCCGACGCCCATGATCGGGGCCCAGGCGCCGTGACCGGCGTAGTACCCGACCGACGCCGTACCGTCGTGGCTCAGGCCGACGTTGTGACCGGCCTCGTGGGCTGCTGCCTCGGCGATGTTCTTCGCGCCGGTGCCGACACCCTTGGTGAAGACGAGAGCGGGCTGGTAGTACGCGTGCTGGCTCGTGTTGTCGTAGACGCCGACGTAGGCGACACCACCGCAACCACAACCGGATTGGTACCAGGTGGTCGGGTCGATCACCACGCGCGTGCCGAACTGCTGGTCAGACGAACCAGAGCGAGTGATCGCGGCCTCGGCCGGTGCCTGCGTGGTGACGTCCACGTCGAACGGCGCGTAGTCCTCAGAGACCCGGGCCCAGACATCCCGTACGACGTCCTGTTCCGCGGTGCTCCAGTTGTTCGTGTTGCCGTCGGTGTCGTACGCGGTGACGTTGACCGTCGCGGGCTTGCCGCCGGTGTTCCAGGCCGTCCCGGAGATGGTGTGGCCGTCGAAGTCCAGGTAGATCACGCGGTTCGAGCCGGGCTTGCTGTGCAGCTCGAACGCCGGACCGGTGGCCCCGGCAACGGCTTTCACAGCCCAGCGCGGGGAGACGGCGGTCGTGGTCTTCGCACCAGTGGTCGGCTCGCGGAAGAAGAGCTTGCCGTCGCGGTCGAGCCAGCTGGTCTTGTCGGTGGCCAGGATCTGCTGCAGCTTGGCGGCGGCGATCCCGTTGCGGTCGGCAAGCTCCGTGAGCCGGGACTGGACACGGCCGAGCGCGGCCTTGCCCTGAAGCTCGGAGCCGAGCAGCTGGTCGATCGGAGTGGGGGCGGGCTGCTGGGCGTCGGCCGCGTTGCCGGCCACGACAGCCAGGGCGCCGAACGCTACGGCGCCGGCGCCGACCAGGGCACCGATGCGGCGGGGGCGGGTGTGCATAGAGGGGTCCTCCTCAGGGACTCCGCGTGTCTCACTTGACATTGCCTCACGAGCGGTATGCGAGACCGCACTGTGCGTAGCCTGCCTGATGCGTTGCCCCGCTGTATACATTTTTCGGCGGATTTAACGTTGGCTGTGACCGCTTCCGGCCACAGGATGGGGCCCATGCGATACGTGATGATGATGCGGGCGAGCGCGGGCTCCGAGGCATGGGAGCAGCCGAGCGAACAGAGCCTGAACGAGATGACTCAGGTGATGGCCGAGATGGCCGAGCAGGGCGTCCTGCTCGCGGGCGAGGGGCTGCTGCCGAGCTCGGAGGGGTTCCGGTTGGTGCCGGACGGCGGGAAGGCGCGGATCGTCGATGGGCCGTTCGCGGAGACGAAGGAACTGATCGCCGGGTTCTGCCTGATCGAGGTCGAGTCCCGCGCGGAGGCGCAGGCGTGGGCCGAGCGCTGCTTCGCCGCCGACCACGGCAACACGGCCGGGATCGAACTGCGCCGGGTCGCGACAGCTGACGACTTCGGCGACAACTTCACATCGAAGGCGCGAGAGCGCGAGGCACACACGTTCGCCGTACTGGAAGGTCGTTCAGAGGACTAGCACCTGGCGGATCGACGTACCGGCGGCGAGGGTGTCGAAGGCTTCGTTGAGGTTGTCGAGACCAACGGTTGCGGTGAGCAAGCGGTCCACCGGGAGCCGGCCGGCCTGGTAGAGGGCGATGTAGCGCGGGATGTCGCGGCTCGGGATAGCGGAGCCGAGGTAGGAGCCTTTCACGGTGCGCTCCTCGGCGACGAGGCTGACCGCGGGCACGCTGAAGGTCTGCGACGGGTGCGGAAGACCGACCGTAACGGTGGTGCCGCCGCGGCGGGTGGCGGCGTACGCCTGCTCGAGCACCTTCCCACTGCCGACCGTCTCGAAGGCGTAGTCAGCACCGCCGGACGTCGCCGCACGAACCTCCTCGACGGTGTCGGGGCCAGCGGCAACGGTGTGCGTGGCACCGAGCGCACGGGCCAGCTCAAGCTTCTCCGGTACGACGTCCACCGCGACCAGGGGATGCGCACCAACCAGTACGGCGCCGAGCAACGCGGACAGGCCGACCCCGCCGAGACCGAACACGACCGCACTCCGACCGGCGCGGACCTGCGCAGTGTTCACCACTGCGCCCACGCCGGTCATTACTGCGCAGCCGAAGAGGGCGGCGATCTCAGGCGGCAGCGCGGGGTCAATCTTCACTGCGGACCGCGCTGACACGACTGCGTGGTCAGCGAAGCCGGAGACGCCGAGATGATGGTGCACCCCGTCCAAGCGCCGTACGCCGGACAGTAGGGTGCCGGCCGTGTTCGCGGCGGCACCTGGCTCACACAGCGCAGCACGTCCTTCCGCACACGGACCGCATGAGCCACAGGCGGGCACGAACGCGAAGGCGACCGCATCACCCGCAGCGAACCCAGGAGCCTCTGACTGGACCACCTCACCCGTCGCCTCGTGGCCGAGCAGCATCGGCATCACGCGTGGCCGTGAGCCGTCGATGACCGACAGGTCCGAGTGACACAGCCCTGCGGCGCGGATGCGGACCAGGAGCTCACCGGGCCCGGGCGGTGCCAGGTCGACCTCCTCGATCTGCAGTGGCCGGGAGTCGGCGTACGGCTTAGGTAGACCCATCTCCCGCAGTACGGCGCCGCGCACGATCATCCGGTGATTCCCTCCAGAGCCTCGCGCAGGCGATCCGGAATCGGGACCGGCCGCCTGTCCTTCCGGTCCACGAACACGTGCACGAACCGCCCGGTCGCGGCCGGCTCGTCGGCGCCCTCCCGGAACAGGCCGATGTCGTAGCGCACGCTCGAGTTCCCCAACTGGCCGACCCGCAGCCCGGCGTCGACCACGCCCGGAAACTCCAGCGACGCCTTGAACGTGCACTGCGAGTCCACACACAACCCGATCACCGCACCACCGTGGATGTCCAGCCCGCCACTGCGGATCAGGAAGTCGTTGATCACGGTGTCGAAGAAGCTGTAGTACTCGACGTTGTTCACATGCCCGTAGACGTCGTTGTCCTTCCACCGCAGCGTGATCGGCAGGAAGTGCTTGAAACCGGCCCGGTCCATCCAGCCACCATAAGCGCGGCTCGTAGCCGGCGCGACGTCGCCCGAAGGCACGCCGTACCAGCCAACCGACCTTGAGCACGGTTCAACCACTCGCCCGCCCAGAAAGTGGTCGAGCGGTGCACAAAGTGAACCGGCCAACCGACCTTGAGCACGGTTCAACCATTTGGCCGGCCAGAAAACGGTTGAGGGGTGCTCAAGGTGAGCGACCGCTCGATGGTGAGCACGGCATAGGGTTCGGGCATGCGTTTCGTTGTGATCCACGGTGCGGCCAGTTCGGCGTGGCATTGGCACGCGCTCACCGCTGAGCTCACTCAGCGCGGGCATGAGGTGATTGCGCCCGATCTACCGTGTGAGGATCCGGCCGCCGGGCTTGGTCAGTACGTCGACGCGGTGGTGAGCGCCGTACCGGAGGGGGAGCCGGTGACGGTGGTGGCGCATTCGTTAGGTGCGTTCACCGGGGTGCTCGTGTGTGAGCGGCTGGCGGTGCGGGAGCTCGTGCTGGTCGCGGCGATGGTTCCGGTGCCGGGTGAGCGCATCAGCGAATGGTGGAAGAACACGGAGTACGAGTCGGCGGAGGGGGATGTGTTCTTCCACGACCTGCCGGCGGAGCTGGCGGCTGAGGCGCGGAGTCACCTGCGGGAGCAGTCGCGTGGGCCGATGAATGATCCGTGTGACTTCAAGGGGTGGCCGGACCGGACGCGGGTGGTGATCGCGCGGGACGATCGGTTGTTTCCGGCGGAGTTCCTGCGCAGGGTGACGCGGGAGCGACTGGGCGTGGTGCCCGACGAAATGCCTGGGGCACACTTCCCGATGCTGGGGCACCCGACCGCGCTGGCCGACTATCTGGAGAGCTAGCAGGCGCTAGTGCGCACTAGAGGTCTAGCGTGCACCAACCCGGGCTAGAGTGCGGGCGTGCGGTTCATGCGGGACCTCGGGACGTTGCTGCGACGGCGGGATTTCCGGCGCCTGTTCGCGGTGCGGTTGACGTCGCAGTTCGGCGACGGGGTCTTCCAGGTCGCGCTGGCGTCATACGTACTCTTCTCGCCGGAGCGGGCACCGGATGCCGCGGCCATCGCTGGGCTGTTCGCGGTAGCGCTGCTCCCCTACTCCGTGCTGGGCCCGTTCACCGGCGTACTGCTGGACCGCTGGTCACGGCGGCAAATCCTCTTCGGCGCCAACCTGACCCGAGCGGCACTCGTCTGTGTCGTCGGAGTGATCGTTGCGGCAGGCAATGCCGGCGTGCCGTTCTACCTGGGCGTCTTGCTGACCCTCGGCGTGAACAGGTTCCTGCTGTCGGGCCTGTCGGCCGGGCTGCCGCATGTGGTCGAGCGCGACGAGCTGGTGATGGCAAACGCCGTCACACCGACATCCGGTACGGCGTCCTTCCTGATCGGCGGCGGGGTCGGGGCCGGGGTGAAGATCGTGGTCGACTCCGATCTCGCCGTACTGGGGCTGACGGTGCTCGTCTACGTCGCCGCCGCACTGCTCGCGCTCAGACTGCGCAGGGACCAGCTCGGACCGGATCTGCAAGGCGATGAGCCAGGTCTGCTCGAAGCAATGCGGACGATCGCGAAGGGCTTGCTGGATGGCGGCCGCCACTTGCGTGAGCGGCGACAGGCCGCGCTCGGGCTCGCGGCGATCGGCTCGCTGCGGTTCTTCTTCGGGCTGATCACCGTCGCGATGATCCTGCTCTACCGCAACTACTTCTACGGCCCAGGTCAGCTGGACCAGGCGTTCGGCGCTCTGGCGATCGCGACCGGGATGGTCGGGGCCGGCATCTTCGTGGCCGCGCTCGTCACGCCGTGGGCGACCCGGGTGATGCCGCTGCGGCGGTGGATCACGCTGTTGTTCATCGGCGCCGCGGTGGTGACCGTCGTACCGCTCGGGCTGTTCACGCAGCCGGCGCTGATCGTCGGCGGGTTCCTCACCGGGTTCTGCGCGCAGGGCGTGAAGATCAGCGTCGACACCCTCGTGCAGACGAAGGTCGACGACGTCTTCCGCGGCCGCGTCTTCTCGCTCTACGACATGATCTTCAATGTCGGGCAGGTCTCCGCGGCCGCGCTCGGTGCGGTGATCCTGCCCGACAACGGGAAGTCGTACCCGGTGCTGGCCTTTATCGCGCTCGGCTTCGCGGCGACCGCCGTGCTCTACTCACGCGCCGCGCAGCGCGGTGATCGGCTGGATGGCGGAGGCCTTCCAGGCGGGGTAGGTCCCGGCGATCAGGCCGATGACCGCGCCCAGCAGGGGTGACCCGAACGCGAGCGAGTTGTCCAGGATCGGCGTCCAGTCCTTCGCGAACGACACCCCGACGGTGAGCAGCACGCCGACCGCCGTACCGAGTAGTCCACCGAGCAGTCCCACGATCACACTCTCGACCAGGAACTGCGCGGCAATGTGTCGTCGCGCGGCGCCCAGGGCCCGGCGGAGTCCTATCTCGCCGATCCGTTCGAGGACCGAGAGCAGCGTGACGTTGGCGATGCCGAGACCGCCGACGAGCAGCGCGACCGCGCCGAGCAGCAGGAACAGCGCGTTCAGGTCGCCCTCGACGCCCTTGCGGACCGCACCCTGCTTCGGGGGTGAGTCGACCTTGAGCGTGCTCGGGTCGTTCGGCTGCAGCGCTTTCGGAGCCTGACCGGCGATCAGTTGCGCAGCACCGACCGCCGTACGGATCTCGACCGCGTCCGGGGACTTCAGCTTGTACGCCGCCTTGGCCGTCCCGTTCGGCATGATCACCGCGTCGTTGAGCTCGGCGCGACCGCTGACCGAGTCGAGGATGCCGATCACGGTGTAGGGCTCGTCGCCGATGAACACGGCCGGTGCCGAGTCCACCCGGTTGATGCCGAGCCGCTCGGCCGCATGCTTGCCGAGGACAACGACCTTGTCCCCGCGCTGGTCGTGACCGGCGTCGAAGAACCGCCCGGTCTTCAGGACGGCGCGGATCGCGTCGAACAGGCCGGCCGAACCCGACATCACCGTGAGCGCCTTGCCCTCGCCACCGTTCAGCCCGGCCACACTGCTGACCAGGTCGCCACCGACATCGAGCGTGCTCACTGTGCCGACCGCGTCGACGCCGTTCAGCTTGCCGAGCCGGTCGGGTGCGTCCCACGGCAGTTCGGCCGCCGCCTCACCTTCCTGGCCGTTCTTGTCCTCCGGCTCCACGACCACCCGGGTCGCCTGCGCCAGATCGAACTTCTCGCTGATCTGCCCGGCCGCGGTCTGCCCGAGCCCCACGGTCCCGACGAGCGCGGCAACACCGAGCACCGTGCCCAGTGTCGTCAGGATCAGTCGAGTAGGCCGAGCCGCGACACCGGCCAGGGCTTCGTCCAGGACGTCGCGCACCGCCGGCCTGGACCGCCGCCCGCTGCCTACGCCTGCAGGGTCGGCGGATCGCTCTGGAGTCCCGCGCCCGATCAACCGTGCAAGAGCAACCCGCAATCGTCCGGTACGTCGTTCCCGTCGCCGCGATCGCGGGGCAGGCGGCGACGACGAGGACGTCGCCTGCCCCGGATCGGGTTCCCGAGGCACCGCCCCGTGCTCGGGAGTGGACGGCCCGCCGGTGGGAGAGTCCGGGGGGCCTGCTGGTGGGGTCACCATTGGAGAGTCCCGTCGACGATGCGGACGCGGCGCTGGGCACGTTCGCTGACGTGGTCGTCGTGCGTGATGACCGCGAGCGTCATGCCGCCGGCGTGGAGTTCGTCGAAGAGCTCGAGGATCGCCTCGGCGTTGACGCTGTCCAGGTTGCCGGTGGGTTCGTCGGCGAGCAGCAGACTCGGTTCGGCGACCAGGGCGCGGGCGATGGCAACGCGTTGACGTTCACCACCCGACAGCGTGCTCGGGCCGAAGTCCATTCGGTGCGAGAGGCCGACGCGTTCCAGCGCCACCCGTGCCCGTGCCATCCGCTCGCGGCGCGGAACACCGACGTACACCATCGAAAGCGCGACGTTCTCAAGCACGGTCCGGTGCGCGAGCAGGTGGAACGACTGGAAGACGAACCCGATCCGCTCACCACGCAGTACGGCGCGCCGCCGTTCCTTCAGGCTCATCGTGTCGACCCCGTCGAGGCGGTAGACCCCGCCACTTGGGTTGTCCAGGAGCCCGAGCAAATGCAGCAGCGTGGACTTGCCGGAGCCGGACGGCCCGACGATCGACAGGTACTCACCCTGCCGGATCACCAGATCGACGTCCCGGATCGCCTCCACCTCGGGCGGTCCGGGGAAGACGCGCCGGACGCCAATCATCTCCACGACCGGTGCCGGCAGCGCGACCGCAACCGGCGACATCTCCAGCGCCGTGCTCATGTTCCGACCACCACTTGGTCCCCTTCGCCGAGCTTGGCGTCGCCGATCGGCTCGACCGCGGCGAATCCGTCCGCCGACAGCCCGACCTTGACCGGGACCAGCTCGGTCTTGCCGTTGCGCTGCACCTCGACCCGTGAGCCGCCGTCCGATCCGGCCGAGAGCGCCGCGATCGGTACGGTCAGCACCTTGCCGTTCGTGCTCTTCACCGGGATCGTCACCTTCACGTTCGCGTCCCGGAGCTGCTCGAGCTGCTTCGCGCTGAGCTTGTCGGGTCCGACGACGACGTCGTACGAGTCGCCCTTGCGGTTGAGCCGCTTGACCTTCGCCTTGACCGTCGAGCCGTCGCCGAGCGTCAGCTCGGCCGCCATGCCCGCCTTCAGGTGCTCGGCGGACGCGGAGTCCACCTTGACCGTAACGACCAGGGCCGCGCCACTGGCCGACATCACCGTGCCGCTCGCCGTACCGCCGCGCTCGACGTTGACCTTGTCGACCCGGCGCGGCAGCGACTTCACGTAGACGATCTCCGAGACCGGCAACGGCGTCGCCGCCTTCAGCTCGGCGTCGTCCTGAGCGTCGAGGGCGTCCTGCAGGCTCTCCTTGGCGTCCGTCACCGCGCCCTTCTGGACCGTGAGGTCCGGGGCGTGCGCCTTCTGCGCCTGGGCGAGCTGGGACTGCGCCTGCCGGAGTGCCTTCTTGGCCGCGTCGACGTTCTTCTTCGCCGCGTCCACCGCATCCTTGAGCGGCTGATCCGCTTCGGGCGCGTCGTACCCGGCCTTCTCATACAGTTCCCGTACGGCGCGCGCCGTACCGGTGTCGTATTTGCCGTCGACGCTGCCCGGGTCGAACCCGAGCCGGTCCAGCGTCTTCTCCAACTGCAGGACGTCCGGACCCTTGCTGCCCGGCGCGAGCGCCCGGTACATCGGCAGGACGCCGGCCAGCGCGATCACCGGCCGGCCGGTGATCTCCAGCAACGCCTTGCCCTCAGTGATGGTCGAGGCGACCGCCGGGACCTTCCCGGTCACAATCGCCGGCGTGGTCAGGCCGCTGGTCTCGACGCGGATGTTCACCGCGCCGTCGAACGACGCGTCACCACGCCCGACCACCTTGCTGGCCAGCGCCTTCTTCTCGACCGGCACCGTGATCTGGGACGCCTTCGGGGCGGCGGTCTTCGCGGCCGCGTCCTCCGGCGACGTGATCCGCGCACCCGCCACGACACCGACCCCGAGCGAGGTGGCCGCGAGCGCAGCCACCCCGACCAGGATCTGGCGCCGCGACTTGGGACCTGCGGTCATCGGTTCGCCATTCCGTCCCGGTACGCCTCGAGCTCGGCCTTGTGCTGGGCCACGAACTCCTTCTCCATGGCGAACTGCACCTTCTTGTACGGCTCGTCGTACGTCGTGGCCTTGCACTTCTGGTCGGCCACCGCGAGCGCGGTCTCGGCCTTGCGCAGGTCGCCCAGCTTGGCCGCGTCGACCTTGTCGAACGACGGCGGTCCGCCGATCGTGGCGCTCGGGCCGTCGGACTTGCCCGGCTCGGCCGGCTTGTTGCCGGTCAGCTCGTCCAGCTTCTTCTGAATGCTGTTCCGCGCCTCCTCGAGCTTGGTGAACCCGGAATGGCCGGCATCGGCGAGGCAGTCCGACCAGGCCTTGGTCGCGTCGACGACCTGCTGGTCGTTGTTGATCCGCTTGTTCAGGGCCTCCAGGTCCTTGAACAGCGCGTCGTACTTCTTGAAGTCGTCCTGCTGCTTCGTCGGGTCGCCGTACGCCTCGCTGAAGGCCTTGCCCCGGCAGCCGACATCCTGCGGCTTGCCCGAACCGTCCATCGGGATCGCGACCGACATACCGTTCCCGGCGCCCTTGCCGTTCAGCGCCGCGTCGTACGCCTTCTGCGCCGACGGCGAGAGGGCGTTGCGGATCTTCTTGTTCGGGTCGTTCGCGTCGTCCCCGGCAGCGGCCTTGGACCAGTCGATCGTGCTGATCCCGTAGCCGTACTGCTCAGCGAATTTGTCCGGCGGCAGGTTGAACGCCTCGGCGAACTTGCTCTTGGTCTTCTGCTCCGGCGGTACGGCGACGTACTCGAAGCCGGCCGTCTTCATACAGCTGACGGTCGCCTCCTCGACCTTGCGCTGCTTGGCCAGGTCCGCCTCGGTCGGCTCCTGGCTGCCCGCACCGATGGCGCGGGTGGCGACCATGCCACCGCCGCCGGCGCTGACGAACCCGTCACCCATGTACTCCGCGAGCGGGCTCTTGTCGCTCTTGCTGTCGCCGGCGACCGGCGCCTTGTCCTGGTTGTTTCCGCAGGCCGCCAGCGCCAGAACGGCCAGGGCGGCAAGTGCGGTCCGTGAGGTTCTCATAGCAGTGGAGCGTGCCGCCGGGGCTGTGAAGAACCTGTGAAGGACCGGTATGCACTCGATGCTCTCAGTCGATCTTCATCGGATTCTCATCATGTTCAGTCATATTCAAGGACATGCCTGCCCGGATCCTGATCGCCGAAGACGACGTCAAGCAGGCGGAGCTGATCCGGCGCTACCTCGAGCGCGAGGGCCATCTGACCGTCGTGGTGCACGACGGCCGGGCCGCGATCGACGAAGCCCGCCGCCGCAGCCCCGACCTGCTCGTGCTCGACGTGATGATGCCGAAGGTCGACGGTCTGGACGTCTGCCGCGTGCTCCGCGCGGATGGCGACGTACCGATCATCATGCTGACAGCGCGGTCCACCGAGGACGATCTGCTACTGGGGCTCGATCTGGGCGCGGACGACTATGTGACCAAGCCCTACAACCCGCGGGAGTTGGTTGCCCGGGTCAGGACGGTACTGCGTCGTACGCGGAGCCGTGGTGAGGGTGAGGTCTACCGGGTGGGTGCGCTGGAGATCGACCCGAGCCGGCACGAGGTCCGGCTGACCGATGAGCTGGTGGAGGTGACGCCTGCCGAGTTCAAGATCCTCGCGTGCCTGGCCGCGTCGCCGGGGCGGGCGTTCTCGCGGCAGCAGTTGCTGGAGCACGCGTTCGGGTTCGACCACTACGTGTTCGACCGGACCATCGACGTACATGTGATGAACCTGCGGAAGAAGTTCGGTGGGTCGACCTATCTGAAGACCGTGTACGGCGTGGGCTACAAGCTGACCGACAAGGTGGTGTCCGATGCGTCGTAGTCTGCTGATCCGGTTCCTGGGCCTCTCGCTCGCGGTGGCCCTGGGCGCGGTCGTCGCCACCGCGGTGATCGCGACGTACAGCACCCGGGAGAAACTGCAGGGCGAGATCGACGCGAACACTGGTCAGTTGCAGAGCGACGGCCAGGTGTACGCCGAGCTCAGCGACTACGCGATGAATCACCCCAGCTGGTCCGGTGTCGACAAAGAGGTCCATCGACTCGCCGACGAGACCGGTCGCCGGATCGCGCTGATCAACGACGACGGAACGGTGATCGCGGACTCGGCCCGAATGCTCGGTGCCGCGCCGGAGCTCCCCTCGGTGCCCGCGGCAACCATCGACGCCCGGCAGCAGGGGATGGCGTTCACCGCCACCGCCGGGGCGGCTGTGTCGGCTCGCGCGATCGCCACCCCGCCGCTGCCGATGGCCACCGTGACCAAGGCATCCTTCTCGTACCTCGACGGCCAGTGGGGCCTCAGCGACGCGGAGAAGGAACAGCGCAAGGCGCTCGCCGAAGCGGCGAACCGCTGTTACCAGGCGAACGGAATGGAGTCCTCGATCACGGTCACCCCCGCGGGCAGTCCGCTACTGGCCCGCAACTCCGCGGTGGCGTCGGACGGCGAAACCGTGCAGCCGGCCGCACCGCTCCAGATGCAGTTCGCCGGCCCCGTCAAGGACCCCTGCTACCCCGCGGAACTGAACGCGCCGAGCGCCAAGGCGAAGCTGGTCAACGACGACCAGAACCGGCGGGCGGCCGAGTGCCTGACCACCGCCGGCATTCCGTTCGACCTCGCTTCGCCGACCGGGATGCCGGGGGACCTGTACGCGGTAACCCCGAAACAGGGCTACGAAGACCAGGACGGCAAGTTCTACCAGTGCGTTGCCAACGCTCAGTCGCAGGCCATCACGCCGTACGTGGCGCCGGCGGCGAAGCTGTATCTGGGGTCGAAGAGTGCGTTCAACGTGTTCTCAGGCGAGGGCATGCTCCGTACGGCGGCCACCGCGCTCGGCGTGATGCTGATCGCGGCGCTGGTCATGTTGCTGACCGGGCGGCGGCTGGTCCGGCCGATCGTAGCGCTGACGGGTGCGGCGCAGCGGATGCGGAACGGGGACCATGCGGCCCGGGTTCCGGTCACGGGCAAGGACGAGGTTTCGCGGCTCGGGCACGCGTTCAACGCGATGGCCGAGTCGATCCAGCGCAGCGACTTCCAGCGGAAGGCGATGGTGAGTGATGTCGCCCATGAACTCCGAACACCCCTGGCCAACATCAAGGGCTACCTGGTCGCGTCGGAGGACGGCGTCGTACCGCTCGACGCCGAACTGGTCACGTCGCTGCTGGAGGAGACCAGCCTGCTCGAACACCTCGTCGCCGACCTGCAGGACCTCGCCCTGGCTGACGCCGGCATGCTCCGCCTGCACCCGGCCCCGCGGGACCTGAGCGAACTCGCCCAGCAGGTCGTCCTCGCCCACCGCCCCGCGGCCGAGACCGCCGGCGTGGCCCTGACTGCCGACGTACCGGCTGAGGCCGTCGCCTCGGTCGACAGCTCCCGGATGCGCCAAGCCCTCGGCAACCTCGTCTCCAACGCGATCCGCTTCACCCCGACCGGCGGCACCGTCGTCGTCGGCGTCCGCCGCGTCAACGACGGCTACAACCTCACCGTCACCGACAACGGCGCCGGCATCGCCGAACAGCACCTCCCACACCTGTTCGACCGCTTCTACCGCGCCGAACAGTCCCGCAGCCGCTCCACCGGCGGCAGCGGCCTCGGCCTCGCCATCACCAAGCACCTCGCCGAAGCCCACCGAGGCCGCATCACCGTCACCAGCAAACTAGGCGAGGGCTCCGTCTTCACCCTGTGGATCCCCGCAGATCCCCGCTAGGTACGTGCGCGGGATCTTGGCCCGCGAGCGAAGCTCGACCCGATCGGCGTACGGGATCAGGCGGACCCACGCGACGAGCCGGTGTACGCGCTCGAGCACCTCAGTGGCCACGACGTCGTCGCGCCGACCACCTGCGACGGTGAGATAGACGTCGTACAACTCGTCGCGATGCGCCTGGGACAGCGGTACGCCGGTCCACTCGACGACCGAGGTGAGGAAGCTATGCAGGGACACGGCCGGGTGTCCCCAGATCGCGTTGCCGAAGTCGAAGAAGCGTGGGCCGGCGGCGAAGATGTTCGCGGCGTAGACGTCGTTGAGCTCCAGACCGAGCGGAACGTTGAGGTGGGCAACGGTCCGATCCAGTACGTCGGCGGCCGCCTCAGCCTGGTGCAGTTCGTCAGCCTCAAGCCGGAGCGGATGCCCGGGCGGTTGCCCCGCCCATTCCCTGGCGATCGCCCGCACTCGGTCCCCGGCGTCGGCGGGCGCGAGCGTGACCATGCCGGGCTGCGGCCCCAGCTGACCCCGTACGGCGTTTTGCAAGCGGGCGAGCGCCTCGACCACGACGCACCGGGTCCGTTGGTCGGCCACGTCAGCACGGCTGAGCGTCGTACCGTGATCCGCGGTGAGGAGCCAGCCGCGTTCCACGTCGACCGCGAGCGGGAGGATGACCTCGTCCGGCGCGAGCCGCGCCAATTCAGCGACCAGGCCGGCCTCGAACAGGTGACCGGGGTTGTTCTCCTTGAACCACACCAGACCTTCGGCGGTCTCGTAGCAGCGCACCACAGACCAGAACCGCGCCCGGTAGGTGACGGGCTCACCGATGATGGGGCTCTCCAGCCGGCGGGTGACCCAGTCGTCGACCATCCGTGTCCACTCGGGCGAGAGCCACCGCCGTACCCACTGACCGCCGGCATCAGGCCCCAGCGGTCTCGCAGCAGGCAACATGCGCGGCACGCTACCGGCCACCTCCGACAGACGAGCGCCGCGCAACGTCCGAACGATCGGAGTGCATGGTCGGCGTGTTTTCGGACGTTAGCCGAGGTGGCTGCGATCGACCTCGGTGTCCAGATGTGCATCCCTCGCAGGGGATGCGAGGGCAATTTGAGTGGTTGGGCAGGGAGCTTGGGGGTTTGGCACCGTGGTTATGAGTGCCGAACCCCCAATTTGCCTGCCTAGCCAGCGAAATCGAGGCTCTGCGATCTACGATCTGGGCATGCGGGATCGGAGGGCGCGGGTGGCGGATGTGCATTCGGTGGCGCGGGGGATGCCGCATGTCACGGTGTGGGAACGGGACGACGGGACGGACCGGCCGGTGTATCAAATCGGCGGGAAGTCGTTCGTATTCTTCCGGACGGCTCGGCCCGATGCCGCTGATCCGGAGACCGGGGAGAAGTACGACGACGTGATCATGATCTGGACCGAGTCCGAGGACGAGAAGCTGGCGCTGGTGGCGGACGAGTCGACGCCGTTCTTCAGTACGCCGCATTTCGACGGGCACCCGTCGGTGCTCGTCCGGGGCAGCCGGATCGGGGAACTCGGCAAGCAGGAGCTGACCGAGATCATTCAGGACGCCTGGTTGTCCCGGGCATCCAATCGCCGAGCCACCACATGGCTCAAGGAGCACCGCCTGTGAGCTACCCACCGCCGGGCGGTCTCGCCGCGCCCGACTACGGCCGCCCGCCGAAGAAGAGCCGAGCCGGGCTGTTCATCGCGCTGATGATCGTTCTCCTGGTCGCCGTCCTCGGCTCGTTCGCCTTCGTGGCCACCAAGGTGTTCACCGACCTGAGAGCAGCTGACCCGCAACTCCCGCCAGACGTGCAGCCCGTCGCCCCCACTCCGAAACGCACCACACCGGCCAAGCCGAAGCCGACCGCGCCGGTGAAGACTGTCCCGGTCAAGCCGGTGCCCATCACACCGTTGCCAACGGCACCTGCCGGGTCGGCAAGGCTTGCCGCGCAGTTCGTCGCGCGGGTGAACGCGAACGATGCGGCCGGAGCGACGGCGCTCGCCTGTGCGGACACCAAGCAGTCGATCGCGCCGGCGATGCAGACCTTCGTCCGGCGGCCGGCCGCGCTGACCGTGAGCAAGGCTCCCCTGACCAGCGGCGGACCGATCGAGGTCTATGCCCTGGGCGGCACCATGCAGGGAACCACCGCAGGCGGGATGCTCGTGATCGAGGTTGCTACTCGGCCGTGCGTGAAGTCGTTCGCGGTGCACTAGGAGCGAGGGCGCGCGCTGTCTCGATCAGGCTGGTTCCGGTCGGCAGTGTCGCGATGATCGGGGTGTCGAGGCCGTTCTCGACGTACCGATTGATGTGGGCCCGGCACTGCTCCGCCGTACCGTGCACGATGAGGTCGTCCAGGACCTCAACCGGTACGGCGGCCATCGCGGCGTTGCGATCACCCGCGGCCCACGCCTCCCGCATCGGCTTCATCGCGGGTCCGCGACCGAGCCAGTCGTGGAAGGCGGCGTACCCGGGGACCGTCAGATAGGTGGCGATCAGGAAGCGGCCTATGTTGCGCGCCATCTCGGCGTCCTCGGTGACGCAGACGAAGATCCGCGCGGCCAGCTCCTTGTCCGGACCCAACTCGGCCCGCACCTGACGTACGTCATCCGCCGACAGCCAGTTGGTGATCGCACCGTCGGCCTCGCGTGCGGCGAGCTTCAGCATCTGCGGGCGGAGCGCCGCGAGCATCAGCGCAGGCGGTACGTCGGGCGCCTTTTCCAGCCTGAACCGGCTGATCGCGAAACTGTCGAACGTCCCGTCGACCTTCTCCCCCGCGAACGCCTGCCGCAGGAACCGCAGTACGTCGCGAGTCCGCGCGTACGGCGGGTCGTACGCGATCCCGTTCCACCCGGTCACGATGGTCTCCGACGAGGCCCCGATGCCGAGCACGAACCGCCCCGGCGCGAGATCCGCCAGCGCGGCCGCACTCATGGCGAGCGCGGCCGGTCCCCGCGTGTGCACCGGTACGACGGCCGTCCCCAGCCGCAACTGGTCATCCCATTCGGACGCCAGCACCAGCGGCGTGAACGCATCCGCGCCCGCCACCTCGGCCGACCACAGATCGGTGTAGCCCAGTGACGCGAGCTCGGTGATCAACGGCTTGTGGTCCCGCAGCGGTACCCCGGTCAACGGGACAGTCAGACCCCAGCGCATCAGATGATCCTCTTCAAGATCGGCAACGGCACAACCTTCATGAACCGCGCGAGCGGAACCCACGGCCAGGCCGGGACATAGGCGTTCGCCTTCTCCGCCTCGATCGCGGCGACCATCGACCGGACACCGGGGACGGTGTCGACGATCAACGGCGTGTTCTGCACCTTCTCGTTCAGCGCGGTCTTGATGTACCCGGGGTAGATCGTGCTGATCGTGATCGGCTTGTGCAGCATCTCCATCCGCAGCCCCTCGGCCAGCGAGGCCACGCCCGCCTTCGCGGCGGCGTACGCGGTGATCGTTTTCGGCAGACCGCGGAGCGCGGCGGCGGATGCGATGAAGACCAGGTGGCCGGCGCTGCGGGAACGGAACAGCTCCATCGCGGCCTCGGCCTGGGTGAACGCGGCCATGAAGTTGGTCTGCAGCGTCTCGCGGTTCACCTCGGGCCGGCCCGTGCCGACGGGAGCGCCCTTGCCGATCCCGGCGTTCACGATGATCCGGTCGAGCTGCCCATGCTCTTTGTCTGCTTCGCGGAAGACCGTGAACACCTGCTCGTCATCGGTGACGTCGAGCTTGTGGATCGTGATCGTCAGCCCGGGATGCTTGCCGAGGAGCTCGTCCCGGAGCGCGGCGAGCCGGTCCTCGCGACGGGCGGTGAGCGCGAGGTTGTGCCCCTTGGCCGCGAACTGCCGCGCCATCTCCTCGCCGAGCCCGGCACTCGCGCCGGTGATCAAGATGTTCCGTCTCATCGGTACGTGAGCTCCTGCTGATCGAGGTGACCGTGCTCGTTGTAGCTGACCACAGTCAGTCCGCTGCGGCCCGACACGACCTTCGTGATGGCCGTGTTGATGGTGACCGGATTGAGTTTGGCCCACAGCCCGTCGCCCCCGGACAGCAGCCGGCCGACGACCGCAGCGATCGGTCCACCCGAGGTGAACACCAGCGCGGTCTCGCCTTTGCCCAGGCGCTCGGCGGTACGTCGTACAGCGTCGTTGGAGCGGTCGCAGAAGGCCTGGAACATCTCGGTGTAGCCGTCCGCACCGCTGATCCAGCGGTCGGTCGCGGCGGTGAACATCTTCTGGAACGCCCGCTGCGGGTTCCCGGTCCGGGCCAGATCCGCGAGCATCAACGCCCGCACCTTGTACGCCGGTTTGTGCGCCAGGATCACCTGGTCATGGTCGAACTCGTCGTACCCGTGGTCGACCTCGGGGGCGAGACCGGCCAGCGTCGCGGTCTTCGCGTGCCGCTTCATCGACCCCGACATCACGAGGTCGGGGACGATCCCGCGGACCTTGAGCGTGTTGCCGAGGGCAAGCGCCTGTTTCTCGCCGAGGTCGGAGAGCTTGTCGTAGTCCTTCGCCCCGAACGACGCCTGCGCGTGCCGGACGAGATAGATCACCGCCATACTAATACCTTCCCCGCCCCACCACCCCGGTCATGAAGCCTGCCGGATGATGCGACGGCAGCGTCGCTCGAGCAGGTTGACCGGGAGCCAGAAGTTCTTGAACCGCGGGTTGCGGGTCTGCTTGTGGTGGTAGCGGTAGTAGATCTGCTGCGCGATCACCGCCAACCGGAACAACCCGAACACCTCGTAGAACGCCCAGTTCTCGGGCTTCAGCCCGCACCGTTCGGTGTAGTAGGCAACGACCTCGTCGCGGGTCAGCATCCCCGGCGCATCCGAGGGCTGCAGCCGGAACCGGCGGAACGCCCAGTCGTCATCGGCCTGCACCCAGTACGCGAGCGCACCGCCGAGATCCATCAACGGATCGCCGAGCGTGGCCAGCTCCCAGTCCAGGATCCCGGCCACCCGCTGCGGATCGTCCGGAGCCAGTACGACGTTGTCCAGCCGGAAGTCGTTGTGGATCACACAGGTGCGGACGTCGGCCGGTTGGTTCGCCGCGAGCCACGCCATCACCTTCTCGTAGCTCGGCACGTTCCAGGTCTTCGCCTTGCGGTACCGGTCCGACCACCCGCTCACCTGACGGCCGACGTACCCCTCACCCCGCCCGAGGTCAGCGAGCCCGGCGGCCGCCGGATCCACCTGGTGCAGGTCGACGAGCCGGTCGATCAGCGTGCGGCAGAGCTGGCCGGTCTGCTCCGGGGTCAGGTCGACGCCGAGCGCGGAGCGGCGCGGGATCGTGCCCGCGACCCGCTCCATCACGTAGAACTCGGAGCCGATCACCGCGTCATCGGTGCAGTGGGCAACCATCGTCGGCACGTACGGGAAGACCGGCTTCAGGGCGGCCTGGATCCGGTACTCGCGACCCATGTCGTGCGCGCTCTTCGCCTTGGTCCCCGCCGGTGGTCGGCGCAGGATCAGATCGTGCCCGGCGTACTGCAGCAGGTAGGTGAGATTGGACGCGCCGCCCGAGAACTGCTTGACCGTTGGTTCCCCGGCCGGCAGCTCGATGTGCTGCCGGAGCCAGGTATCCACCGCCGTGACGTCGAATGCGTCCTCGTCCCGTACGGCGCGAGCACCATCACCCATGTGTTTGTGGGGCCTTCTCTGCCCGGCTGTGTGCCTTTGCGGCGACCTTGCGCATCTGCCAGTCGTACAGCGGGCGAGCCCAGCGCTTGGTGAGGTAGCCAAGCCGCGCGGGCCGGTCCGGGATGATCAGGAAGCGGCGCTTCGCGATCCCGGCGAGCACCACTGTCGCGATGTCGTCGGCGGTCCGCGGTGACTTCTCGATCATCCGGCGGCCGGACGAACTCATCGCCGTGTCCGCACCCTGGAACGAGTCGGCCAGGTTGGTCCGGAAGAACGACGGACAGACGACCGACACGTTGACGCCGTACGGGTGAAGCTCGTGGGACAGCGTCTCGGAGAGCGCGACGACGCCCGCCTTGACCGTGTTGTACGAGCTCATCATCGGCGGATGCATGAGGCCGGCCGCCGACGCCGTGTTCACGAAGTAGCCGGAGTGCTGACGTTTGAAGACCGGGGTGAAGGCGCGGCAACCGCGGACGACGCCCATCAGGTTGATGTCGATGACGCGGTCCCACTCGTCCAGCGTCTCGACGTCGATCCGGCCGCCGGTCGCGATCCCCGCGTTGTTGACCAGGATGTCGAGACCGCCCCAGTGCTCTTCGCACCAGGCGACCGCGGCATCCCAGTCGGCGGGGTTGCGGACATCGAGTTGCAGATAAGGACCGTTGTCCCCGGCGTACGTCGTACCGATGTCGGTGCGGAGCACTTGGTGGCCTTGGGCAACGAATTGCGCGACCAGCGCCTCACCGAGACCGCTCGCACCACCAGTGACCAGTACGCGGCTCACTTGACCGCCTCCTCTTCCTTGCGCTCAGCCAGATAGCGGGCCAGCTCGATACGGGCGACCACGCCGCGGTGCACCTCGTCCGGACCGTCGGCCAGCCGCAGCGCGCGGGCACTCGTCCACGCGGCCGCGAGCGGGTAGTCGTCGGAGAGACCGCCACCGCCATGCAGCTGGATCGCCATGTCGATCACGTCCTGCGCCATCCGCGGTGCGACGACCTTGATCTGGCTGACCTCGCTCAGCGCACCCGCGAGCCCGACAGTATCGAGCAGGTACGCCGTCTGCAGGACCAGCAGGCGGGCTTGGTTGATCGCGATCCGGGCGTCGGCGATGCGCTCGCGGTTGCCGCCGAGGTTGACCAACGGCTTCCCGAATGCGTGCCGGCTCGTGCCGCGCTGCAGCGCGAGCTCGAGCGACTTCTCGGCCAGCCCGATCAGGCGCATGCAGTGGTGCACCCGGCCCGGACCCAACCGGCCCTGAGCGATCTCGACCGCGCGGCCGGGACCCACCAGGATGTTGCTCGCCGGCACCCGGACGTCCGTGAACGACACCTCGCCGTGGCCGAACGGTTCGTCGTACCGGCCCATTGCCGGGAGCAACCGTTCGACCTTGACGCCAGGCGTGTTGATCGGGACGAGGACCATCGTGTGCCGCGCGTACCGGTGCGCGTCCGGATCAGTCAGGCCCATGAAGATCAGCAGCTCGCACTCGGGGTTGCCGACTCCGGTGCTCCACCACTTGCGGCCGTTGAGGACGACCTCGTCACCCTCGACGATCGCGGTCGCCACCATGTTGGTCGCGTCCGACGACGCGACGCCCGGCTCCGTCATACAGAACGCGGAGCGGATCGTGCCGTCCAGCAAGGGCTCCAGCCACTGCTTCTTCTGCTCGTCGTTGCCGTAGCGCAGCAGCACTTCCATGTTGCCGGTGTCGGGCGCGTTGCAGTTGAAGATGTACGGCGCGATGAACGACCGGCCGGTGAGTTCGGCGATCGGGGCGTAGTCGAGGTTCGGCAGACCCTCGCCGTACTGCTCGTTGCCCGGCTCGGCCGGGGGCAGGAACAGGTTCCACAGACCCTGGGTGCGGGCCTTGTTCTGCAGCTCCTTGAACAGCGGCTGCGGCTGCCACGGATCGGCGGCGGCCCGGGTCGCGGCGTGGAGTTCCGCCTCGACGGGCTCGATCTCGGTCCGGATGAATTCCTCGACCCGGACGATCAGATCCTGCGCTCGGGCCGACGGTTCGAACCCCATTGCACTCCTTCCGAAACCCGGCGGGGGTACCACCGGGTAATTGACCGTAGCGCCCTTTTGAGCAATGCTCAACAGTGTGGACAACAGGTTGACCGCGGAAGATCGGAAGAAGCAGCTCGTCAAGATCGGCTTGATGATGTTGCGCGATCAGCCGATCCACGAGCTGTCGATCGACGCCATCGCGGGCCAGGCCGGGATCTCCCGCAGCCTGCTGTTCCACTACTTCCCGAGCAAGCGCGACTACTACGTCGCGGTCATCTCCGCGGCCGGTCGCCGGCTGCTGCGGGTGACCAAGCCGGACGAGGACCTCCCGCCCGAGCAGGCGCTCCGCGAGATGCTCGTGCAGTTCGTCGCGTTCATCGAGCGGCGGCGGACGGCGTACATCTCGTTCGTCCGTGGTGCCGCCGGCGGCGACGACTACGCCGTCGAGGTGTACGACGACACCCGGATCGGCCTCTGCCGCCGCATCCTGACCTACCTCGGTACGCCGGAGGTGGCCGACAACCGGTCCTCGGCCGAGTACCTGCGGGTCCACGCCTGGCTCAGCTACGCCGAGGACCAGGCGATCGAGTGGTCCGGCCTCCCCGACGCCGACCGCCCGCTGACGGCCGATGAGTTGATCGACCACTCGATCGAGGTCCTGCAGATCCTCCGCAAGCTCTGACCCACGGCCCCCCGATTTGCCTGGCTAGGCAGGCAAATCGGGGGTTAAGCACTCTGGTTAAGGGTGTAGAACCCCTCATTTGGCTGGCCAGCCAGCGAAATGGGTGGGGTCAGATGAGTTCGGGGGTGAGGTCGGGGGTGGGCATGTCGGGGTCGAACGGGAAGAGCGGCCGGACGACGCCGTGGTGACCGAGTCGGAGCAGGTCCTGGTCGACGCCGCCCGGGGTTAGGGCGAGCAGCCAGTCGGCCGCGAGGTTGTAGAGCTCCGGCTCCAGGTAGCCGATCTTCACGATGACGAGATCGGTGGTGGCCGGGTCGAGGCCGAGCAGGGTGAAGTCCGCGAGGTGGTGGTACGGCTTGCGGCGTGAGGTCAGGATCGCGTGCAATCCGCCGATCTGGATCACTGCGACGGTTCCGCCGACCGGGTCCTCGGTGATGGAGAAGACCGTGCCGGTCACCTCGACCGGACCCGCGGGACCAGAGTCGACCTTCCCGCCGGCAGCCACGCTGATCGGGTTGCCGACGCCGGCCGCGACACAGGCCTTCACCGCATCCGGGTCGGTGATGCTCGCGTGAATCGCGGTCGCCTTCCCGCTGATCAGGTCTTCGACCATGAGCAGTTCGCGCAGCGTCCACGACACATCGCCCGCGCCACCCGCGGTCGGGTTGTCGCCGGAATCGCTGATCAGGAACGGCCTCGCGGTGCTCTTCAGCCCAGCATCGACACACTCATGCAGCGTCCCGGTCGGTGCGACGAACTCGAAGTCGGCCCGCGCATCCCAGTACGCCGTGGCCAACTCGGTCGCCCGCGTCGTGATGAGTGCCTCGTCATCACCCATCACCACCACGGCCGCCTTGCACCGCGGCTCATCGGCCCACGCGTACCCAACCCACACGGCCGCATCCAGTACGCCGGGCTCATCCGCGATCTCGCCGACCCGCTGGTAAATGGATGCCGCCGGCTCGATCCGCGTCGACGTCTTCTCGCCGGGGAGCAACACCGGCACCTGGATCCACGCCTTCTTCGGCTTCCCCAGTCCCGACTTCAGTCGCTCGACGAGATTGCGGGCGGTCCGCTCCCGGCTCTCCATCGCATCCTCATGCGGCGCCATCCGGTAACAGGTGATCAGATCCACCGCACCACCCAGCTCGCGCGACACGTTCCCGTGCAGATCCATCGAGGTCGAGATCATCACGTCATCACCCAACGCAGCGCGCACCCGCGTCGCCAGGTCCCCTTCGGCATCCTCACGCCCGACCACACTCATCGCGCCGTGAATGTCGAAGAACAGCCCGTCCAGGTGTCCCGCCGTACCGATCCGCTCCATGATCTCCGCGGACAACTCGTCATAGAACTCACCCACCACCGCCCCACCCGGCAACGACCGCGCGTGCACCAACGGCACCCACTCAACCCCCTCGGCCCACTCCTTGCCGAGGAAGTCATACCGCTGCAGCAACGCATCCCCCCGCCATACGTCGAAGTCATCCGCCCCCGCCCGATGCGGCGAGAACGTACTGGACTCGATGGCCATCCCGGCGATCCCGATCCTCATACCCTCAACTTTTCACACACCCAGCCGTCGGCCCACCCCCACTCCAACCACCGGTCACCAAACGGATCGGCACCGCCCCTCCGCCCCCACCCCTCCACGCTCCCCCAGCCTGCCTCCGCCCCCTCCGCCCTCGCCCTCTCCACACTCAGCCAGCCGCGCCGCCGCCGCACTTCACGTGTACTCGCCGGGGGCGTGCACCCCCTGTCGTGCCCTTGAACAAGTCATGACCTGTCCCCGCCCACCACGTCCTGTCCAAGCCCCCGGCCAATAGCTGCGGCCGGCGACGCACGTGGCTGGTTGCTCGTACGGCGCGATGATTGCGCGCCGCTCCCCTGTGGCAGGTCCGGTACGGCGTTTGGTTGCGCGCCCCCTCCGCGCTCGCTCACCCCGCCTCCGCCTCCGGGAATTTGAACGGATAACCCCGCATGTTGACCCTTCTCCCCTGAAAATTTGAGGGGAGAAGGGTGCATTTCAGGGGATATCCGTTCAAATGCGGTTAGGGGATGGTGGGGTCGCGGGGGTCGGGATGCCTCTGGCCGGTACGGCGGGGGTGGTTGCTCGCCATTCCGTCTGCGGCCGGGGGCGTGAGTTTTTGGTTGCTCGCCGCTGCGGCCGATTTACAGTGGCGGGTGGCTTGGCCCGGCGCGTGGCTGAGGGGGATGGATCCGTCGGTGACCGCGGTTCCCGTTGTTTGGGCTTCCGGGCTGTGGCTGGGGTCCAAGATCCGCGCCGAGGAGGCGGTCCCCCGACGTGACCTCGCCCGAGGACCGGCTGCGCCGACGAAGCCGTCGTGCCCGCGGTCGCCCTTTGGACACAACGTTCCATCCAGCGAACGGGGCGACCGGCAGCGGGCATGGTTCGCGTTATCGGTGAACTTTTCGGGTCCATGCGCCGAAAAAGTCACCGATAACGAGCAGCCGGACCCCCAGCGCGGGGTTGGTCGCGCTAATTGGTGAGTTTTGGGGACCCGGTGACGAAAATCCACCAAATAGCGAGCCGGGCGGACCGCAGCGCTGGGTTGATCGCGCTAGTTGGCGAGTTTTAGGGACCCGGTGACGAAAATCCACCAATTAGCGAGGGCTGCCAGGCGCGGCAGCCCCCCAGCACCCCCGGCCCCCGCCATCTGATGGGTTACCCCATGAGGTGGTGGGTTTTGGACTCGCATGCGGGTGCAGAACCCACAAGCGGATGGGTGAACCCACCATATGGGGAAGGGGGCGAGCGGCCTGATGGGAGCATCCGCCACGGTGGGTCACTTTTCAGGCCTCGTTGTTACCGGCCGCAACCACAGCCCGGAAGCCCAGGAAACGCCCACCGTGGTCACCGGCCGAACCATCCCCCTCAGCCCCGCGCCGGGCCCCAGCCACCCGCCACTGTAAATCGGCCGCAGCGGCGAGCAACCACAAACCCACACCCCCGGCCGCAGACGGAATGGCGAGCAACCACACCGCCGTACCAGCCCGGCCGCAGACGGAATGGCGAGCAACCACACGCCGTACGAGACCGGCCGCATCGCAGCGATGGGGTGGCAGTGGTTGCCGGAGTCACGTAATCGCCGCCGGAGACCTATGGCATGAGGTCTCCAGCCATCGCTTCCTGTCTCCGGCCAGCAGTGGTGGCCGGGGATGGGAAGTGGGGTTTAGGGGGTGGGGTTGTGGGTGGTGGAGGAACGGATTACTAGTTCGGTGGCTAGTTCTACGTGGAGGGCTTCGAGGGTGTGGCGGTCTAGGAGACGGGTTAGGAGACTGACGGCCATGCGGCCCATCTCGGCTAGGGGTTGGCGGACTGTGGTTAGGGGTGGGGTGGTGGCTTGGCTTAGGTCTAGGTCGTCGAAGCCGGCTATCGACAGGTCGTGCGGGACTGAGAGGCCTAGGGCGGTGGCGGCTTGGAGGGCGCCTACTGCTGCTTTGTCGTTGAAGGCGATGAGGGCTGTGGGGCGGGGGCTCACCGACAAGAGGTCGCGGGCGGCTTGGTGGCCGGCGGCGGTGGTGGGGTGGTCGTGGCGGATGAGGGTGGGGTTGGGGAGGATGCCGGCGTCGGCGAGGGCGGCGTGGTGGCCGGAGAGGCGGGCGTCGGCGGCTAGCCATTCGCGGGGGCCGGCGATGACGCCGATGCGGGTGTGACCGAGGGCGGTCAGGTGGGCGGTGAGTTGGCGGGCGCCGGAGTGGTGGGCTGCGGAGACTGAGGGGATGTCGCGCGGGAGGGTCGTCCGGGGGTCGACGACGACGAAGGGGAAGCGGCGGGAGCTGAGGCGGACCAGGTCTTCGCTCGATTCGGGCGGGAGGATCAGGATCGCGCCGCCCAGACCGCGCTGTGACGGCAGGCGGGACAGGACCGGGTCGTGAGCCGCGGCCTCGCCGGCGTTGAGGACGACCTGACGGCCGTGGCGGTCGAGGGTCTCGGCGATGGACGAGACGATCAGGCCGAAGTAGTCGGTCAGCAGGTACGGGCAGCGCACGTAGACCGCGCCGGCCACGGGCTTCGGCGTACCGCCGCGCGGGCTGGGAGCCAACAGACCGAGCTCCTCAACCGCCCGCTCGACCAACTCTCGAGTCTCGGGCGCAACGCTCCCCTGCTGGTTGAGCACCCGCGAAACAGTCGCGGTGGACACCCCAGTCGCCGCGGCCACGTCTCGAACCGTCGCTCGCTTAGACATTTGTTACATCGTCTTGTTTCACGCTCGGCACTCTAGCTCCCGCCTCAGGCCATTGACAGCACTCGTCCGAAGTCGTTTCCTGACCTCATTTGTTGCACTGTGTTTCAACCCCTGAGGAGTGCGATGAGAACAACGGCAATCGCCGCCGCCCTGGCGCTCGCCGCCGGTTCGCTGACCGGTACCGCGCAGGCGCACCATCCCCCGACCGCGCAGGCGCGGATCTGGGTCACCACCCCGGACCGGGCCGAGCTGCTGCACGAGCGCACCCCGGTCGCCTTCAGCCGCGACACGAGTGACTTGACGACGATCACGGTCGACCCGCGGACGTCGTACCAGACCATGGACGGCTTCGGTGCTGCGATCACCGACTCGTCGGCAGATGTGCTGTCGAGGCTGTCGCCCGCGCTGCGCGAGGAGACGCTGCGGAAGCTGTTCGACCCGAAGCAGGGCATCGGTGTCAGCTTCCTGCGGCAGCCGGTGGGGTCGTCCGACTTCACCGCGGCAGCTGAGCACTACACGTTCGACGACGTGGCGCCTGGTCAGACCGACTTCGGCCTGAAGCAGTTCAGCATCAAGCACGACGAGAAGCAGGTGCTGCCACTGCTCCGTCGCGCCAAGCAGCTCAACCCGGCACTCGAGGTGATGGCCTCCCCGTGGAGTCCGCCGGCCTGGATGAAGACCGGTGACTCGCTCGTCGGTGGGCGACTCAAGGACGACCCGCAGGTGTACGACGCCTACGCGCGCTACCTGGTGAAGTTCGTCGAGGCGTACACGCGGGCCGGCGTACCGGTCGACTTCCTGTCGATCCAGAACGAGCCGCAGAACCGCAAGCCCGGCGGCTACCCCGGTACTGACATGCCGGTCCGGCAGGAGGCCGAGGTCATCTCGCGGCTCGGCCCGTTGCTGCACAAGGCCAGCCCGCGGACCAAGATCCTCGGCTACGACCACAACTGGACCACGCACCCCGGAGACGTCGGGACCACCCCGCCCGGCGAAGACCCGGAGACCGACTACCCCTACAAACTGCTGCAGACGTCGGCGGCGAAGTGGATCGCCGGTACGGCGTACCACTGCTACTCGGGCAATGCGGCGGCTCAGACCGCGTTGCACAACGCCTTCCCGAACAAGGGCATCTGGTTCACCGAGTGCTCCGGTTCGCACGGGGCGAACGACACCCCGCCGCAGATCTTCCGCGGCACCCTCACCTGGCACGCGCGCAACCTGATGCTCGGCACCACCCGCAACTGGGCGAAGTCGGTCGTCAACTGGAACATCGCGCTCGACTCCACCGGCGGTCCGCACCTCGGCGGTTGTGGGACCTGCACCGGCCTGGTCACGCTGCAGGCCGACGGCACGGTCACCACGGATGCCGAGTACTACACGATCGGCCACCTGTCGAAGTTCGTGAAGCCGGGTGCCGTGCGGATCGGGAGTACGTCGTACGGGACGACCGGCTGGAACGGTCAGCTAATGACGGCGGCCTTCCGGAACCCGGACGGTACGACGGCACTCGTCGTCCACAATGAGAACGACGCGCCGCGGAAGTTCGCGGTCGCGGTCGGGGAGCAGTCCTTCGAGTACGAGCTGCCCGGTGGCTCGATCGGGACCTTCACCTGGCCGTCGTCCCGCCTCTCGGCGCCGACGCCGGTGTCACTTGCCGGTGCAACGGCGACGGCAACTGTCAACGGCACCGAGGCCGGGTTGGCCGTTGACGCAGACGGATCCACGGTCTGGTCGAGCAAGGCCGCACAAGCGCCAGGCCAGTCGATCCAACTCGATCTCGGCAAAGCGCAGGTCTTCCGTCAGGTCGCACTCGACAGCGGCGGTCAGGTCGGTGACTTCGCCACCAGCTGGGATGTTGCCACGAGCAACGATGGCGCGCACTGGTCGAAGCCGGTGACCGGTACGTCGACCGGACAGCTCACGACGGTCGACGTGAAACCGTCGTACGCGCGATATGTCCGGATCACCTCGAACGGCACCAGCGACCACTGGTGGAGTCTGGCGGACGTTCGTCTCTATCGCTAGATCGCCTCGAGCCGGGCGCTGCCCCGTCCGGTTCGGAGCTGGTAGCTGGTGCTGACGCCCGCGTCGGGGTGCAGCTTGTCGACCGCTCGGTACGACAGGCTCGCCTCGTCGCGGGTCACCTCCAGTACGCCGTACCCGTGCTGCCGCATGTCGATCTGCTTCAGGTGCGGGTTGTACTGCAACCGCTTCTGCTCCTCGGCCTTGGCCTTCGCCTCACCCTGCAGGTCGCCGGTGTTCGTCGACGACACCGACGGTACGACGAACTCCACGCCGGCTCGCTTCGTCCCGGCCGGGTTACCCGGCGTACCCGGTGCGAACCCGGTGTTCCACAGCTCACCCGAGAACGTGTCATGGTCGTCTCCGGTGACGACGACCAGGTCGGACACCCGGTCGGCCGCGAGGGACAGCAGTTCGGTCCGCTCGGCGCCGTACCCGTCCCAGGTGTCCATGAACGCCCGCTCGCCGTTGGCGCCGGTGACCATGCCCATCATCATGTTGGGGTTGGCGAGCACCTTCCAGCGTGCGCCCGACGACCGCAGCCCGTTCTCCAGCCAGGCCTTCTGATCCGGCCCGAGCATGCTCCGGCCGGTCGCATCCGCGGCCTCGCAAACCACACCACTACCGTCGTTGCACGGTTGGTCGTCCTTGTACTGCCGGTTGTCGATGGCAAACAGTTCGACCGTCTTGCCCAACCGCAGCGAGCGATAGGTCCGCGTCATGTCGTCGGTCCACCGCGGTACCGGCATCCGCTCGAACCACGTGTGCCAGGCGGCCGACTTCTTCTCCTGGAAGAACAGCTCTGGCAGCGACCACTTGTTCTTGGTGTAGTTGTTGCGGAACTCGTGGTCGTCCCACAGCGGCAGGAACGCGTGCTGCGCGTGCATCGCCTTCAGGTTCTCGTCGCTGCGATAGAGCGTGTACTTCGCCCGCATCGAGGGCAGGACCTGGGGATAGAGGTTGAGATCGATCCCGCGGACGCCGGGGACTGTGGCCTCGTAGACGTAGTCGCCGAGGCAGACGACCAGATCGAGCTCCTCTTCGGCGAGGTGCTTGTGCACCGAGTAGTACCCCTCGGTGAAGCCCTGGCAGGTGAAGAAGCCGATCCGCACCGGCTGGTTCGAGTCCGCCGGACGCAGGGTCTGGAAGCGGCCGACCGGAGAGACCTTGTCCTTGCCGCGGAACTGGTAGAAGTACTCCGCACCCGCCGCCAGCCCGTTGGCCGGGTAGTGCACACAGCCGTCCCACTGCTTCTCCGCGATCACCGTCTCGACAATGACCGGCCGGGAGAGGTCGCGGTTCTTCGAGACCACGACCGCCAGCTCGGCGTCCCCGTCGAACAGACCGCGCGGGACCCGGGTCCACAGCATCGCGCCATCGGTTCGCGGTACGCCGGCCATCACGCCCTCGGGGAACGTCGCCCCGGCGACCAGGGTCGGTGAGGCATCCGCGGCCGTCCGGAGCGTCGGCGTACCGAACGCCTCCAGCGGTACGGCGGCCGCCGCGCCGAGAACACCTACCGTGCCGAGAACGGTGCGCCGAGTCACAGTCATGGGTCGAATACTGAAAGATTTTCATGAACACCGGAAGACCTCACGGCGTCCCGGAATCGGCGAGAGAAAACCGAAACAGCAGCGTCACGGCGTCTTGCTACCGTCCGAAGGCATGACGGCGGACCTGATAGAAGGCCTGGAACTGCGCACAGCCGCGCCCACCGACCCCACCCTCCTCGCCCTCGCCACCGCCCAGCAGGCCGAACTGGCCGCGCTCTACGGCGACGACCAGCCCCAGGTCGCCCTGCATCCCGACATCACGTTCATCCTGCTCCTGCTCGACGGAACGCCGGTCGGCTGCGTCGGCCTGCAACCGATCTCTCCCGGCCTGGGCGAGATCAAGCGCATGTACGTCGAACCATCCGCGCGCGGCTGGGGTCTGTCCCGCATCCTCCTCGAAGCCGTCGAGACCCAAGCCCGCCGTACCGGCCTGACCCGCCTCCGTCTCGAAACCGGCCCCCAGCAACACGAAGCGCTAGCCCTCTACACAAACCACGGCTACACCCCCACCCCGCCATACCCACCCTTCGAGCACGAGTCCGCATCCCTCTGCTTCGCGAAAGACCTCTAGCCCGCAGAGTGTCGCTACGTCCGAACACCTGAGGTACGTGGTCGGCGTGTTCTCGGACGTTGTGAGATTGGATACTCAGTATGCAAAGTTGTAGAAGTGTATTTATTAGATCTGTACTTCTACAACTTGAGATTCAGTCCTTCGGGAGGTCGAGGACCAGGGCGTCGCCGTCGCGGTGGAAGCCGAGGCGGTTCAGGTACGGCGAGGAGTCGCGCATCCGGGGTGGGGCGAGGACCTGGGTGAAGCCCTGGTCGGTGAAGACGTCGCTGCGGCGGTAGACGAACTCGCCGGGGGTGAAGTCGCGGTAGGCCGGGAGGACGTAGTCCAGGTCGATCTGGGCGCGGCCGGAGCCGGCGTCGTGGGCGATGACCACGCCGACGGTGCTCTCGCCGCGCTGGACGAGGAAGGCGTACGGGCTGAGGCCGGGCGCGAAGCCGGGGTTGAAGCGGCTGATGTCGCGGCTGTGCGTGGCCAGCACGTGACTCAGGTAGGCGTCGTCGTGGTTGACCCGAAGCACCTCGTACTCGGCGTCGTCGTGCCGGTGCCGCAGCAGCCGCCACAGGTGCACGACGTTGATGACAGCCAGTACGGCGTTCATCCCGACCATCGGCCAGACCCCGATGACGAGGTTGAATCCGACCAGGATCACGCACCCGACCAGGTTCAGTAACCGCAACCGCAGGATCCGCGTCTGCAGCAGCGAGACCACCACCAACGCCGATCCGCCCCAGCCGATGATGCTCCAGACGTCCACAGCGCGAGCGTAGACCAGACTGGCCTGGTGACCGAGATCCTGCTGCTCAACGGCGAAACCCTGCACACAGTCACCCCAGAGTTGCTCCGGGCAACCACCTACGCGACCTTCTCCTCACTCCAAGTCCGCGACGGCCGGGTCGACGGACTCGACCTGCATTTCGAGCGCCTCGACCGCAGCTCGCGCGAACTCTTCGGCCGATCACTCGACGCCGCCCGGGTGCGCGCCGTACTCCAGGCCGGGCTCGCGCATACCGATGGCAACGCGACCTTCCGGCTGACCGTGCTCGACGCCGATCTGTTGCTGCGCGTCGAACCGCCGATCGCTCCCAGCACTACTCCGGTGCGGCTGCAGCCGGTCCAGCACCAGCGTGCGCTCCCACATCTCAAGCACACCGGCACGTTCGACCTCATTTACTACGGACGCCGAGCGCGAGAGGCCGGGTACGACGATGCCGTCTTCCACACCGCCGACGGTGAGATCTCGGAGGCGTCGATCTGGAACATCTGCTTCGCTCGCGGTCCCGAGTTCGTGTTCCCGGCCGCACCGATCCTCAACGGCATTCGGCAACAAGTCCTCCAGCGCGGACTCACGTCGTACCAGACCCTGCCCGTGCTGCTGAGCGAACTGGGGAGCTACGACGCGGCCTACCTGACGAACTCGATCGACCCGGCACTACCGGTCGCCGCGATCGGCGAGGCCACCTACGCACCGCACCCGGAGTCGGCCGAGGCGATCGCCGCCGCCTACGCCTCGCAGGAAGCGCAGCCGATCTAACCGCGCTCGGCCCACCAGCGGAGGAGTTCTTCGCGGGCCTGGTCCTCGCCGAGGGGGCCCTGGTCGAGGCGGAGCTCCATCAGGAACTTGTAGGCCTCGCCGACCTCGCGGCCGGGTGGCAGGTCGAGGATCTGCATGATCTGGTTGCCGTCCAGGTCGGGGCGGAGGGAGTCGAGCTCCTCCTGCTCCTGGAGACGAGCGATCCGCTCCTCGAGGTCGCTGTACGCAGCCCGCAACGACTCGGCCCGACGACGGTTCCGCGTAGTGCAGTCGGCGCGGGTCAGGACGTGCAGGCGCTCCAACTGATCACCTGCGTCACGGACATAACGCCGTACGGCGGAATCGGTCCACTCGCCGTCGCCATAGCCGTGGAAGCGGAGGTGGAGCTCGATCAGCTTGCTGACCTGGTCGATCTGCTCGTTGCTGAACCGCAGCGCCTTCATCCGCTTCTTGGCGAGCTTCGCGCCGACGACATCGTGGTGATGGAAGGTCACCTTGCCGCCGTCCTCGAAGCGGCGCGTCTTCGGCTTGCCGATGTCGTGGATCAGCGCCGCGAACCGGCTCACGAAGTCCGGCGCCGGGTACGGGAGTCGCGACTCCAGATCGATTGCCTGATCGAGCACAGTCAGCGAGTGCTGGTAGACGTCCTTGTGGCTGTGGTGCTCGTCCCGCTCCAGCTTGAGTGCGGGCAGCTCGGGCAGCACGTGGTCGGCCAGCCCGGTGGCGACCAGCAGGTCGAGACCGATCCGCGGGTGGTCGGCGCAGATCAGCTTGATCAGCTCGTCGCGGACGCGCTCGGCCGAAACGATCGTGATCCGGTCGGCCATCGCGGTCATCGCGGTGACGACCGCCGGGTCGGGCGTAAAGGCCAGCTGAGCGGCGAACCGGGCCGCCCGCATCATCCGCAGCGGGTCGTCGGAGAACGAGTCCTCCGGGCTGCCCGGCGTCCGGATCACCTTGTTCGCGACGTCCGCGATCCCGCCGTACGGGTCGACGAACTCGTGCGACGGAAGCCGCACGGCCATCGAGTTCATCGCGAAGTCGCGCCGGGCCAGATCACCCTCGAGGCTGTCGCCGTAGGCAACCTCCGGTTTGCGCGAGGTGGGATCGTAGGACTCCGACCGGTAAGTGGTGACCTCCAGGACCCACTCACCCTTGCGACAACCGATGGTGCCGAACGCCTTGCCGATATCCCAGACATGGTCCGCCCAGCCGGCCAGCAATCGCTCCACCACGTCCGGATGGGCCGACGTGGCGAAGTCCAGGTCCTTGCTCCCCCGGCCGAGGAGAATGTCCCGGACGGGACCACCGACCAGGGCGATCTCGTGGCCGGCGGCGGCGAACCGGGACCCCAGTTCATCGACGACAGGAGCGATCGCCAGCAGTGACTGGACGCCTTGCCGCTGTACGGCGGACAAGGATCCGGCAGGGGATCCAGCAGAGGCTGACTGGTCGGCAAATGGTGACACGGGGAACTAGGTTACGGTGACGGCGTGTTCAGACGGCGACTGAGGCTCTCCGCGGCGGTGACCGCGAGCCTGCTGATCGTTGCCCCGGCAGCGATTTCGGCCGTCCCGGCAGCGGCCGTGGACGACGATCCCACCGTCGAGGTGACCATCGACTCCTTCGGTCCGGTCGCCCCCAAACCGGGCGACACGGTGACCATCAAGGGCACCGTCACGAACACCAGTACGACGACCTTCGGCAATCCGCAGGCGATCACTTGTATCGATCGCCACCGGCTGACCACGGCCGCCCAGATCGCCGCGGTCCCGAACGAGCAGAACATCCCGATGAAGGACCGGAACAGCTGCTCCGGAATCGACACTCCGGACACACCGACGTTCCAGGTCCTCGGCGAGAAACTCGCGCCGAACGCCAAGGTGCCATTCACGCTGACGGTGCCGTGGAAAGAGTGGCGGATCTCAAGCCAGACCGGCGTGTACACCGTGGGCGTCACCTTCCGTGGTGACCCGCAGGAGCATGCGCGGACGACGGCTGGCCGCGCCCGGACGCTGATGCCGGTGACCGGGACCCAACCGCCGACCCACAAAGTGAGCACAGCGCTGGTCATCCCGCTGCAGTACCGACCCACCTTCTTCGGCGGGACCTTGTTCGCCGACGACTCGCTGGCGCAGGCCATGGGGCCGGGCGGATCGCTCCGCCGATTGCTCGATCTCGGGAAGCAGCGCCGGGTCACCTGGCTGGTGGACCCCGCGCTGGTCGACGCAGCCAACCAGATGGTGGCGCGCTACCGGATCGGTGCAGGCTCCAACCAGGCGGTCACCGGTACCAACGGCAAGGTCGCACAGGCCTGGCTGGCCGACCTGACGAAGAGCCAGCAGGACGGCAGCCAGGTGGTCGCGCTCCCGTACGGCGATGTGGACGTCGCCGGCCTGTACGAGGCGGGTGGCGCGCTGAAGGACCTGGTCCGCCAGGCCCGGATGGAGGCTGAGCAAGCGGCCCTCGGTGTACCGCAGCGGACCAACGGACTCTGGCTGGAGAACGGCGCCGCCGCGAGCCGCTACCTCGCCTTCGCCGCCAGCGGGTTCCGGGGCGCCAACGAGGCCCAGGATCTCAACCTGGTCAACAGTGCGGCGTGGTCCGCGGACGCCGCCAAGGTGCTGACGCCCGGAACGTCGGTCTACCAGGTGCTGACGCCCGAAGGACCCGCGAAGCAGGCCCGGACTGTCGTCGCCAACTCGGCCCTGACCGCAGGTGGACCGGACGCTGGGTCCGACCAGAACCCGCTCCAGGTCCGGCAGCGGTTCCTCGCCGAGACCGCACTGCTGGCCGCGAACAGCACGGGCCCGGCCACGGCGGTCGTCGTACCGCCGAGAGGCTGGGATGCCGACGGCCTGGCAACCGCCGCTCTGGCCGGGGCAGTCAGCCAGCCGTGGCTCAATTCCGTGACCGTCGACCAGATCGTGAAGGCCACGCCGAACCCGCGCCCCATCGCGGCGCCGGCCGCACCGAAGACGAACGGGACATTGAGCGACACCCAACTCGATGCGGTCGAGCGGGTCGACAAGTCGATCACGACGTACGAGAGCCTGCTGTCCGAGCCGGCCGACGTGAACCCGAGCATGCAGAAGGGTCTGCTGCAGTCTGCCTCGCTCAGCTGGAGCACCCACGCGGACGAAGCACGCAAGTACGTCAACGTCCAGGCCGCTTCGGTGAACGGGCAGCTGGGCAAGGTGCACCTGGTCAACTCGAGCCTCGACAAGGGCAAGGGGATCAAGGTCAACCTCGCCGGCAGCAACGGCACGTTCCCGCTGACGGTGGCGAACGACCTGGACCATTCGATCCGGGTCGGCGTCATGGTGCGGTCGGTGAACCGGACCGACCTCCGGGTCCGGACTGTCGACACGGTGGTGCTCGGTCCCGGGAAGAAGTGGACGCCACGGATCACGGCCAGCGCCGAACAGAACGGTGTCATCCAGGCGACCGCTCAGGTGGTCACGGTCAGCGGTGAGACAGTCGGCACGCCGCAACCGTTGCTGATCCAAGCCACGCAGTACGGCAGTGTTGGGTGGATTCTGGTGGGCGCGGCCTGTGCGCTGCTTTTCGGTACGTCGTTCGTGCGGATCTACCGGCGGATCCGGGCCGAGCGGCGGAACCCGCCGGCTGTTGACGACGACGCGGCCGAGGCAAGTCCTGAACCTGAGATCGACCCGTTGCACCCGGCTCCGTTGCCGGCCGCCCCCGGTACTTCCACTTCGTTGAAAGAAGGAGTCGGCTCGAAGGATGGCTGACCGCACCCTGCGCTCCGCGGCGGTGATGGCAGCTGGCACAGTGCTGTCCCGCCTGCTCGGATTCGTCCGGCTCGCCCTGATCGCGGCGGCCATCGGTACCGCGTTGCGGGCCGACATCTTCAATGCTGCCAACACGATCCCGAACAGCTTGTACATCCTGCTGGCCGGTGGCGTGTTCAACACCGTCCTGGTCCCGCAACTGGTCCGGGCGATCAAGAACCACGACGACGGCGGTCAGGACTTCACCAACCGGATCCTGACCTTCGGCTTCGTCGTACTGGCTGTCGTCACGACCGCGTGTGTGCTGTTGGCCCCGGCGATCGCCGACCTCTACACACCGGACGAACTGCACGATCCGTCCCGGCTCGCCGAGAAGGCGAACCTGGTGCTGTTCGTCCAGCTCTGTCTGCCGCAGATCTTCTTCTACGGCGCGTTCGTGCTGGTCGGCCAGGTGCTGAACGCACGGCGCCGGTTCGGCCCGATGATGTGGGCGCCGATCGCGAACAACATCGTCGCCTGCGCGGTGATCGTGACGTTCCTGTTCGTCTACCGGACCGGCGACACCCCGGCCACCTACACGCACGGCGAACAACTGCTGCTCGGTCTCGGGCACACGGCCGGTATCGCAGTCCAGTTGCTGGTGCTGCTGCCGTACCTGAAGGCGAGCGGGCACACCTACCGGCCGAAGTTCGGGCTGCGTGGGACCGGGCTCAGCCAGACGGCGAAGCTGGGCATCTGGACGATGCTGTTCGTCGCGGTGAACCAGGTGACGCTGGTCGTCGTCACCAAGCTCGCCCTGGCCGGTAGCGCCGCGCACGACATCGGCGCGAAGGCGGGTCTGACCGCCTACCAGACCGCGATGTTGATCATCCTGATGCCGCACGGCATCATCACCGTCTCGCTGGCGACCGCGGCGCTGCCGCAGATGTCGGCGCTGGCCGCGGACCGCGATCTCACCGAGGTGGCCCGGCTGTCCGCGCGGTCGATCCGGCAGACGCTGGCGATCGTCGTACCGGCCGCGGCCGCGATGATCGCCTTCTCGTACCCGATCGTCACGGTGATCGCGGGCTACGGCTCCGGTAAGAACAACCTGACGCTGATGTCGTACACGCTCGTCACGCTCGCGTTCGGCGTGGTGCCGTACACGATCCAGTACTTCCAGCTGCGCACGTTCTACGCCTTCGAAGACACCCGTACGCCGTTCTTCCTGCAATGCGTGATCGCGGCGACGAACATCACCGCGGCTCTGGTCGGCGTCCGGGTGCTGCTGGACAAGGAGCACCTGCGGTACTCCGGTGTCATGCTCGGCGGTGCCTTCGCGCTGTCCTACACAGTCGCCGTACTGATCTCCAGGCCGGTACTGCGGCGACGGGTGCCGCGGGTGGCCGGAGCCGGGATCGGGCTGCCGCTACTCGCGATGGTGATCGCGGCCGCGCTCGGCGCGGGTGCCGGGCGACTGGTGCTGTGGGGCGTCGAGCAGGTGGTGGACTTCTCCGGACCGCTCGGCGCGCTGCTGGAGTTGGCCATCGCGGGGATCGTGCTGCTGCCGGTGTACGCCGGTGTGGCCCGGGTACTAAGAATTCACGAGGTCAACGACGTGGTGTCGATGATCACATCGAAGCTGCCTGGTCGCCGCTGATCGAACGCTTGTGCGCTAGTGCACCGGCACTGGATCACGATGCCACTACGATGGTGGCTGCCGACGACCGCATCCAGGAGGGCGAGAGACACCGTGTCGAACCAGACCGTCAGTCCGGGTGCCTTGCTCGCCGGGCGGTACCGGATCGCCGAGCTACTCGCGGAGATCGACGGTGCCCGGGTGTGGCGGGCAGTGGACGAGGTGCTCAGCCGAGCGGTCGTCGTCGATGTCCTGCCGGTCGGCGACCCGCGGACCAACCTCCTCTTCGATGCCGCGCGGCGCGCTGCCGCCGCGGCCGACCCGCGCTTCCTACGGGTGCTCGACTGCGACATGTTCGAAGGCGTCACGTACTGCGTGCGTGAGTGGGCCGGTGGTCGTCCGCTGGAGCGCATGCTCGCCACAGGTCCCCTGACCGGTCAGCAGGCCGGCTGGCTGGCTCGTGAGGTCTCCGAGGCACTGGAGAACCTGCACCGCACCGGCCACGCGCACGGCTCGATCAGCCCGTCGACTGTTGTCGTCACCGACGCCGGTGCGATCAAGGTGGTCGGCCTGGCCACCGAGGCCGCGCTGCGGTCGGGCGGTCCAGGCACGGCCGAGCAGGACGTCTACGCGCTCGGTGAGCTGCTCTACGCCTCGCTGACCGGCCGCTGGCCTGGTGCGACCCCGGCCTGGGGTCTGCAGCCCGCACCGGTGGAGCATGGTCGGCTGATGAGCCCGCGCCAGGTGCGAGCCGGCGTACCGCGTTCGCTGGACGATATCTGCGACCGCCTGCTGGCCGACCCGCCGCGGCACCACACGCCGCCGATCACCAGCGCGGCTGGCCTGTCCGCGGCGCTGTCCGGAGTTGTCGGCAGCTCGCACGAGCCGCCGAACCAGATGGACGAAACCGTCCAGGTCGCCCGGCAGAACGGCAGCATCGACGACGCCACCCAGGTGGTCCCGCAGGCTCCGCCACCCGCGCTCGACCCGACTCCACCGGCGTACCAGTCGTCCAACGGGCACGCGGAGACGGCGGCGTACGCGCCGGTCGAGCCGCGGCCCGCGCGTCGGCAGACGCCCCCGCCCGCGAACGGTGGTGGCAGCCGCCGGCGGTCCGAGGAGCCGAAGCGGAAGGGCTCCTGGGGCGGCCGGATCCTGATCCTGCTCGCGATCCTGGCGCTGCTGTCGGTCGTCGCGATGGCGCAGTTCCTGCTCAAGGGCGCGATGAACAACGGCCAGACCGACGATCCCGGTACCGGGAGCCAGCCGCCGCCCGCGACCAACTCGAAGCCGGCGACCACCGGCACGGTCGCCAAGATCGTCAGCGCCAAGGACTTCGATCCGGAGCCCGCGGGCAACGGCGAGGAGCACCCGAAGGACGTCGCGAAGACCTACGACGGCAAGGCCGGCACGACCTGGGAAACCCAGTCGTACAAGGGTCGCGCGGACTTCGGCGGCCAGAAGCCCGGGGTAGGCATCATCTACGACCTCGGCGCCTCGACCCCGATCTCGAAGGTCACCGTGACGCTCGAGGGTGACGGCACCAGTCTGCAGATCATGGTCCCGAAGGACGACACCACCCAGTCGCCGGCAGCCGTGAGCGGTTGGCGGTCGGTCGCCAACAAGGACGACCAGCCCGAGGGCCCGGTCGCGCTGACGCCGGCCACCCCGACCGAGACGCGGTACGTGCTGGTGTGGCTGACCAGCATCCCCGAAGAGGGCAGCGGGACGTACCGCGGGACGATCGCGGAGGTCTCGATCCAGAAATGACCGCACATCTGGATTCGGGGACCAACCCACCGGCTCAGCTCCCCCGGATCGGCGCGAGTGAACCCGTCGCGCAGCCGGCCCACGCGGCCGGACCGGTCAGCTACGACCAGCTGGACGACCACGAGCTGCTCCGGCTGCACGTGGCCGGGAACCCGGACACGTTCGGTTACCTGGTCAAGCGGCACCGCGACCGGATGTGGGCGGTCGCGATCCGCACCCTCGGCGAGCCTGAGGAGGCGGCCGACGCGCTGCAGGAGGCGTTCATCTCGGCGTTCCGCCGGGCCGACTCGTTCCGCGGCGACGCCAAGGTGACCACCTGGCTGCACCGGATCGTGGTGAACGCGTGCCTGGACCGGATCCGCCGTCGGCAGGTTCGCCAGGCCGATCCGCTGCCGGAGGACGAGGACCGCGCGGCCGAGCTGGCCGGGCCGGTCGAGGAGGACGCCGCCGAGGTCCGCGAGCGCCGGCTCGACGTACTGAACGCACTGAAGCAGATCAACCCCGATCAGCGCAGTGCGCTGGTGCTCGTCGACATGGAGGGCTACTCCATCGAGGAGGCGGCCGCGATCCTCGGCTGTGCGCCAGGGACGGTGAAGTCCCGGTGTGCCCGTGGGCGAGCCCGCCTGCTGCCGTTGCTCAGACATTGGCAGACCACCCGCGGCGGCGACTCCGACGTACCGGAGAAAACCGCTGCGGAAGTCATGGGAACCGAATGAGCCGCCAGCCCGTCGTAGCGGAGTCGCCTGGGGTTCGCCCCGTCGCCGGCGACCCGATCACCGACGTCTTCGACCGGAGTACTCCACCGATGACCACACCGCGGTCCCGTCTGGGGGCGAGTTCACGATGACCGATTCCGGTCTGCCGACGAGCGAACACCTCGAGCACCTCGACACGGACACCATCGCCGACCTCCTCGAGAACCTGCTGCCCGCCACCGAGGCCCACAGTGCTCGTGAGCATGTGAAAGCGTGCCCGGACTGCCAGCTCACCTACGACGCACTGCTGCAACTGTCCGAGGATCTCGCCGATGAGGGCCGGATGGACATTCCGATGCCGGCCGACGTCGCCGAGCACCTCGATGCGGTGATCAGCTCCGAGTCCGTGATGCGGGCGTCGACGGTCGGTGTCCACTCACTCGTGCAGATCCGCGAGGAGCCGCGCCGGCACATGCCGAAGCTGCTCGGCGCGGCGGCGGCCGTCGTACTGATCGCTGCGGTCGGTGTCGGCGTCGTGGTGGCGACCAAGGACCGGGCCGGCGAGAACGCGGCGAACACGAACCCGACGGCGATCCTGCCGACCGGCGTGGTGTCGCTGAGCACGGCCCAGATCGCTCCGCAGGTGCAGAAGTGGCTGGAGGCCAGCAGCGGCCCGGTGCTGAACGGCAGCAATGCCGAGCTCACCTGCGCCCAGACCTTCGCTTCCACCCGGCCGAACCCCCAACTCCGGCTGGTCCAGCCGGCCAAGGTCGACGGCGCCCGGGCGACCGTGATCGGTCTGCAGAGCGGTTCGCCGCGTGACATCGAGGTCTACGTGTTGACCGGCTGTGACGGTGGTGGCGGGACCGGTACGTCGTTCTACGACACGACCGTGACTCTGCGCAATCGCTGATCCCTTCCCGTGGGCCAAGGCGGCGTAAGCGTCCCGCAATCGGTACCGTGGGAATGGTCGGCCTCAGAGTTCCGTTGAGTACGACGTACCCGTCTCAACGATTCGAGGAACGCCTGCATGAGCGACTCTGTAGTTCGCAACGTCATCATCGTCGGCTCCGGCCCGGCCGGTTATACGGCCGCCGTGTACGCCGCGCGTGCGCAGCTGGAGCCGTTGGTGTTCGAGGGATCGGTCACCGCGGGCGGGGCGCTGATGAACACCACCGAGGTGGAGAACTTCCCGGGCTTCGCGCAGGGCATCATGGGCCCCGCGTTGATGGACGAGATGCGCACCCAGGCGGAGCGTTTCGGCGCCGAGCTGGTCGCTGACGACATCGTCGCGATGGACCTGACCGGTGAGATCAAGTCGGTCACGGACTCCGCGGGCACCGTGCACCAGGCTCGCTCGGTGATCCTGGCCATGGGCTCGGGTTACCGCAAGCTGGGCGTCGAGCACGAGGACCGGATGTCGGGCCACGGTGTTTCGTGGTGTGCGACCTGTGACGGGTTCTTCTTCCGTCAGCAGGAGATCGCCGTCGTGGGTGGTGGCGACTCCGCGATCGAAGAGGCCACGTTCCTGACCCGGTTCGCGTCGAAGGTCACGCTGGTGCACCGTCGCGGCGAGCTGCGCGCGTCGAAGATCATGGCCGAGCGGGCGTTCGCGAACGACAAGATCGAGTTCGCGTGGAACTCCGAGGTGGCCGAGATCCAGGGCAGCGACAAGCTGACCGGCGTGGTCCTTCGCGACACCGAGACGGGCGAGACGCGTGAGCTTCCGGTCACCGGACTGTTCATCGCGATCGGCCACGACCCGCGCTCTGAGCTGATCCACGGTCAGATTCGTCTGGACGAGGAAGGGTACGTGCTGACCCGTGAGGGCAGCACCGAGACCAACCAGCCGGGCGTGTTCGCAGCCGGTGACCTCGTCGACCACACCTACCGCCAGGCGATCACTGCGGCCGGCAGCGGCTGTGCCGCCGCCCTGGACGCCGAGCGCTGGCTCGCCACGCTCGAGTTCGAGCACACCGTGGCGGCCGCGGACGCCACCGAGCCCGTCACCGTCTAAACCTCACAACCTCTGAAGGAGATATCGCCGTGGGCGAGAAGATGAATGCCGTCACCGACGCCGAGTTCGACGCGACCGTGCTGAAGAGCGACAAGCCGGTTCTGGTCGACTTCTGGGCCGAGTGGTGTGGCCCGTGCCGTCAGGTCTCGCCGATCCTGGAGGAGCTGAACGCCGACCACGGCGACAAGCTGACCTTCCTGAAGATGAACGTGGACGAGAACCCGGTCACCCCGAGCAACTACCGTGTCACCGGTATCCCTACCATCAACGTCTACGTGAACGGTGAGCTCGCGAAGTCCATCGTCGGCGCCAAGCCGAAGGCGGCACTGCTGAAGGAGCTCGCCGACTTCACGGCGTAATTCTTCAAGGTAGGACCTCCGTCCGCCACGGCAAGGGAGCAGTATTCATGGAAGGCTCGCACGGCGTGTACCGGATCGGCGACAGCGGTGAGGCAGTGGCCGAGATCATCGGCAAGCTGCAGCGTCTGGGGTTGCTGACCGGCGGTCATGACGTCTACGACGAAGCGACCGCGCACGCCGTCCGGGGCTTCCAGCAGCAACGCGGCCTGATGATCGACGGCATCGTCGGTCCGCAGACGTACCGCGCGATCGACGACGCCCGTTGGCGGCTGGGTGACCGGCTGCTGACGTTCGTCGTCTCGCACCCGCAGACCGGGGACGACGTCCAGGCCCTGCAGGCCAAACTGCAGGAGCTCGGGTTCGCCGTCGCCCGGATCGACGGCATCTTCGGACCGGACACGCAGCGTGCGGTGACCGAGTTCCAGCGCAACATGGGCCTGCCCGCAGACGGGACCTGTGGCCCCTCGACGTTCAAGGCCCTGCAGCGGATCAAGCCGATGGCGACCGGCGGCCGCCCGGACGCCCTGCGCGCGTCGGAGGCCGTTCGCGCGGCCGGCCCGCGACTGTCCGGCAAGACCGTGGTGATCGACCCGGGCCACGGCGGCTTCGACTATGGCTGGGAGGGCTTCGGGCTGCGTGAGTCCGACGTCGCCTATGACCTGGCCGCCCGAATCGAGGGTCGCCTGGGAGCGACCGGCGTACGGGCTTATCTGTCCCGTGGACGCGATCAGGGGCCGGACGAGCTGGCCCGCGCCGCCTTCGCGAACGACACGGACGCCAATCTCTGCGTCTCGCTGCACACCGACGGCTCCGCGAACCCCGAAGCTCAGGGTGTCGCGACGTACTTCTACGGCAACGACCTGCACGGCGCCTCGTCGAGCGTCGGCGAGCAGTTCGCCGGCCTGGTCCAGCGCGAGATCGTCGCCCGCACCGACCTGCTGAACTGCCGCACCCATGCCAAGACCTGGGACCTGCTGCGTCGTACCAAGATGCCCGCGGTCCGGCTGGAGATCGGCTACGTCACCAACCCGCACGACTCCGCGCGGCTGGCCGACCCGACCTTCCGCGACGTGATCGCCGAGTCCATCGTGGTCGCCATCCAGCGCGTCTACCTGCCGCCGGAGCAGGACGCGGCGACCGGCATGCTCCGCTTCGGTCAACTCACGGTCTAGTACGGCAGGACAAGCTCCCGCCCTCAGGGTCGGCACACCTGCCGCCGGTCTGACGTGGTGAGCGGGTCACAACGCCATTAGCCTTGGCGGTGACATTCTGACCTGGGGGTTGCCATGTTCCGCCTGCTCGGCAGTATCTGTGTCCTTGCCACCTTCCTCACCTCAGCGCCACCTGCGGAGGCCGCTGAGACCGGTCGTCTGGTGGCGGTTACCGACCAGAGCTATGACAACCTGCCGGCCGCCCGCATCCGGCTGATGGATCCGGCGGTTGCCGACTGGGATACGGCGGCCGCCCGGAAGTGGACGTGGTCGCCGACCAGTGCCAACGGGTTCTCCGGGCTGACCGGAGCCTGGGGCCTGCCGTCCGATGTGAAGCTGCGGATGAAGGCCGACGCCTACGTGGCGGTGGTGACGGATTCGCGCGGTCTGGCCGCGCTGATCGGCTACCCGAGCGGCCAGCGGTTGTGGGCGGTGAACGTCGGATCGGCCAACAACCCGCACAGCATCGAGCTTCTGCCGGATGGGAACGTGGCCGTTGCCGCCAGCACGGACGGCTTCGTCCGCGTCTACACGGCCTCCCAGGGTTCCTCCTCTGCTGCCTATGCGAGCTACGCGTTGCCTGATGCGCACGGCGTCCAATGGGACCCGACGCGGCAGGTGCTGTGGGTGCTGGGCGGGAGCAAGCTGGCGGCCCTGAAGATCACCGGTACGGCGGCCGCGCCCAAGCTGACCGAAGTCGCGTCGGTCCCGGGACTGACCGGCGGCGGTCACGACCTCACGCCGGTCCTGGAGAACCACGACCTGCTCTGGGTATCGACGGGCTCGAAGGTCTACCAGGTCAGCAAGTCCACCGCGACGATCGTGACGACGCTGAACGAGGCCGGGATCAAGAGCATCAGCAGCATGCCGAACGCACAGGAGGTTCGCACCACCCCGAAGAGTGGCTGCCGGACCGACTGGTGCACCGACACGGTCAACTTCGCCGTACCGGGGACAGCCACCCGGAAGATCACCGGCGCCGAGATCTACAAGGCCCGGGTGTGGAGCTCGCGATATGAGTAGACTGCCTACATGAAGGGCAGAGCATGAAGGCAGACGTGCTGCGGGGACACCTCGACCCGATGATCCTGGCGGTTGTCGAGCACGACCCGCTGCACGGGTACGCGATCATGGAGGCGCTGCTCGAGCGCAGCGGTGGTGCCCTCGACCTGCCGACCGGCACGCTGTACCCGGCCCTGCGCCGACTGGAGCGCGCCGGTTATCTGGCCAGCGAGTGGCAGACGGTCGGGGGCCGGAAGCGGCGCACGTACCAGCTCACGTCGTCCGGACAGAAGATGCTTGCCTCCGGCAAGGAAGAGTGGCTGACCTTCCGGACCGTGGTCGAAGGGGTGCTACGCCCGAACGAGGCGTAGCCCGCAGCGCGACCAGCGACAGCGGTACGACGACGAAAGCGCTGACCGGGCAGCACGTCGAGCCGCCCGGACGCGAAAGTCCACTCCTGTCCCTCGCCGAACGGTCGTTCACGTCGGGGACTTCACTGAGCCGACCCTCGATCGACGACGGCTGCGGAGGACGAAGAAGCCGACGTACGAGATCACGATGAGCGCGAAGCCGACCTTCTCCGCGACCGGCGTCGCGCCCTCCGGCCAGATCGTGCCGTTGAGGTAGTGGTTGATGTAGCCGCCGGCGTAGACGTCCTCGCCACCGCGGCGCAGGAAGTACTTCTCGGCGCCGGTCAGCGGGCAGTCGTAGTCGATGACGACGATCGCCAGACTCCAGATCGCGACCGCGAGATGCGCCCACACCACCTTCGGCCACCGCCAGACGAGGAATCCGCCCACGACGAAGAACAGCAGGAACGCGGCGTGCAGCACCAGCATCACGTCGGCGAGGAGCCGCCAGAGCATCAGGGCGTCCGGGCCGGCGGTGCGGACTCCCGGACTGTGACCGGCGGCGCCTGCTCCGGCCGGATCGCGCCCATCAGTCGCTCGACCGCGGCCTCCATCTCACTGCGCCAGGTGATCGTCGAGCGCAGATCCAGTCGCAGCCGCGGATGCCGTGGGTGCTCGCGGACGACGCCGAAGCCGACCGCCCGCAGGAAGTCGGTCGGCCAGACACAGCCAGGCCCGTCCCACCGCGAGTCACCGAACGCCTCGAGCGCCCGGAAGCCGCGCTTCAGCACATCCTTCGCCACCGCCTGGACAAGCACCTTGCCGAGCCCGAGCCCGAGGTACCGCGGCAGGATCCGCCCCGTCGCCAGTACGACGGCGTCCGGGCTGACCGGCGCGGTCGGGAACGCCTGGATCCGCGGGAGGTACACCGAGGGGGCGTAGATCGCGTAGCCGGCGAGCTCGTCGTCGACGTACATCACCACCCCGGCGGGTCCCCAGTCGAGGAGGAGCTGGGACAGCCACGCTTCCTTCTCCAGCGCGGTGTCACCGTTGCGGCAGGCTTGGCGGGCGGCGACCGGGTCGAGCTCCCAGAAGACGCAGTCACGGCATGGCGCCGGTATCTCGCCGAGCGTAGCGAGAGTCAGCGGTTCCAGCCGGCGGGTCATCAGATCGCCGTTATGTGGACTGTTAGTTCCGTCACCTTGCGTACCCGTCCACTCAGCGGGTCGCCGGGGCCGGAGCGGGAGCCGGTGGCCGCACCTCCGGCGTCTCGGCCGCCCGGGGGGCGACGTACCGCTGCTGCACCTTCGCGGCTGGTTGCCGCCGGAAGAGCTCACCGGCGAACCCGGCCAGCACACCCAGTAGCACTCCACCGGCCGCGACGCCGACAGTCTTGCCCACGCTCATACCCGTCCGCCTTCCGCCGTACTGCCCCTATAAGGCATGGTAGTGAGAGGTCGCGCCGTTCCACAGCCCAGGCGCGTTCGGGCTATCGGGGTTAGCCTGGTGACCTTCCCCTCGTAGACCTGTGGAGTGGCTCCGTGAGTACTGACGTGCCCGATGTCCGGCAGACCCGTCTCGACAGTTATGTCGACCGGTACGCAGCACGGACCAAGGGCATGACGGCATCGGAGATCCGCGCACTGTTCTCGGTCGCGAGCCGGCCGGAAGTGGTCTCACTCGCCGGTGGGATGCCGAACATCGCCGGCCTGCCGCTCGATGTGGTGGGCAGCGCGGTCCGCGATCTGGTGATCGACCACGGCGCCGTCGCGATGCAGTACGGCTCCGGCCAGGGTGATCCCGGCCTGCGGGACCAGATCTGCGACGTGATGCGGCTGGAGGGTATCGAGGCGCACCCGGACGACGTCTGCGTGACGGTCGGCAGCCAGCAGGCGGTCGACCTGGTGACGCGGGTGTTCTGCGATCCGGGTGACGTCGTGATCGTCGAGGCGCCGTCGTACGTCGGTGCGCTTGGTGTCTTCCGTGCGTACCAGTGCGAGGTCGTGCACGTCGCGATGGACGACAACGGCGTCGTACCGGAGGCGCTGGAGCAGGCGATCGCGTCGGTTCGCGCCGCGGGGAAGAAGATCAAGTTCTTCTACACGATTCCGAACTTCCACAACCCGGCCGGGGTTTCGCTGTCCGACGAGCGCCGCAAGCGGGTGCTGGAGATCTGCCAGCAGGCCAATCTGCTCATCCTCGAGGACAACCCGTACGGTCTGCTCGGCTTCGACGGTGAACCTCAGCGCGCACTGCGCGCCGAGGACCGCGAAGGCGTCATCTACCTCGGCTCGTTCTCCAAGACCTTTGCTCCGGGCTTCCGGGTCGGGTGGGTGGTTGCACCCCACGCGGTGCGGGAGAAGCTTGTGCTGGCTCAGGAATCGGCCACCCTGTGTCCGCCGGTGTTCAGTCAGCTGGCCATCTCGTCGTACCTGACCAGGCATGACTGGCTCGGCCAGGTGAAGCAGTTCCGCGAGATGTATCGCGAGCGCCGGGACGCGATGCTCGCGGCCCTGACCGAGAAGATGCCTGCAGCAACGACCTGGACCAGGCCCGGTGGTGGCTTCTACGTCTGGCTGACGTTGCCGGAAGGCCTTGATGCCAAGGCGATGCTGCCGCGAGCAGTGACGGCGCGCGTCGCCTACGTCCCCGGTACGGCGTTCTTCGCGGACGGCTTCGGTTCGCAGTGCATGCGGTTGTCGTACTGCCACCCGACGCCGGAGCGGATCACCGAGGGCGTCTCGCGACTGGCCGCGGTGATCAACGAGGAACTGGAGCTGCGGCAGACGTTCGGGCCGCTGACCCCAGGCGCGAGCCACGGCTACGAAGCGCCGGGGCCGGAGTTGAGTTAGCCCTTCTGGGCAAAGGTTGCGCTATGGATCTCCAGGCGGCAGGGGATCGTTGATTCGGTAGCGGTACCGTTCCAGTGGGCCTCGGGACCGGCGCCCGCCGGATGTCGCCTTCGAGTGATCGGGAAATGTGTGATGAGTGATCTGGGTCGAGTGCTGGTACTGGCCGGCGGACTGTCGCATGAGCGGGACGTCTCGCTGCGCTCGGGCCGCCGCGTCGCCGAAGCCCTGCGCAGCGTGGGTGTCGAGGTCGAGCAGCGGGATGTCGACGCGAGCCTGGTCGACCGGCTCCGCGAGGACGCACCCGATGCGATCTTCCCCGTCCTGCACGGCGTGACCGGTGAGGACGGCGCCCTGCGCCAGGTCCTCGACCTGTACGGCGTTCCGTACGTCGGCGCTGACGCGGCCGCGTGCCGCACCGCCTTCGACAAGCCGGTCGCGGCCACCATGGTCGGCAAGGCCGGACTGCGCACGCCGGAGTCGGTCGTGCTCGGGCACGACACCTTCCGCGAGCTCGGCGCTGCTGCGCTGATGGAGGCGGTCGTCCACCAGATCGGTCTGCCGCTCGTGGTGAAGCCGGCCCGTGGTGGTTCGGCCCTGGGTGCATCGATCGTGCGCTCAGCCGAAGAGCTGCCGTCGGCGATGGTGAACTGCTACGCGTACGGGCCTGTTGCGCTGATCGAGCGGTACGTCGATGGCATCGAGGTCGCGGTCACGGTGGTGGACACCGGCGATGGACCGCGTGCGCTGCCGGCGGTCGAGATCGTTCCGGACTCGGGGTTCTACGACTACGAGGCGCGGTACACGGCGGGTGCGACGGAGTTCGTCGTACCGGCTCGGTTGGCTGCTGAGGTTGCGGGCGCTTGCGCTGCGGCAGCTGTGACCGCCCATGTGGCGCTGGGATTGCGTGACTTGTCGCGGTCGGATCTCGTCGTCGACGCGGACGGTGTGCCGTGGTTCCTCGAGGTCAATGTTGCGCCAGGGATGACGGAGACGTCGCTGGTCCCGCTCGCCGCCGAGGCAGCTGGAATCGAGCTCGGCGTGCTGTGCCGCGACCTGCTGGCTGCGGCCGCGGCTCGTTGAGATGACACCGGAACGACCGCTCTGGCGGACGGCCCTCTCCCCACGCTGGTCGGCGCTACTGCTGCTCGCGCTGGCGATCGCTGCGGTGATGTCGGTCCTCGGCGTCTGGCAGCTCGACGTCTATCGGTCGAAGACTGCCGAAGCCACTGCCAAGCAAGCCCAGGCGGCGCCGGTCGCTCTGCAGTCGCTGTTCTCCGTCGACGATGGCCTTCCGGCCAAGGCTGTTGGCCGACGCGTGACGGTCGCCGGGACCTGGGGTCCTGCCGCTGACCAGGTCTTCATCGCCGACCGACGCAACGGCAACGAGAACGGCTTCTGGGTGGTCAGCCCGGTGAAGCTCGACAGCGGTGCGGTGATGGTCGTCCGCGGCTGGGTGGCATCGGTGAGCGATCCCGCTGTCGCCGCGCCGAGTGGGCCGGTACAGCTGTCCGGTTCGGTCATCTCCTCCGAGGCCGCGGACTCATCCGGCGATGCCGCCAAGGGCCGAGTGCTCTCGTCGCTCCGGATCCCCACGCTCGTCCACATGGTCGACTACCGCCTGTACGACGCCTTCGTCGTACAGACTGCTTTGGACTCCGGCACCGTTCCTTCGCCGGCGCCGACCGCGGTGACACCGCCTGCTCCCCCGACGGATCACGCCGGCCTGCGGAACGTGGCGTATGCCTTCCAGTGGTGGATCTTCGCCGCCTTCACCCTCTGGATGTGGGCCCGCATGGTCCTCGACGCGCACCGCGGTTCCGACGAGGACGACCCCGAACTGCTTGAGTCGGACCGCCCGGTTGAGCCTGTGGGGACGAGCGGTACCGTTTCAGCGTGACTTCACCAGCGGACCCCGCCACCACTGCCAGCGCACAGCTCACCCCCGCCGTCCGCGGCGCCCTGACCCGTTACCGGGTGATCGCCTACATCGTCGGCGTGATGCTGCTCCTGCTGGTCTTCGTCGCCATGCCCCTGAAGTACCTCGGCGACAACGCCGCCGCCGTGAACGTCATCGGCCCCCTCCACGGCTTCCTCTTCGTGGTCTACCTCCTGGCCACCTTTGACCTCTTCCGCCGAGTCCGCTGGACTCTGCCGCGCCTGGTCCTGATGGCAGTAGCCGGCACTATCCCGTTCCTGTCCTTCTACGCCGAGCGCAAGACCACCCACGAACTCCTCGGCCGCTAAACCACTTGGGCGGCCCATCCACCCGCCCTACCGTCGGCCTCATGCCACCCAACGCCGACCCGCCCCCGCCCCACGCCTCCGCCGACGCCGTTCCGTCGGAGCCCGCCCCGCTAGAGACAGCAGCCCTCGCCGGCACCGATCTGCGGAGCGCGCCTCAGGACCTGGTCGACCCTCGGCTCCGTGACATCACCGCAGCCAACAGGGCCAGCTGGAACTCGATCCACGGCGAGCGGCTTGGCCGGCCGGCCGCCTTCTTCGCCGAGGGCGGCTCCGCACTCAGCCCCGAGGAGGTGGAGGCGGCAGGCGATGTCGCGGGCCGCCGGGTTCTTCAACTCGCCTGTTCCTGTGGCGACGAAGCCCTTTCCTGGGCGAACCTCGGCGCCTCGGTGACCGGCGTCGACATCTCCGAGGTCGCCATCGACCTCGCCCGGACGAAATCTTCCGAGGCAGGTATCCCGGTCGACTTCCGCCGAGCCGACATGCTCGACCTTCCCGCAGACCTCACCGATCTCGACCTGATCTACCTGAGCTGGGGAGCGATCTGCTGGGTTCCCGACCTCACCACCTGGGCCACGATCATCGCCGACCGCCTCCGCCCCGGCGGCTCAATCCTCCTCGCCGACCACCACCCCATCTGGGAAGTCGTCACTGTCACCGGCCCGAACACGGTCACCGTCACCACCGACTACTTCGGCCGCACCGCGCCGCGCTCCACCATCGACAACGCCAAGCTGCCCACCGGCGCCCGCGACACCCCAACACCCCCGCCCTTCACCGCCTTCGTCTGGCCGCCCTCCGACATCATCACCGCGCTCCTCACCGCCGGCCTCCACCTCACCCACTTCGCCGAGTCCCCCGTCGCCGACATGTACGGCGGCCTGGGCCCCTCAGCCGCCCACCTACCTCATCCGCGCGACCCGCAATGTTTCACGTGGAACCACGCCGCGTGTCATCAAGTAGTTTTGTCGACATATCTACGCGATTCTCGGGGTGCCGATATTCCTCTGTGAACGCGATTCTGAGCGCCCTCGAAACAGGCACGGCGAGAAGAAGGCCACCCCATCCGGCCCGGAGAATCCGCCCCACAGAGGAATATCGACCTCCGCACCCAGCCCCAAACCACCACCCAGCTGCGCGCCACCGAGACCACAAGAACGCCGGCTCCCTCAGCTAGACCTCCCGGTCCCGCGCGCTGCTCGAGCCACAACTGACTGGCCGTCCCATCCGCATCCTCAGCACCCAGCCGCCTGAACACACCAGCCCGCCAGCAGCCGGCACAAATCGCACCGCGAATCACTCACCCCGCGGACTCCGACCTCCGACTGATGTGCCCCGCGAGGCCGCCCGGGCGCGAGACATCGCCCCGCAAGCCGCTCCAGCACAACGACAGCTCGACCGGGCCTCAGCTGCCGACCCGATGACCTGACTTCGGTCATTCGGGTTAGTGCCTGAGTCGAGCAGCCGTAGGGGTGCGGTTTAGACGCCTATGGGCGACTTCTCGTGCAGCTCGCCGGACACCTTGGCCACGATGGGCGAGCTGCACGCCGTGGCCTGGCTCTGGCCGACTGCGGCACAGGTGCAAGGTGTACCGGCCAACGGGTAGTGGTCCTCGGTAACCTGTCGGCGACTGTGTTGGCACGCGGGTCGGCATGTCGCTGAACGAACCACTACCCGTCCGTCGGTACACCGCGGTGTTCCGGACGCCCGGGCCATCACAACCGGCCGGCACCTCGCGATCGCAGGCGGGCAACCGGCCGAACGAACCAGTGGTGATGGCCTGGCCGACCGCCATCACCGTCTAACTCTGCGCGACTCGCGCGGTTCACGCTCAGCGCGCCATACCGGACGGGCCAGGAACGCACTTGGACGGTGGTGCAGGTCCTCGCCCCAGCCCGGACCTGTCGCGCTATCGCTCCCTAAACCGGTTCGGGGAGGCACGAGTACCTCACCAAGCACAGTGGGAGGATCCACCACCCGAGCCACACCCGATTCCGTCCTGCATCCTCCCCAGTCAGGTCGGCGCGGTCGGTGCCCGTCGGCCGGGCGGCCGTGGCTTGGGATACGCGGGGTGCTAGGTCGTGGGCTTGTTGGGGTCCATGAGGGTGACGATCCGTTCGAGGTCGTCGATGGTCGCGAACTCGACGGTGATGCGGCCCTTGGTCTTTCCGAGGTCGACCTTGACGCGGGTCTCGAAGCGGTCAGAGAGGCGGTCGGCCAGGTCGACCAGGCGCGGCGCGACCGGCTTGTTGCGGCGGCGGGCCGGCGTCGGGTCGTCGCCGTTCATGTCGCCCAGGGCGACGATCTCTTCGACCGTGCGCACAGACAGGCCCTCGGCGACGATGCGCTGGGCGAGACGCTCGATGGCGTCACCGCTGGGGAGGCCGAGGAGCGCGCGGGCGTGGCCAGCCGACAGCACACCGGCGGCTACGCGGCGCTGGACGCCGGCGGGGAGCTTCAACAGCCGGAGCGTGTTGGAGATCTGCGGGCGGGAGCGACCGATGCGGCTGGCGAGGACCTCTTGGGTGCAGCCGAAGTCGTCGAGCATCTGCTGGTACGCAGCCGCTTCTTCGAGCGGGTTCAGCTGGCTGCGGTGCAGGTTCTCCAGGAGCGCGTCGCGGAGCATGACGTCGTCGGAGGTGTCCCGCACGATCGCCGGGATCGTCGTCAGGCCGGCGGCCTGGGTGGCGCGCCAGCGGCGCTCGCCCATGACCAGTTCGTACTTGTCGTCGTCGAGCCGGCGCACGACGATCGGCTGCAGGAGGCCGATCTCCTTCACCGAGTGGACGAGCTCTTCCATCGCCTCTTCGTCGAAGACGGAGCGCGGCTGCTTCGGGTTCGGGGTGATCTTCCCGACCTCGATCTCCGCGAACTCGGCGCCCGGAACCGCGGCCAGCTCCGGACCGGGCCTCGCGATCGGCGGTGCGCCGGGGATCGAGTGCGACTTACTACCGAGGGTCGGCGGAGTGCCGGGCGCGGGATTGCTGGGGATCAACGCGCCCAGGCCGCGGCCGAGTCGGGTGTTCATCGGGCTTCCTCGAGGTTGTTCCGCATGGCGATCTCACGCGAAGCCTCCAGGTACGACAGTGCGCCGGCCGAGGCCGGGTCGTAGGCGAGCACGGTCTGGCCGTGGCTCGGCGCCTCCGAGATCCGGACCGAGCGCGGGACGGCGGTCCGCAGTACCGCGTCCCGGAAGTGACCCCGAACCTCGGCCGCGACCTCACCAGCGAGCTTGGTGCGGGCGTCGTACATGGTGAGCAGGATGGTGGAGACGTCGAGCCCGGGGTTCAGGTGCGACTTCACCATGTCGATGTGGCGGAGAAGCTGGGACAGACCCTCGAGCGCGTAGTACTCGCTCTGGATCGGAACCAGTACCTCGCGGGCCGCGGTCAGCGCGTTGACGGTCAGCAGACCCAGCGACGGCGGGCAGTCGATGAAAACGTAGTCGTACTTCTCGCCGGCGGCCTCGGTCTCGGCCAGGTGCGCGTCGAGGACCCGCTTCAGCCGGCTCTCGCGCGCCACGATGCTGACGAGTTCGATCTCGGCACCGGCCAGGTCGATGGTCGCGGGGATCACCTGGATGCCGGGATGCTCGGCACACGGCTGGAGCAGCTTGCTCAGCGGCTCGTTCTCGATGATCGCCTCGTAGACACCGGGGGTGCCTTCGGAGTGGTCGATACCGAGGGCCGTCGAGGCGTTGCCCTGCGGGTCCAGGTCGATGACGAGGATCCGGGCGCCGTACAGCGCCAGGCCGGCAGCGACGTTCACCGTGGTGGTGGTCTTGCCGACGCCGCCCTTCTGGTTGGCGACAACGAAGACCCGGGTCTCGGCGGGCAGCGGGAACTCGCGGCCCATTGTGCGTCCTTCATTCACCAGCAGGGTCCGTTCGGTGGCGGCGGCGATCGGAGTCTCGAGAAGTCGTCGCTGAAGCTCGTCCGACGTGGCCCGCGCGGCGATCTGTGCGGCAGTCATAGCGCCCATTCCAATAGGTGCGGGACTTGGCCCGAAGAGGATGTCAGTGGGGGTTGGTGCGGGTCTGCCCCCAGCTTCATCCACAGGCCTCTGTGGACGAATCCCCGCGTAAGAGGGCAGTTTCGTACGGTCGTCATCCACAGGCGGTGGAGACTCGGCAAGGTCCGTGTCGGCGTCGACCAGGGACGCCGTTTCACGTGAAACGCCATCATCTCCCGAACTCGCCGTTTCACGTGAAACGGGATCCGGCGTGGCTGGCGGAGTGAGATCGAGACCACTGGCCGCGGCGGCGCGGAGAGCCGACCCATCGGCCGGCGGCCGGTATTCGGGGCCGCTCGCAGGCGCTTCCCCGGAAGCCGGGTCGACCGGAGCGCCTTCCACAGGCGCCACCGAACCCGCGTCCGCAGTAACCGCGGAGGACGTGGCGACCGAGGGGGTGGCGTCCCCCGAGGTGGCGACCGAGGAGGTTGTGTCCCCGGAGGTGGCGACCGGAGAATTGACCGCCGGCGACGTTGTCTTCACGGAGCTGGTGCCGTACGGCGCAACTCCGTCCGGGGCGCTCTCCCCCGATGACGCCTCCGCAGGGGCGACGTCGTCGGAATCGGACTCGGTGGCGACCTCCGCGAGGTCGGCGTCACCAGAGGCGACCACGAAGGAGGCAGTATCGGACGGGTTGGGCTCGACGGCGGCAATGTCGGCCGCGGGAGTCCCGGAGGAAGCACCGTCATTGGGAACGCCGTCTGCGTGGCTCGCATCCACACGTGTGACGTCAGCCGGAGCGTCCTCGACGGGAGTGGCGTTCTCGACGCGAGTGGCGTCCATGGGGATGACGTCCGTCGGGGTGGCTACAGGAACACTCTCTATAGAGGCACTGTCTGCCGGGGCGGCCTGCGGGGGGGCAGCCTCAGTGAGAAGGGATCCAACCGGACGAGATCCAGCGGCCGCGGAGTCCGTCGGAGCAGCGTCTACGGCGCTGGCGTCCAGCTGGGCAGTCTCGACCGGGGCGGCGTCCACAGCAACGGCATCCACGGGAGTTGCCTCGGCAGGGGCGGATTCTGCGACCGGCTCGGGCGTGTCAGGAGTTCCGGTGGGGACGGAATTGCCGGGGGTTGGGGGGTCGGCGATGGTGACGGTGGTCGGGGAGGAGTCTGTTGGCCAGCCGATGCCTTGTGACCTACTCGGTTGCCCGGTGCTCTTCTCGGGCCACCCGAGGGCACGACTCACCAACCCACTCACCTCCTGCGCCGTTTACCTGATGGAGATTGGCCGCTCCGGGATCCCCCTGCAGCACGTCCGGCCACAATACTCACGACAGTCGTCGGCTGGGCCAGTTCATCCGTGCCGAGTTGATGAATGTGCCAGAGCTCGGCTCCGAGTGCCGACAACTCGTCCTCGGAGGCCTCCAACTCTTCCTCCGCGGACGAGCCTTTCATCGCCAGCATCAGTCCCCCTTCGGCACACAGCGGTAGGCACCACCCCGCCAGTTTGCCCAACGGCGCAACTGCCCGCGAAGTCACTACGTCGTACGACGCCCGGGGCAGATCCTCGGCCCGCGCGCGGACCACCGTGGCGTTCTCGAGGCCAAGCGCCTCGACAGCCTCATCCAGGAACGTCGTACGACGGAGCAGTGGCTCGACCAGGTCGATCTGCAGATCGGGACGGACGATCGCGAGCACGATGCCGGGCAGGCCGGCGCCGGTACCGACGTCCGCCACTGAGGCGTCCTCGGGAATCAGGCGCTCGAGAACCGCACAGTTCAAGAGGTGCCGGTCCCACAACCGCGGAACCTCGCGTGGACCAATCAGACCGCGCAGGGTGCCTTCGGTGGCGAGCAGTTCGGCATAGGCCGCAAGCGGCGCCGCCGCCCGTGGATAAAGCTTCTCCACGAGCGGCGGCGTTTCACGTGAAACGGAATCCGAATCGGTCATGCGGGCTGGACGACCACGCGGCGCCGGGGCTCCTCGCCCTCGGACTCGCTGGTCAGGCCGGCGGCGGCCACGACGTCGTGGACCACCTTGCGCTCGAACGGCGTCATCGGGTCGAGCTTGATCGCGGCGCCGGAGGCCTTCACCTCGTCGACCGCCTTGCGACCGACCTCTTCCAGCTCGGCCTTCCGGTTGGCCCGGAAGTTCGAGACGTCCAGCATCAGCCGCGACCGCTCACCGGTCTCCCGGTAGACGGCCAGCCGGGTCAGCTCCTGGAGTGCCTCCAGGACCTTGCCGTTCTCACCGACCAGGTTCTTCAGGTCCGCGCCGACGATCGACACCGCGGCCCGATCGCCGTCGATGTCCATATCGATATCGCCGTCCAGGTCGGCGATGTCCAGCAGTTCCTCGAGGTAGTCGGCGGCGATGTCGCTCTCCGCCTCCAGGGCCTTCAGTCGGTCCGCAGCGGTCGGCTTCGCCGACTCGGTGTTCTCCAGGCCGTCGCTCACGGCAACTCCTTCATCATGTCGAGGCCCGCCCCACGGGGACCCAGGGTCAATCGCAACAAGGGCACAGCAGCAAGCTCAGCGGCAGGCGCAATCAGCGCGAGCCCGGCTTCTTCTGGGCGGCCCGGCGCTGCGCGGCGGTCTTCGCCGCGGGCTGACGCTTGGCGCCCGATCCCTTCTTGCCGGCCGGCTGCTTCTTCGCAGCACCGGCCTGAGGCTTCTTGGCAGCGCTCTGCTGCGGGGTGCTCGACGTCGGCTCGTCCGCGGCCTGGCCGTTGGACGAGGCCGCCGGCTCACCCGCGACAGGACCGGTCTTGCGGTCGCTGCGCGACTGACGCTTCGGCTGCTGACGCTGACCCGGACGACGATCGGTCAGGGTGTCGCTCTCGGCATCGCCGGCGCCGGCCAGGCCTTCGTCGGTCGGACGGCCGGCGCGCTTGTTGTGCTCACGCTTGCGGGCCTCCATGGCGTCGTACGCCGGAGTGCCGGGTGCCGGGTTGCGGCGGATCACGTAGAACTGCTGGCCCATCGTCCACAGGTTCGAGACGAACCAGTAGATGAGCACACCGATCGGGAAGTTGAAGCCACCGATCAGGAAGAACACCGGGAAGACGTAGAGCATGATCTTCTGCATCTGCGCCGCCTGGCCCTCGAGGGCCTCCTTCGGCATGTTCTTGCGCATCAGCTGCAGCTGGGTGGTGAACATCGTCGCCGTCATCAGGATGATCAGCACGATCGCGACGATCTTGACGTTGCCGGCGCCGTCGCCGTTCGCCTTCAGGAAGGTCTGCGAGATCTCCGCACCGAAGATCTTCGCGTGCTGCAGCGAGTCGACGTGCGGCTTCATGATCTCGCTGTGCCACTGGCCCTTGGCCGCGTAGTCCAGCACCCGGAACAGCGCCAGGAAGATCGGCGACTGCAGCAGCAGCGGCAGGCACGAGGAGAACGGGTTGGTCCCGGTCTCCTTGTACAGCTTCATCATTTCCTGACCGAGCTTCTCCCGGTCGTGGCCGTACTTCTTCTGCAGCTCCTTCATCTTGGGCTGCAGCAGCTGCATGTTCCGGCTGGAACGGATCTGCCGCACGAACAGCGGGATCAGCAGCGTCCGGATGACGATGGTCAGGCCGGCGATCGACAGCGCCCAGGCCCAGCCGCCGTTCGGGTCGAACACGTGGCCGAGCAGCCAGTGCCAGCCGACGAGCAGCGCCGAAACGGCCCAGTACAACGGCGTCATCACCGTGTTGAACAGGCCCACGAGCCCGTCCCACAAGGCGAATCCGGGGATCAAACCGGGGATGGCCAGAAGCGTCACTCAAGCACCTCGCTGCACAGGCCCGGCGTCCGCCGACGGTCCGGGCTGGTTGGCGGAGACGGACTCTCCGCGGTGGTCGACATCTGTGGGTGGAACGGGGTCGTAGCCGCCGGGGTTCCACGGGTGACAGCGGGCGAGTCTCCTCGCCGCCAGCCAGCTACCGCGCACCGCACCGTGGCGCTCGACCGCCTGGAGGGCGTACGCCGAACAACTCGGGTAGAACCTGCACACCTGCCCGTACAACGGGCTGATCAGCAGCCGATACAGCTTCAGAAAACCGATGATCCCGGCCTTGACCGGGTTGCGCAGCACGAGACCGATCCTCATCCTGCACCGGACAACCTACGCAGCGCGCCGTCGACGTCCGCGACCAGGTCGTCGTACGACGCCGAGGCGGACGACGGAAGGGCACGGACGACGGTCAGGCTGCCGGCCGGAAGCTCCGGAAGACGGGATGCCATCACGGCGCGCAGACGGCGATGGACCCGGTTCCGCAGAACCGCGTTGCCCACCGCCTTGTTCACCACGAATCCGACACGAGCGGGTTCGGGCCGGACGCCGTCCGGTCCGGACCAGGGCAACAGATGAACCACCACCGCGCGCCGTCCCGCTCGCCGACCACTACGGACGGCGCGACGGAACTCGTCGGACCGGCGTAACCGGTTCGACGCAGGCAACACGGGGTGGTCACCGTCGAAGGGTCGCTCAGGCCGCGAGGCGCTGGCGGCCCTTGCCCCGACGGGCGGCGATGATGGCGCGACCCGCACGGGTACGCATCCGAAGACGGAAGCCGTGCTTCTTGTGCCGGCGACGGTTGTTCGGCTGGAACGTCCGCTTGCTCACTGGAATGACTCCGGTTACTCGAGAACTCGATGGTCGGCAGCTCCAGGGATCGGAGCTACCGCTGATGCGGTCCTGCACGCCATCGGAATCCTGAGGTGGTCCCGCCGGGAGCGCAGCACGAAAGGGCCGGTTCAACACCGACCGATCCACGGTACGTGGGCGCCTGTGGACAGGTCAAACCAGGTATCCCCAGAATTATCCACAGGCCCTGTGGACAGAATAGTGGATGGCGGTGGAAATCCCTCGTCGTCACACAGTGATCAGACTGATCACCAACTGCAACCACGCACCACGACTACGCTCCGGCGTCCACCCGACACGCCGCAGGTTGCCCCCAATTTGCACTCCATAGCCTGTGGATGACGGCTTGAAGCACCGTGGGCAGACTTGTTAGCGTCAGCCCCTCACACCAGAGGTCCCGCATCCGTCATCGGTAACCAACCCGATCCAGCCGTCGTTCACAACTGTGGACAACCGTGTGGACAGTGCGGTGTCGGGTCCAAGGTCGCGCCACCGGAGGAGCACTCCGGAGGGCACCGGCCACCGCAGCGATGGAATTCGGGGAGCAACGCGTGGTCGAGGACCATTCCGCCGGTACTGAGTACACGGCGGCGGACTACACAGGAGTGGACCAACCTGAGGACAAGTACCGCCGCGACGGCGAACCGCCGCTGAACCGGTACACCCTCGGCACCGACGAACAGCCCGGTACGACGAGCGCGGACCTGCGCCCCGAACCCGGCACCGACTTCCGCTCCGAACTCCCACCGGCCCCCACCCCGGACCAACTCGACTTCCTGGTTCCCCCGCCGGCCATCCGTCGGCCTGCACCGCAGCCGGAGCCGGAGCCCCGACAGGAGAACCAACTCAGCCCCTCACTCCCGATCCCGATGCCCGAGCCGCTGGAACCGCGCTACAACCCTGCGGCCGTGTACCGCACCGAGCTGGAGCGCGCAGCCACCGAGCTGCCGACCAGTACGTCGTACTTCGCTCCCGCCCCGCCGGTCTCGAGTTCGAGCTGGCGCACCGACCAGACCGCGAGCTGGAACAGCGGTCAGTACCACCCCGAGCCGGAGCCCGAACCGGTTCGGGATGAGCAGCCGTCGTACAGCCGGCCCGAGCCTGCACCCGAGCGTCCGATCGAACCTCCGGTGGAGAGTTCAGTAGAACGAGTCGCCGAGCAGCAGCCGATCGAACGGGCACCGGAGCCCCACACGCAGAGCGCACCACCGAGCCCACCCCAGAGCGCACCACAGCAAGAAGCGAGTGCAACACCTGGCGCGACACCGAACACGGCACCCGACTGGGGTGTCAGCGGTGGACCGGCCTCCGGGCCGATGCGGAACGAAGGTGATGGACGTGCAGAGGCCGACAGCACCATCCCGAGCAACCCAGCCCCAGCCCCAGCCCCAGTCGCCGCTCCGGCCCCGGCTCAGGTCGCTGCCCCGGCTCCGGCTCCTCGGGTCGAACCACCGGTGCGCGCCGAAGCGGCTGCACCCGTGATGGATCTCGGTGACGCCTGGACCCGGGTGCTGGCCGGCCTGCCGCCGAACCAGCGCGCCTGGCTGACCAACTCACGCCCGGTCACGCTGCACGAGAGCACCGCCATCGTCGCCGTACCGGATGACTTCACCCGGGGTCAGCTGGAGACGCGGTTGCGGCCTGACCTCGAGCGGATCCTGTCCGAGAGCTTCGGCCGGGACATCCGGATCGCCGTCACAGTCGACCCGTCCCTCGATCCCGAGCTACAGCCGCAGGCCCCGCCGGCGCCGGTCGTCCGGGAGCCGATGCGGACCGAGGGCTCGTACCAGCCGACCATCCAGTCCGCGCTGACCGATCCCGACCAGAGCCACCAACAGCCCTACGCCCAGCCGACACATCAGCCGATGTCGCAACCGCGGCAGGAGCAGGCGCCGACGTACGAACAGCAGCAGCCCGCCGCGCAGCAGTACGCACCGCAGCCGAACCAGCCGTTCGGTCAGCCGGCACAGCAGCCGTTCGGTCACCAGTCCGGGCCGGACGGTCGCCCGCCGGGTGCACCGGCACCGGCCCAGCCGGCCACCGAGGCACAGGGCGAGGCGCGGCTCAATCCGAAGTACACGTTCGAGACCTTCGTCATCGGTAGCTCGAACCGGTTCGCGCACGCGGCCGCCGTCGCTGTCGCCGAGGCACCGGGCAAGGCGTACAACCCGCAGCTGATCTACGGGGACTCCGGTCTGGGCAAGACGCACCTCTTGCACGCCATCGGCCACTACGTCCGCAGTCTCTACACCGGCGCCCGCGTCCGGTACGTGTCGAGCGAAGAGTTCACCAACGACTTCATCAACGCGATCCGCGACGACAAGGCGTCCCAGTTCCAGCGCCGGTACCGCGATGTCGACGTCCTGCTGATCGACGACATCCAGTTCCTCGAGGGGAAGATCCAGACCCAGGAGGAGTTCTTCCACACCTTCAACACCTTGCACAACGCGAACAAGCAGATCGTGATCAGCTCCGACCGGGCGCCGAAACGCCTGGAGGCGCTGGAGGATCGGCTGCGGAACCGGTTCGAGTGGGGCCTGATCACCGACATCCAGCCGCCCGACCTCGAGACCCGGATCGCGATCCTGCGGAAGAAGGCGGCCACCGAGCGGCTGACCGCGCCGCCCGAGGTGCTGGAGTTCATCGCGTCGAAGGTGCAGACCAACATCCGTGAGCTCGAGGGCGCACTGATCCGGGTCACCGCGTTCGCCAGCCTGAACCGGCAGCCGGTCGATCTGAGCCTGGCCGAGATCGTGCTGAAGGACCTGATCCCCGAAGGCAGCAAGCCCGAGGTGACGGCCAGCATGATCATGGGCCAGACCGCGTCGTACTTCGGGTTGTCGATCGACGACCTGTGCGGATCGAGTCGCAGCCGGGTGCTGGTGACGGCCCGGCAGATCGCGATGTACCTGTGCCGCGAGCTGACCGACCTGTCGCTGCCGAAGATCGGGCAGCAGTTCGGCGGCCGCGACCACACCACGGTCATGCATGCCGAACGAAAGATCCGGCAGTTGATGTCCGAACGGCGCTCGGTCTTCAACCAGGTGACCGAGCTGACGAACCGGATCAAACACCAGGCGAAACAGCAGTAGCCGGCCCACCCTGGTGACCACACAGGTTGGGGACACAGCTGTGGAAAACTGTGGAGAACCTCGGTGTGTGTTGTGGACGCCCTGTGGGGACAGAAAAGTTCATCCACGGCCGTCAACAGACGAAGCGGTGGCCGTCCACATGGCGTACACAGGCCAATTCGGTGTCTGACCTGCGAAGTCTCCGGTTTCCCACAGGATCCACAGGTGCTAAGAACCTTATGGAACCTGTAGAGGAATCTGAGTCCACAAATTGAACGAACGGCCCAACCTGGGGAAAACCTCGTCTCGCGTCGATTGCCGAGACCTGTCAGGCTGGGTCCCCCGCACCACCCACAGACCCCTTCAGCAGACGCAGACGCGACCCGCCCGAAAGCGCCACGTCATCCCCGATGGGCAAACACCACCCGTGCACGTGGCAGGATCTGCCTGGCACCCAGCCGAATCAGGAGGCACCCCGCGGTGAAGTTTCGCGTCGAGCGCGACGTACTGGCCGAGTCGGTGGCCTGGGCCGCGCGTAGCTTGCCCAGTCGTCCGAGCGTTCCGATCCTTGCCGGCCTGCTGGTCGAGGCCGGGGACGGACAGATCACCCTGTCCGGCTTCGACTACGAGACCTCGGTCCGCGTCACCGTGCCCGCACAGGTGGCGGACACCGGCAAGTGCCTGATCTCCGGCCGGCTCGTTGCCGACATCTCCAAGAGTCTTCCGAACCAGCCGGTGGACTTCTCCGTGGACGGCGCGAAGGCACAGGTCACCTGTGGCAGCTCGCGGTTCACGCTCCAAACGCTTCCCACAGAGGAATATCCGGCTTTGCCGGACCTTCCCGCGGCCAGCGGAACCATCAAGGCCGACGTCTTCGCGCAGGCGGTCTCGCAGGTGGTCACCGCGGCCGGCCGTGAGGACACTCTCCCGGTGCTGACCGGTGTGCGGGTCGAGATCGAGGGATCGACGATCTCGCTGCTCGCGACCGACCGCTACCGGCTGGCCATCCGCGAGCTCCAGTGGAACCCCGAGTCCCCCGACGCCTCGGCCGCCGCATTGGTGCCGGCCCGCGTGCTGTCGGAGACCGCCAAGGCGATGACCGGTTCGGACGTCACGGTCTCGCTGGCTGCCCCTGGCTCTGGTGACGGCATCGTCGGCTTCGAGGGCGAGGTGTCCGGGGGCAACCGCCGGGCCACCACCAGGTTGCTCGACGGCGAGTTCCCGAAGGTCCGCGGCATCATCCCGACCGACGCCGCGATCGCGACCCGGGTCCGGATCGAGACCGCCGTACTGGTCGAGGCCGTCAAGCGCGTCGCCCTGGTCGCCGAGCGGAACGCTCCGGTCCGGCTCACCTTCGCCGAGGACAGCGTGACGCTGGATGCCGGCAGCGGTGACGAGGCGCAGGCATCGGAGTCGATCGAGGCCCGCGTCGTCGGCGAACCGGTGACCGTCGGCTTCAACCCGACGTACCTGCTCGACGGCCTCGGTGCGATCGGTACGCCGGTTGCTCACCTAGCGTTCACCCAGGCCACCAAGCCGGCCGAGCTGACCGGCGTGCGAGACTTCGAAGGTGACCCGATCAGCGAGTTCCGGTACGTGCTGATGCCGGTCCGCCTGAACAGCTGAACGCCAACAGAACAAGGGGATTCACGATGGAGCTCGGCCTTGTCGGTCTCGGCAAGATGGGCGGCAACATGCGCCAGCGGATCCGCAACGCTGGTCACACGGTTGTCGGCTTCGACCACAACCAGGAGATCTCCGACGCGACGGACCTGGCCGACATGGTCGGCAAGCTCACCGCGACGGACCAGCCGAAGGTCGTCTGGGTGATGGTGCCGGTCCAGGCCATCGACCCGGTCGTCACCGAGCTGGCCGAGCTGCTCTCCCCCGGCGACATCGTGATCGACGGCGGCAACAGCCGCTGGACCGATGACACCCGCCGGGCCGCACAGCTGGCCGAGAAGGGCATCAAGTTCGCCGACTGCGGTGTCTCCGGCGGCGTCTGGGGCCTGGAGAACGGCTACGCGCTGATGTGCGGCGGCGAGAAGGACACCATCGCCACCGTGATGCCGGTCTTCACCGCGCTCAAGCCCGAGGGCGAGTTCGGTTTCGTGCACGCCGGCAAGGTCGGCGCGGGCCACTTCTCGAAGATGGTCCACAACGGCATCGAGTACGGGATCATGCAGGCGTACGCCGAGGGCTACGAGCTGCTCGAGGCCGCGGACATCGTCGACAACGTGCCGGAGGCGTTCCGCTCCTGGCGCGAGGGCACGGTGATCCGGTCCTGGCTGCTCGACCTCCTGGTCAACGCGCTCGAGGACGACACCCACCTGGAGAAGATCCGCGGGTACGCCGATGACTCCGGCGAAGGGCGCTGGACCGTCGAGGCCGCGATCGACCACGCCGTACCGGTGCCGGCGATCGCGGCGGCGCTGTTCGCGCGGTTCGCGTCCCGGCAGGACGACTCGCCGGCGATGAAGGCGATCGCCGCGATGCGCAACCAGTTCGGTGGGCACGCCGTGAAGGGTGCCGACGCGGCCGACCCGTCGTACGCGACACCGCCGATTCAGCACTGAGGTGTATGTCACCGCCCTGGGTCTGCTCGACTTCCGGTCCTACCACCAGGCGGAGGTCGAGCTCGCTCCGGGCGTGACGGCCTTCGTCGGGCCGAACGGGCACGGCAAGACCAACCTGGTCGAGGCGATCCACTACACCGCGACCCTCGGTTCGCACCGGGTGGCGACCGACGCACCGCTGGTACGGGCCGGCGCTCCCCGGGCGATCGTGCGGACCGAGATCCGCAGCCAGTACGACCGCGACGTCGTGGTCGAGCTGGAAATCAATCCTGGGAAGGCAAACCGGGCCCGGATCAACCGCTCGCCGGTACCGCGGCCACGGGAAGTGCTCGGATTGCTCCGGACCGTGCTGTTCGCGCCGGAGGATCTCGCCCTGGTGAAGGGCGACCCGTCGGAACGGCGGCGCTTCCTCGACGAACTGCTGACGCTGCGCGCGCCGCGGATGGCCGGGGTTCGCTCGGACTACGACCGCGTGCTCAAGCAGCGAAACTCCTTGCTACGCAGCGCTTCCCAGGCTCGCCGGCAGAATCGGACGAGTGCCGCCGAGGGACAGCTCCGCACCCTCGAGGTGTGGGACTCGAACCTGGCGCGGACCGGTGCCGAACTGCTCGCCACCCGGCTTGAACTGCTGGAAGCCCTGCGCCCGTTGACGGCTGACGCGTACGACGCCGTTGCCCGCGGCAAGGGTGATGCGCGGCTCGAGTACAAGTCGTCGATCCCGCTCGAGCCCGGTGTCACCTCCCGCGAGCAACTGGCCGAGGTCCTGCTCGCCACGGTGCACGAGAAGCGGCAGGACGAACTCGACCGTGGAGTGTCGCTCGTCGGCCCGCACCGCGACGACGTCGTACTGGGTCTTGGGGACTTGCCCGCGAAGGGGTATGCGAGTCACGGTGAGTCCTGGTCGTATGCGCTCGCGCTGCGACTGGCGTCGTACGAGCTGCTGCGGGCGGATGGGGGTGAACCGGTGCTGATCCTGGACGACGTCTTCGCCGAGCTCGACACCAGTCGTCGCGACCGGTTGGCTGAGCTCGTCGCCCCGGCTGAGCAGGTGCTGGTGACCGCTGCGGTCGGCGCGGACGTGCCCGCCGAGCTCAGTGGAGTGCGCTTCGACGTCGGCGACGGGACCGTCCGTCGTGCCTGAACCCCGGAATTCCTCTGAGAGCGACGACGAGAGCGCCGTTGCTTCGGAGTTGCCGGAGACTGAGTTTTCGCAAGAGGCAGAGCACGACAAGCAGGGACTGGACCTGGCGAAGTCGCTGGCCGGGCGGCTCAAGCAGCAGGCGGCCAATGGCGGTTTCAAGCCGGTCAAGCGCCGCCGCCGGCCGCGTATCGAGGGCGCGCAGATCAGCAGTGCGCGCCCCGACGACCGCGACCCGCAGAAGCTGACCAACACGCTCGGCCGGCTGATGCGCGACCAAGGCTGGGAGGTCGACGTCGCCGTACATGGTGTGATGGCTCGCTGGCCCACCATCGTCGGCCCCGAGACGGCGCAGCACTGCACGCCGGAGTCCTACGAGAACAACATCCTGACCGTCCGGACGTCGTCCACGGCCTGGGCCACGCAGCTCAAGCTCCTGGCCCCTGACCTGGTACGGCGCCTCAACGCGGAACTCGGCGAAGGAACCGTCACCGTCGTCAACGTCCAAGGCCCCCACGCCCCCAGTTGGCGCCGCGGCCCCCGCACAGTCCGCGGCGGCCGCGGTCCAAGAGACACATACGGCTGATCGCTCACAATCTGTGATCTGCCTGTCATCCTGAGTGATTAGCGTTGCTGACCATGCGACGTCTTCTGGCAGTCTCAGCGGCCGTGGCCCTGTGCGCGGTCCCGCTCACGGCATCAGCGGCCCCCGGCGGTAGCGGCTGTACGACGGCCCGCGGCACGGCCAACCTGCTGTCGGACCGAGGCGACCATGTCGTGGGCACCTACACCCAGACCGTCCTGTACTGCTGGAGTTGGGTCGGCAAACCGTCGCAGTACACGATCGACTCGACCAAACGGTCGGCCACCTGGAACGTCCGGAAGAACGATGAGCGGTGTGGGGCCGAGGTCTTCGGGCAGTGGGACGGGAATCCCAAGCGGGGCGCCGACGCGATCAAGAAGTGGTCGGTCAAGACGTGGGACTCCACGATGGGGCACGACTTCACCTGGAACCTCTTCATCCAGACGTACCAGGATGACCACCACTGCACTTTCAAGTTCTACGGGAAGCAGACCTGGCGGCCGCGGGTGGTGCTCCGGCTGACACTGCCGAAGCCCAGTGTGGTGAGTGCGCGAGCGGTTCGCCCCGGCTAGCCGCGTGGGGCCCGGTCGCCCCGGGATGACCTAGGATCATGCGCGATGCGCACCCTGGTCGATGGCTTCCGCGAGATGGTCCAGCTGATCGGAGACACGTTCCGGCTCTGGTGGCGGAACCTGCTGCCTCTGACCACCTGGTGGTTGGTGGGGTACGCGGGCTTCAAGGCCTGCACGCGGGCGGCGGTCTGGCTGGACGAGCATGCGCACGGGAGCGTCGGCGTCGGCGTCTTCGCGGTTGGTGTGCTGATCCAGATCACCGCTTCGATCGGCATGATCCGGACCTGTGCGAGTTCGCTGTACCGCTGGCGGGACGCTGCCCGGAACAAGTCCGAGGAGACGTCGGACCCGACGCAGCAGGGTTTCCTCGAGCTGATCGCGGTCACGCTGCTGCCGCTGGTCGCGGTGTGGTCGGCGTGGGGCTTCCTCGAGGGGCAGGTCACGGAGCTGTCGACGAGCAACAGCGTCGAGCGCGGTCTGCAGGCGGGATCCGCGTTCTTCGAGCTGAACAACGGTGCCTGGCACAAGTACCTGCCGGCGATCGTCATCCTGCTGGTACTGCGGCGAGCCCTGCAGGCGGTCGACGACAAGTGGCCGAGCCGGCCGGTCAAGTTCGCGCAGGTCTGGGCGGAGTCCTTCTTCCTGCTGCTCACCGTCGTCGTGTCCTCCTACGCGATCGACGACGCCAAGAACTGGTTCCGCGAGCGCAACTTCTGGTACTGGTCGGTGGACTGGTGGGACGGCTGGAAGGACTTCTGGGCCCACATCAAGATTCCGCTGCCGGCCGGCATCGAGTTCCTCTGGGGATTCGCCTGGGACACCCTCTGGCCGTTGTTCAAGCTGGGCGTCGCCGAACCGCTGACCTGGCTGGCGATCACGACCGTGGTATTCGGGCACCGGGTGCTGTCGAGCAAGGGTGTGTTCACGGGCACTCGGCTGGAGCGACGGTTCGGCACCCGGGTCGCACCGGACGCGCCGCAGCCGAACCGGTTCGTTGCCCTGACCAACAAAGCGCCGGACCTGGTGCTCGGCGGATTCCGGGAGAAGTTCTACCCGACGCTGAACGCGTTCCGGCTGCTCGTCCGGGTCGGTCCGGTCTTCCTCGGTGTGGTCTGCATGCTCTACACGGTCTGGCTGCTCGGCGACGACTGGCTGTTCGTGCTGATCCAGCGCGCGATCGGGATCCACGGCCAGCGCTGGGGTCTGATGAACCACGAGATCGCCGATCTGATCCGCAGCCTGATCTTCGAGCCGATCCGGATCGCCTTGCTGGCAGCGGCGTTCGACCTGTGCATCTCGGTCGGCAGCGAGCGCCGTACCGAAGCGGCCGCGGCGAAGAAGCCCGCCATACCGGTCCCTGCCTGAAGCCTCAGAGCGTGATCAGGAACCGCTCGTAGTCGTCGCGATTGGTGACCAGCAGACCCTGCAGGTGCGGCACGGCCGCCTGCGGTACGACGAAGATCTGCGCGATCTTGTTCGCCTTGTTCCGGACCATCGGGTGGTCGTCGTCGGAGCAGCTCGTCGGTACCGGGAAGTCGAAAGCGTTCGTCGTCGCCCAGATGTTCCCGCGGTCGTCGCGCAGGCTCGCGCCGCACAGGAAGCCGCCGTCCTCCAGCCGCAGGCCGTCCAGCGGGGTGACCCGCAACTGGGCGACGACGATGACCGCGCCGGCCGGCTTGTTGACCGAGATCTCCTTGCCCTTGGCGTCGACCAGGCGGGTATAGACGGTCATCGAGTCGAGTTGCCAGCCGACCTTGCCGATGGTGACCGGACCCTTGTCGATCACGTGCTCGATCGCGCCGTCGTTGTAGTTCTGTTCTGGATCGCCGAGGTACGTTCTCAGCATCAGGAAGCAGCTGGTGGCCAACAGGACCAGCAGCAAGGAGATCTGGGCCGCCAGCCGGGCGGCGCGGTTCGCGCTCTTCACGAGGTCACCCGGACATCCTGCTCGGGGAGCACGTACTGATCCACGGCCTTGTCGAGCAGTTGCTGGGCGGTTGCGGCACCGGGGATGCCGAGATCGACCGACACCTTGCGGTTCAGCACGTTCCAGAACTGCTGCGGCTTGACGTTCAGAGTGAGGCCCTCGAGCTGGGTCGGGTCGACCTCGAAGACGATCGCGCCGGAGGTCGTGAAGCCAGCGGCTCCGAACTCGATGTCGGAGTATGTCAGCCCGATCGGTGCGTAGGTGGCGTCCCCGTCCGAGGTCAACGTGGGCAGGGGGCTGTCCGGCTTCTCGATGCCACGGGTGCTCTCCCACTCCAGTGCGACGAACACACCGTTGGTCTCGATCGGCTTGTCGTCCGACGACGAGTTCGCGTCGAGCACCGACTTGGCCAGCTGCATCCGGACGACGGTCAGCGACGCCTCCCGGCCGAACTGCAGCGGCTGACCGATGGTGCCCTTGCTGATCTCGATGTTCTGTTCGTCGAACACATGGTCGGGGGTGGCCAGGCGGGTCAGGCCGCCGAGTACGACGAAGAGGACGCCGACCAGGATGGTCGCGGGGCGGTAGAGCTTCACTCCTAGTTCTCCTCGTCCTTGATCACGACGGTCGGCTTCAGCCGGACCACGGCCGCTGCCTCGGGCGAGTGCCAGTACGGGTCCTCGTCGGCGCCGAGCAGCCCGTTGTCGGAGATGTACTGCTCAGCGAGGATGCCGACCTCGATCTGGTCCGCGCTGAAGTCCGGCTCGATCTCGAACTTGGTGAAGCAGCTCTCCGACGGCAGCCCGTAGACGATCACCCAGCCGATCTCGTTGCGGCAGGTGGCGCCGTTGGACTTGACCAGGTCCTTGCCGCCACCGGGGACCAGCCGGACCAGGTCGCCGTTCAGGTAGCCGCTCTTCTTGTCCTCGGTGTCGATGTTGCGCAGCTCGAAGTAGACGAGCAGCTCGGCCTTGGCGGCGGAGTACTCGGTCTTGGGCTCGCGGACGATCTCCGCCTTGCTGAAGCTGTACTCCCAGCGGCCGGCGGTGACGGTGGCCGGCGCGTCGACGGTGGCGACCAGGGTCGGCACCGAGCGACCGGTCTTCTCCTTCCAGCCGCCGGTGGCCAGGACCAGCAGGGCCAGTACGACGACGGCCGCGATGACGATCAGCCAGATCCGTCGATGCCGCCGGATCACCCGGTCGGCGATCAGGTCGTCGATGACGTCGTCGAGACTCTCCACGGCAGCGATCCTAAGGGGCGGTGGGTGCGCGCGGGGCGGTCTGGACCGGTCCGGACGGAGCGCCGCCGTACCGGGTCAGTGGTGAAACTGCCGGAGGCCACTGAGCGCCCGTGAGCGCTTTCCGGCCCCCCACCCGCGAGAGGGGACATGGCGAGGAGGGCGAAAAGACGCCCTGAGGTGAGTTTCGGGCGGCTGGTGGCAGGTTCTGCCTTGGTCGACGGGTAAGATAGACCGTGTACGACGAGCTGCGCCCCTGACAACACTGTAGTGGCCGCTCCCACTGTGCCGCGATGCCTCGCGAACGCGGGGTCCGAGGAGGACAACAGCCGGTGACCGACGAGCCGACCGAGATCGACGAAACAACGTCCGCAGAGGACACCGGCAGCGCAGAGCAAGGCATCGAAGAAGAAGCACTACTGACCGAGATCCAGTCCAGCGTCGTCGAGAAGGAGTACGACGCGAGCGCGATCCAGGTCCTCGAAGGGCTCGACGCGGTTCGCAAGCGGCCCGGTATGTACATCGGATCCACCGGTGAGCGGGGTCTGCACCACCTGGTCTACGAGGTGGTCGACAACGCGGTGGACGAGGCGCTGGCCGGCTTCTGCGACAAGATCATCGTCACCCTGCTGGCCGACGGCGGCGTCCAGGTCATCGACAACGGCCGCGGTATCCCGGTCGGCATCGTCGAGTCCGAGGGCAAGCCGGCGGTGACCGTCGTACTGACTGTTCTGCACGCCGGCGGCAAGTTCGGCGGCGGCGGGTACAAGGTCTCCGGTGGTCTGCACGGCGTGGGTGTCTCCGTCGTGAACGCGCTGTCCAACCGGCTGCAGGTCGACGTCCGCACGGGCGGCAAGGCCTACACCCAGACCTTCACCATCGGTGTCCCCGACGAGGACCTGGCCGAGGTCGGTACGGCGGACTCCACCGGCACCACGATCACCTTCTGGCCGAGCCCGGACGTCTTCGAGACGACGGTCTACTCGTACGAGACGCTGACCACCCGCTTCCGGGAGTACGCGTTCCTGAACAAGGGCCTCGAGCTGGTCATCCGCGACGAGCGGCCGGACCACACCGAGGACGGTCAGCCGGTCGAGCAGTCCTTCAAGTACGAGGACGGCCTGGTCGACTACGTGAAGTACCTGACCGGCATCCGCGAGACCGTGCACCGCGACGTGATCGCGTTCGAGGCCGCGCAGGCCGACGGGTCGCTGAGCCTCGAGGTCGCGATGCAGTGGAGCGGCTCGTACCAGGAGTCCGTGCACACCTTCGCGAACACGATCAACACCCACGAGGGCGGGACGCACGAAGAGGGCTTCCGGGCCGCGCTCACCTCGCTGGTGAACTCGTTCGCCGAGGACCAGGGCATGATCAAGAAGAAGGAGGACAGGCTCACCGGTGACGACATCCGGGAAGGCCTGACCGCGATCATCTCGGTCAAGCTCGGCAATCCGCAGTTCGAGGGCCAGACCAAGACCAAGCTCGGCAACACCGAGGTGAAGGGCTTCACCCAGCGGGTCGTCAACGACCGGCTCGGCGCCTGGTTCGAGCAGAACCCGGCCGAGGGTCGCGACATCATCCGCAAGGCCACCGCGGCCGCGAGTGCCCGGATCGCCGCCCGCAAGGCGCGCGAGCTGGCCCGCAACCGCAAGGGTCTGCTGGGTGGCGGCGGGCTGCCGGGCAAGCTGTCCGACTGCCAGTCGACCAACCCCGAAGAGTGCGAGGTCTACATCGTCGAGGGTGACTCGGCCGGTGGCTCCGCCAAGGGTGGCCGGGATCCGAAGTACCAGGCGATCCTGCCGATCCGGGGCAAGATCCTGAACGTCGAGAAGGCCCGGATCGACCGCGTCCTGCAGAACAACGAAGTCCTGGCGATCATCTCCGCCCTCGGGACCGGCATTCACGAGGACTTCGACGAGGAGAAGCTGCGGTACCACAAGATCGTTCTGATGGCCGACGCGGACGTCGACGGTCAGCACATCCGCACGCTGCTGCTCACCCTGCTGTTCCGGTTCATGCGTCCGCTGATCGAGCGCGGTCACGTGTATGCCGCGCAGCCCCCGCTGTACAAGATCCGCTGGAGCAACCAGACGCCCGAGCTCGCCTACACCGAGCGCGAGAAGGACGGGCTGCTCGAGGCCGGCATCGAGGCGGGCAAGAAGCTGCCGAAGGACAACGCGATCCAGCGCTACAAGGGTCTGGGCGAGATGAACGCGCAGGAGCTGTGGGAGACCACGATGGACCCGGCCAACCGGGTGCTGCTGCAGATCACTCTGGACGACGCGGCCCGCGCCGACGAGACCTTCGCGACCCTGATGGGTGACGACATCGAGGCTCGCCGGAACTTCATCCAGCGCAACGCCAAGGACGTCCGGTTCCTTGACATCTGAGTGCAGCGGGCCCCCACCCGCGGGGGCGCTCCCCCCCCCCCCCCCCCCCCCCCGACGTCCTACGTCTTGCCCCAAAAGGGAAAGCACCACAGGACCAAGAACCCAACTTTTCCTTTCCA